>RGCL01000106.1 GCA_009919175.1 Betaproteobacteria bacterium
GCGCCTTGGCATCGACCGTGACCGTGGTCTCGCCGCCGCTGAGGATCACACAGGGTTTGGGAAACGCACCCTTGCCCAGAGCCACCGCCTTGGCCAGTGCGGCATGCATGCCACCCACGTCGCGCGACTCGCCTTCGATCTCATCGCTCAGGATGTGCGCTTGCAAACCCTGTGCGCGGGCAAAGTCTGCCGCCGCCTGCAGCGACTGGGCAGGGGTGGCCATCATGATCAGCTCATGCCTTTGCCACAGCTCACCGCCCGGCTTGGGGGTTTCCCATGCGCCGCTTTGCAAAGCCTGCATGGCCACATCGGGCACAGCAATGCCTCGGCGCTGGAGGATGGCCAGGGCATCGGCGCAGGTGCTGGGGTCGGCCACCGTGGGGCCACTGGCAATCACCGCCGGGTCATCGCCCGGCACATCGCTGATGGCCAGGGTGAGCACACGCGCAGCGCCACAGGCGCGCGCCAGTTGCCCGCCCTTGATGCGCGAGAGGTGTTTCCTCACCGTGTTCATTTCATCGATGGGGGCACCGCTCAGGAGCAAGGCCTGGTTGATGCGGCGCTTGTCTTCCAACGTCAGCCCCACCTGGGGCAGCGTCAGCAAGGCCGAGCCGCCCCCCGAGATCAGGCACACCACCAGGTCGTCTGGTCCCAGGCCTTGCACCGCCTCGCCGATGCGTTCGCTGGCTCTGAGGCCTGCCTCGTCGGGCACCGGGTGAGCGGCTTGCAAAATCTCGATGCGCTGCTTCAAACCCGCAGGCAGCGGCGGGATGTGGCCATAGCGCGTGACCACCACGCCGCTCAGGGGCGCGTGGGCAGGCCAAGCCGCTTCAAAAGCCAGGGCCATGGCACCGGCCGCCTTGCCCGCACCCACCACCACAGTTCGCCCCTTGGGCGGCGGGGGCAAAAACTGGGCCATGACCTGGGAGGGCTGGGCGCGCTGCACGGCGGCGCGATAGAGTCCCAGCAACAGTGCTCGGGCTTGTTCGTTGTTCATCGGATCATTGTTTCATAGCAACCTTGTTGGTTTCATTCACCATGTCTACTTTGCTCATTCAAAACGCCCATTGCGTGGCCACCCAAAACGACACCGCCGACGAATGGTTGGGCGGCTCCCTCTTTGTCCGTGACGGCCTGATCGAGCAGGTCTTGCCAGCCGGTGCAGACCTCAGCCCCTGGCAAGCCCAAGCCGACACGGTGTTCGATGCGCGCCACCATGTGGTGGTGCCCGGCCTCATCAATACCCATCACCACATGGTGCAGTGCCTCACGCGCGCCATTCCAGGGGTGCAAAACGCCGAGCTTTTTTCCTGGCTCAAAGGGCTCTACCCGATCTGGGCTGGCCTCACGCCCGATGCCATCACCACCTCGCACCAGGTGGCCATGGCCGAGTTGCTGCTCAGTGGCTGCACCACCAGCAGCGACCACCTCTACATCTACCCCAATGGCGTGCGGCTGGAAGACAGCATCGCTGCCGCCCACGCCACCGGCATCCGGTTTGTGGCCACGCGCGGCAGCATGAGTGTGGGCGAGAGCCAGGGCGGCCTGCCCCCCGACCGCGTGGTGGAGCGCGAGGACTTCATCCTCAAGGACACCCAGCGCCTGGTCGAGCAGTGGCACGACGCCTCGCATGGCGCGATGTTGCAAATTGCCGTGGCACCCTGCTCGCCCTTCACCGTGAGCACCGACCTCATGCGCGAATCGGCGCAGTTGGCGCGCGCCCTGGGCGTGCGCATGCACACCCACCTGGCCGAGAACGACCACGACGTGGCCTATACCCAGGCTCACTTTGGTTGCACCCCCACCCAATACGTGCAGGACCTGGGCTGGGTGGGCGATGACGTCTGGCATGCCCACTGCGTGAAGATCGATGAAGAAGGCAGCACCCTCTTTGCCCGCACCCGCACCGGCATCGCCCATTGCCCGTGCAGCAACATGCGCCTGGCCAGCGGGATCCTGCCCCTGCGCCGCCTCATCGACCAGGGCGTGCCCGTGGGTCTGGGCGTGGACGGCAGCGCCAGCAACGATGGTGCCCACCTGCTCAACGAAGCACGTCAGGCCATGCTGCTGGCGCGCGTGAAAAAAGCCCTGGAGCCGTTTGGTTGCGATACCGGCCCCTCGGACATGACGCCGCGCGATGCCTTGCGCCTGGCCACGCGCGGCGGCGCCCAGGTGCTGGGGCGGCAGCACGACCTGGGGCAGATCACGCCGGGTTATTGCGCCGACCTCGCCCTCTTTCGCACCGACACCCTGTCCATGGCAGGGGGCGCGGTGCACGACCCCGTGGGTGCCTTGCTGCTGTGCGCCAGCGGCTCGGCGGATGCCGTGATGGTGCATGGCCGATGGGTGGTGCAAGACGGCCAGATCACCACCATCGACCTGCCCGTGGTGGTGGAGCGCCACAACCGCATCGCCCAACAACTGGCCCTGGCTGCGCGCTAAAGCCCCGGTCTTGAGCCTTGAACCGACTCAAGGCCGGGCCGCTTCAACCGATACCCCCTGGTGCGAGGTGGACGTCCACCTGCCCAAGAGGAGCGTGTCATGGATGCATTGAAGGCGTGGTGGGAAGACCACTCGATCGAAGTGATGGTGTGGGTCGTTGCCTGGCCGCTGATGCTGGCCTTGTGGGCAACCCGAGGCGCGTGGTCAGGCCTGGCACCTGCCCTCAAGGTCTTGCAGGACGACGCCTGGCGCAAAACCTTGGAAGCCAATAAAGACTACGAAGCGTGGTCGGCCGAGCAACTGCGCGAGCGCTTTGAACGCCAGCGCGAAGAGCAAGCCAAAATGAAAGCGGTCACCGATCGCATCAAGGCGCGCCACGCCGACAACATGGCCAAGCTCGCGCAATACCGCGTTCAGCGCCAAGCCGCCATTGATTTGATGAAGGATGAGGCCTCGCGCATCCGCGCCCGCACACAACTGGGGCAATTCGATCGCCTGCCGGCACCTGTGGCCAAACCCAGCCCTGCCACGCCTGCGCAAGCCAACCCCGCACAACCCGCTGCCAACGACGCGCCTTTGAGCCCAGAGCCCCAGGCCGCCTGAGCGCCAGCGCGGCGGCTCAGGCCAGGGGCTTGAAAGCCCCACCGCCTCACCTTCACTGGGTGGGCGCACCCGACTTGAACCAACGCCCCACCAGGTCGCGCTCTTGCGGCGTGATGCCCGTGGCATTGCTCATGGGCATTTGCTGCAACACCACCACCTGCTGGTAAATGTTTTGCGCGTTGAGCTTGACCAGCTCGGGTTGGTCAAGCCGGATGTTCTTGAGCTGCACCTGGGGACCATGGCAGCTCACGCACCGCTGGTCAAACACCGCCTTGGCCTCAGCCCAGGTCACCGCGGCCTGCTGGGGCTGGACCTGAGCCACGCTGCTGGGGGCTGCGGGTTTGAGTGCCACCACCACCGCCACAATGATCAACACCCCCGCCAAGGCAAAAGGCCAGGGGTTTTTGGCGCGACCCAGGTGAAAGGCATGGCGCTGAACAAAGAACTGGCGGATGAGCGCACCCGACACCATCATCACAAACAGCAGCACCCAGCGGTGCTCATGGGTGTAGAGGAAGCTGTAGTGATTGGAGAGCATGGCAAAAATCACGGGCAGCGTGAAATAGGTGTTGTGCACACTGCGTTGTTTGCCGCGCTTGCCGTGAATCGCCAGTGACTGCGCGTCATAGGGCTGGCCCGAGGTCATGGCGGCCACC
This sequence comes from Betaproteobacteria bacterium, assembly GCA_009919175.1. GTDB lineage: Bacteria > Pseudomonadota > Gammaproteobacteria > Burkholderiales > Burkholderiaceae_C > Limnohabitans. The sequence goes on from RGCL01000106.1 coordinate 3,702, forward strand.
ACCTTGCGCTGGCCGGGAATGATCCAGAAAAACACATTCGCACTCATGGCCGTGGCGATCATCGCGCCCACCAGCAAGAAGGCCGCACGCCCGGCAAAGAGGTGATTGGCCAGCCAGCAACTCAAGAGCAGCACCGCCACCATCACCACCCCGATGCGCATCTCCGAGC
>RGCL01000107.1 GCA_009919175.1 Betaproteobacteria bacterium
TGTCGGCGAGATACCGAGTGGACTCGCGTAGGTCTGACCAAACAAGGAGACGCTCAAGTCTCGATGACTGACGTCTCGCAGGTAGCGGGGTAACAGGCGGTAGCGCTCGAACGCCTGGCGGTTTCGGACCAAACAGCGCTCATCGTCCGCGCCCCCATCAATGAAGTCGAAAGCAATGCGCGGCAGTTTGCGGCGTGCCAACTCGCGCAAGTCTTCTAGATTGATGGCGGATTGAATGTTCATGACCTGACCGTTTCCCCATGAGGCGAGCCCTCATTAAATCACTGACCACTCAGTGTAGGACTTCGCTATTCCAGCTTAAGTTCAAGCCGCTTGACAATGTTTTCCCAGCGCCTGAGTTCGGCCAGTACCAACTGATCCGCCTGATCCGTCGAGTTCCTCACTGACTCCAGCCCCAACTTGTCCAGAGCGGCACGCGTTTCCGGATCATCCAGCGCCTGTTGAAGCCACGTGTTGAGACGGGCCATGATATTTGCAGGAGTTTTGGCGGGGGCGGCCATGATGTAGGTTGACTCAAACACATAACCCGGCACACCCGCTTCGGCCATCGTGGGCAACTGCTCCCAGCCCTTCATACGCTTTTCGCCAGTGGTCGCCAACGCGACGAGGCGGTTGTCCTTGATGAGTGGCAGTGCCAGCGTGGGACTGGCAAATGCAACCGGAACACGGCCACTCACCAGATCCGGCACGGTATCAGACACCCCCTTATAAGCAATATGCTCCATGTTCACGCCTGCCAGCGATTTGAAAAGCTCAGCACCCAGGTGAGGGTTGCTGGCGGGTCCTGCAGAAGAGAACGCGAGTTTTCCATCCTCAGCTTTCGCTCGTGCAATCAACTCCTTGACCGATTTGACCTGAAGAGACGGCGCGACCACTAAGAAATTTGAACTGCTGCTGAAAACGCCCACGGCGGACATTTCGGACAGGGTATAGCCCGCTGATTTGGGGCGTAGCATCGGGCCCAAGGTGTGCGCCAGGGTTCCGTTAAAAACCACGGTGTAGCCATCGGGCGTCGAGCGAGCCACCAAAGCCGTGCCAATCGTTCCCCCAGCGCCGCCACGGTTTTCAACAGTGAACGGCTGACCGCTGACGTTAGCCATGTATTTGGACACCGCACGCGCCATCATGTCAACAGGACCACCCGCCGAATAGGGCACCACCACACGAACCGGCCTGACCGGGAAGTCCTGCGCCATGGCAGGCAGCAACACCGCTTGAACCGCTGCAAACAGCCCCATGCCGAGTGTCGCCAGGGTTCGCCGCAAGGAATGTGAATCTATATCTTTTGTCATCGAACAAAATCCATTCAAGGCCACGCCAGTGCAGTGCATCTTAGCGAATACCCGTGCTGAAACAAGTCCATCATGACTGGAACGCCACGTCTGCCCACCGGTTCAGCCGGGTGCTATAAACTGGGTTTCATGCTTGAACGTCGCTACCGCTACTATGATCTCATCGTCGCTGCCTTTGTGACAGTATTGCTGTGCGCCAATCTGATTGGAGCAGCCAAGGCAGCTCAGCTGGACCTCCCCTGGGTCGGTACCGTCACCTTTGGGGCTGGGGTGCTGTTCTTCCCCATCTCTTACTTGTTTGGCGACATTCTGACCGAGGTCTATGGCTATGCTCACGACCGCCGAGCAGTCTGGTGCGGGTTTGCCGCCTTAGCATTTGCCTCCATCATGGCTGCCGTGGTGTTAACACTGCCTCCAGCACCAGGAGAGTTCAACACGCAACTGCAAGGCGGCCTTGATCTGGTCTTTGGCAACACATGGCGCATTGTGGCGGGCTCGATGGTGGCTTTTTGGGCAGGCAGTTTGGCCAACAGTTTTGTATTGGCCAAACTGAAGATTTGGAGCGGTGGTCGTCACTTGTGGATGCGCACCATTGGCTCAACGGCGGTTGGAGAAGCTGTGGACTCCTCACTCTTTTATGTGATCGCGTTTTATGGGCTGTGGCCTACCGATCAAATTATTCTGGTCGCCATCACCCAGTACTTTTTGAAAACCGGCTGGGAAGTGCTGGCCACCCCATTGACCTACCGCTTGGTGGCCTGGCTCAAGCGCGTGGAAAACGAAGACTATTACGACCACAACACCCAGTTTTCACCATTCCGACTGCGGGTGTAATGTGGAGTCACAGGGAGTTCAACTCGCCATGAACGGATCACAGCTGAAACAACGGTTGGCACAGCCTCACATCTGCTGCCTGCCGGGCATCTTTGATTTCATTTCCCTCAAAGTCGCCGATTCAATGGGGTTTGATGCGCTCTACATGACGGGCTATGGCACTGTGGCATCCCATCTGGGTTTGCCCGATGCGGGTCTGGCCACTTACAGCGACATGGTAGGTCGCGTGCAAGGGTTTTGTGCCGCCACCCGGACCCCGATCGTGTGCGATGGAGATACTGGCTACGGCGGCTTGCTCAATGTGGACCATACGGTACGAGGGTACGAAAAGGCGGGTGCAGCCGCCATTCAACTGGAAGACCAAGAGTTTCCGAAAAAGTGTGGCCACACGCCCGGGCGCCGTGTCATCGCGGCGGAAGATATGGCCGCCAAGGTGAAAGTGGCGAGTGAAGCTCGCAGCCAAGCCAACAGCATGCTCATCATTGCTCGCACGGACGCTCGCACCAGCCTGGGTCTGGACGAGGCCCTGCGACGCGGCGAGCGTTATTTGCGCGCGGGGGCTGACATTCTGTTCATCGAGTCGCCCGAGAGCGAAGAGGAATTGGCCACTATCGGTCGCACCTTTTCTGGCGTGCCCTTGGTGGTCAACAACGTGGAAGGGGGGCGCACTCCCATCCTGCCGCCGAAAGATTTGCAGGCGATGGGTTTTTCGATGGCCATCTATCCTTCCCTGGGTTTTCTGGCCGCGGGTCACGCCCTGCGAGAAGCCTACCAACACCTGCACGAACGAGCGGCTTTTGCAACGCCAGCCTCAGCCCCTGCACTGCATGACTTCCAGGCATTCAGCCTGATGATGGATTTTCAGCGGGTCTGGGATTTCGACCGTCGACACGCAGAGTAACTCAGTCCAACCCCTGCCTGGTCGCCTTGAGTCGGCCGTGTAACGCCTTGCTGTCCAGACGTCTTCGTACCGAGGCTCGCGTCGGCCGAGTGGCTTTGCGCGTCTTGGGGGCGCGCACATACCGCTCCAACAGTTCCAGCAACCGGGCCCACGCGTCCTGGCGATTGGCTTCTTGTGTTCGATACCGCTGCGCTTTGATGATCAACACGCCCTCAGCGGTGAGTCGATTGTCCGACGCCTGCAGCCATCGGGTCTTGAGGGCGTTGGGCAGGCTCGAAGCCCCCACATCAAAGCGCAATTGAATGGCGCTAGAGACCTTGTTCACATGCTGTCCACCAGGCCCCTGCGCGCGAATGGCCGTGAACTCGACCTCTGATCTTCGGGGTTCCAGCAATTTCCACACCTTCGTTGCCGGTCACTGGTCGCGTACCGCGTGAATCAATGCACCGCCGAGCACCCCCACCTGGTACAACCCGACAAAGTGCGCATAGGCATGGTCATAGCGTTCAAAATGCTCACGGCCCAGTCGCTCCACGGTCTGTGCCTCCAGCGATCGATACATGGCGTGGCGCTCACGCAGAATGCGTGTCCACTCCTCACTCAAATCCACCACCCGCACCATACGCATGCCGTTGGCTTGCACCCAGGCGGTGTAGTCCTCCACGGAGGCAATTTCTGAAAATCGCATACCGTCAAATAATTGGCGCGCATCCTCGTGCGACAAGTGCTCGCGCTTGAGGATGTCAGAAAACACCCAGCGC
>RGCL01000108.1 GCA_009919175.1 Betaproteobacteria bacterium
CTCACCCGAACGATGGGGGGGTCTTCGTAGGTGCGGGTGATGCGGGCAATGTCAGACAGCCGGATCTGCGGCTTGCCAGGCACCTGAATGGGCATGTCCTTGATGGTTTGCAGATCGGTGAATGCGCCGTCCACCCTCAGTCCAACTTGATCCAGCCCCGTTTGAAACACGCCTGCGGACTGCACCCCGTTTTGCTGGCTCAGTTGCTGGATCACCGATTGCAAATCCAGACCCATGCGCGCGAGTTGCTGCACGGCCAGATGAACCTCGATTCTTTCGTCCTGAGCGCCAAAGAGTTGAACCTTGGCCACGTCGGACACCTTGAGCAGGCGTTGCTGGAGCTTCTCGGCCTGGAATTTGAGTTCGGCCGGGGTGAAGCCTTCGCCACTCAAGGCCAGGATCACACCGAAGACATCCCCAAACTCGTCATTGAAAAAGGGACCCACCACCCCGCTGGGCATGGTCTGGCGGATGTCGCCTATTTTTTTGCGCACCGTGTACCAGATCTGGGGCACATCCTTGGGGTTGGAGTTGTCCTTGATTTGAAAGATGACTTGCGACTCACCGGGCTTGGAAAAACTCTGGATGCGGTCTGCCGAGGGCGTTTCCTGCAATGCCTTTTCAATCCGGTCGGTCACCTGCTCGGCCACCTCCTGCGCGGTCGCCCCTGGCCACACGGTGCGAATCGCCATGATGCGAAAGGTGAACGGCGGGTCCTCGTCCTGACCGAGTTGGAAGTAGGCCGCCACGCCCAACACCAGCAACACCCACATCAAATAGCGGGTGAGCGCTGCATGCTCAATGGCCCAGCGCGAGAGATTGAATGATTTCATCGTGGCTGGGCTTTCAGGGCTTGGCTTCAAATCGAACCACGCGTTGACCCTCGGTCAACACATGCGCGCCTGCTGCGACGATGGTCTGCCCGGCTTGGAGGCCTTGCGTGATGACCATGCGCTCGCCCACCAGATCACCCACTTGCACAGGCTGGGCACGCACCGTCATGCTGGACGCATCGAGCACCCAAACCACGCTGGACTGGCCTTTGCGGATCACTGCGGTGGCCGGAACGGAGAGGGCATCGGACGGTTTGCCCTGGGCAGCCAGGGTGACCTGCACCGATGAGCCCAGCGGCGGCTGGAACCCGGCTTCCAAGGCCAGCCTCACCTCGAACGTGCGCGTGGCCGGATCGGCAGCGGCTGCAATGTCTCTCACGCGCGCAAGGCCGGTTTCGCCGGTAGCGTGCACCTTCACTTTCATGCTTTGCCCCACGGCCATGCGCTTGAGTTGCTGCTCGGGCACAGAGACGGCCACTTCGCGTGGCCCTTCGTGCGCGAGGCGAACCACGGTTTGCCCCGCAGCCACCACTTGTCCCACCTCGGCTTCAATGGCCGTGACCACCCCCTTGGCATTGGCAAAGAGGCGTGTGTCTTCCCGCTGATTGCGTTGCAGGCGAAGTTGTGCGGTGGCTTGATCCAGTTGCGCTTGAGCGGCCTTGAGGGTCGTTGAACGGCGCTCCAGCTCGGCCTCACTGATGAACTGCTGGTTTTTCAGATTCTCGAATCGCTTGAACTCCGAACTGGCCAAATCCCTCTGGGTTCTGGCTGCATCCAGTTGCGCCTGGGCGTTGAGCACGGCCAGCTCCAGGTCGCGCTCGTCTAGCCTGGCCAATTCCTGCCCCAGCGCAACGCGCTGACCCAACTCCACATGGCGTTGAAGCAGCTTGCCGGGCACACGAAAGCCCAGCTTGGATTCCACGCGAGCACGGATGTCGCCCGGCCATTTCAAGTCGCCCTGATCGGTGGCTTGTTCAACCTGAACGGTTTTGACGGAGCGAATGGGGTCGGCTGGCGCCTCGGTCTTGCTGCATGCCATCAGTGACACAAGAAGGGGCAAGAGCAGAAACCATGCTTTCGCAGGACCAGAGGGCATACGGCCTAGTGGAGTCAATGCAAGGGGCATGACGGGCTTTCGAATGTTTCCATGAACCAAGGGAGTTTAAAAGAGTGCAGCTTCATGCTCAAAGTCAAAACCATGGATCTCCTTTTTGAAGACAATGGCTTCATCAGCGAAAGGAATCACCATGGACATCAAAGGCAGTGTGGCCCTGATCACCGGCGCGGCAAGTGGCATTGGCGAGGCCATTGCCATGGATTTATCGCGACGCGGTGCCTCGGTCGTTTTGGTGGATCGCTCCTTACAGGCCCTCGAGCGCGTGGAGAAAGCCATTCAGGCCAATGGGGGCGAAGCCCTGTCCTGTGTGGCCGATGTCACCAGTGAAGCCGATACCGCCGCCTTCATCGAAGCCACGCTCACGCGCTTCCATCAACTCAACATCGTGGTCACCTGCGCGGGCATCATTCGCGATGGCTTGCTCATCAGCCCGGACAAGCAGACGGGGCAAGTCACCAAAAAACTCGAACTCGACAAATGGCAACAGGTCATGGATGTGAATTTGACGGGAACATTTCTCACTTTGAGAGACAGTGCCCAGGCCATGGCCAACGGCGGATGGCCAAGCTTGCTGGTGGCCATCTCGTCGGTCAACAAAGTGGGCCAACTGGGTCAGATCAACTACTCGTCGACCAAGGCTGCGATTGCCCTCATGCCCAAGATCCTGGTGGGTGAATTCATGTTGAAGGGCATCCGCAACATCCGGGCTGTGGCCATCGCGCCGGGTTACACGGCCACCAACCTGTTGACGCAAATGAACCAAGACGCCTTGAACCAGATCCTGGCTGATGTGCATTTGGGGCGCTTGGTGGAGCCCCAAGAAATTGCCGCGCTCATCGCACATTGCGCGGAAAACGAAGCCATCAATGGCACGACACTGGAAATCACTGGGGGGCTTTGCCATCCGCATTCGATTGCCAAGTGATGGCGCTGAAAGGGTTTGGCGGGAGGCTTGGCAAACTCATGGGGCTTGCTGAGCCGATAGAAGATCAAGAAAGATAGGGGGTGGTAGGACGTACTGGATTCGAACCAGTGACCAACGGATTAAAAGTCCGCTGCTCTACCAACTGAGCTAACGTCCCACTGCTTTTTTCAACTGTCTTGGGCTTCGCGTGCGCTATGCCTAAGGCCTGTTGAATTCACCGTTTAACCGGTTGCAAAGCAAAAATTATAGCGTGTTTATCAGGGTTTTTGATGGAGTAAAGATTGAATCGCGCAACTTGCCGCGACCAAACCAAAAGTTGCAGTGACCCCAACAAAAGAACCATAGCCGTGACAGCTCAAATCATGGCTTTGCTGACTCTCTCCCACTTCGCAGGATTGATCAGCGCGAACTTTTTCTTGACTGAAGACGCAGGTGAGGCCGATGTGATCCGGGTGCGGTAGATGGAGCGCTAATCGGACCTCGCGACGCAACTTGGCCAGCAAGGGGTCATGGGTCACCTCGCTCAAATCGGCCACGCGCACCAACTGCGGCTGCATCTTGCCGCCTGCCGCACCGACAGTGATCAAGGCCGTGTGGCGGGCTTTGCACAGCGTCACCAGAGACAACTTGGCTGCCCACTGATCGCAGGCATCAATGACCACCTGGGCATCCTGGGGCAACAGCGCCTCGACGTTCTCGGGCGTGACAAAGTCCTCGATGACCTGGACGTCACAACCCGGATGGATGGATGCGACCCGCAAACGCAAGGCCTCCACCTTGGCCATGCCCAAGGTCTCGGTCAGGGCGTGAATCTGGCGATTGACATTGGACTCCGCCACTTGATCCAGATCGATCAGGGTCAATCGGCCAATGCCGCTTCTTGCCAGTGCCTCGACCGACCAAC
>RGCL01000109.1 GCA_009919175.1 Betaproteobacteria bacterium
CCGGCCCGAGACCGGCGCGCTGACCAAAAAGCGCTCACGGCTGCGCGTCTCACCTTCGTTGTCCACGGTCACTTCCAAGGGCCCCTCCACGACCTGGACGGTGTCCACCTCTAGCGGTTGAGGCCAAAGCCAAAAAGCCAAGGCTGCCAGCACTCCGCACAAGCCCAGAGCGATCCCGGCTTGTGTGGGCGTGGGTGGGTGGATTCGCACGTCACTCCCGGGTCTTGAGCACGGCCACCAAATCCATGGCGCCCACGCGTCGCACGACCATCCACGCCGATACGGCCCCCGCCAACACAGCGGCACACACCGGGTAGATATAGGCCCAGGGGCCCAGGAACAGCGGCAACCTGAAAAGTTCGCGGTCAAAGGTGGGGCCCAAGAGCTGGCAAAGGCCCACACCCCACCACAAACCCAAAGGCAAGGCCAAGGCCAAAAGGAGCGCTTGCTCGCCCAACAGCAAGACGCAGACCTCGCGCTGAGTGAATCCCAACACCTCCAAACTGGCCAGCTCGTGGCCGCGTTCGGTCAAGGCCATGCGCGAACTGTTGTAGACCACTCCAGCCACAATGACACTGGCAAACGCGAGGACCACGGCGCTGAAAAAAAAGAAACTGCGGTTGAGCAGGTCGTGCAAGCTTTGTTGCATGGATTCCCGCAACGCCAAGCCACTCACCACAGGCATCCGTCGAAGTTGGGCGTAGATGTCTGCCTCCCGCGTATTGTCTCGCTTGAGGGCCACGCCAGACACCTGGACATCCTCTTGCATCCACTGACTCAGGCGTTGCAGGTCTGTGAAAGCCCCCAAGCCCACATAGTCTTCGATGCACGCAGCCACACGTGAGGTTTTTGTCAGCTTGCGGCCATCGAGGAACTCCACACTCAGGGTCTCGCCCACCGAGACTCCCAGGACCCTGGCCAGTTTGCAACTGATGACCAGGTCTTGAGCCGCTAGCCCGACCGGATGCAGGGGCGCATCGAGCAACACACGCAAGTCGTGCTGCTTGGAGAGCCCTGTCAATTCCAGGCGTTTGCTGCGGTGCCCGTGGTGCATCACCACAGGCACTGACCTGAAGCCCTCAGACCGCAAGACGCCCTCCATGTGGCCCAGTAGCCAAAGTGGCTAGGGCCGCTGCTGGTGCACTGGGTTGCATGGCCTGCGCCGGAGCCAATTGCACAGCCCGGATCACCGCCGTGGCAGTGCCCAGCACTGCAGCGAGCAGGGTGACCGCAACGACTCCGCCACCCAAAAACGTGCTGAGGTGGAACTCCAGCTGAGGAAAGCGAAAGTACTCTCGATACAAACCCACGAACTGGTCGCCCAGGAGGAGCCCCACCGGCAAACCCAACAAAGTCCCCAGCGCCACCGTGCTCAGCCCCAGCATCAAATAGTGCCATCCCACCCTGGCATGGCTGTATCCAAAGGCCTTGAGCAGCCCAATTTGGGCCCGCTGCGTCTGGACGAGTCGGGTCATAACCACATACAAAAGAAACGAAGCCACCACCAAAAAGAGCGTGGGAATGGTGGTGGTCACCACGCCCAACTCTCCCAGCTCGTCCGTGATAAAGCGGTGCGACACCTGTCCTTCACGGCTCACGGCCCCAAGCCCTCCGTGCGCGCGCAAAAAATTGTCGAGCGCCGCCACCACATCGGGCTCTGAGGCACCGGGCGCCAACGACAAAACCACATTGTTGAAAGATGACGTCATGTCCATGACCGGACTCAAGGCGTCATACAGCATCCACAGCACACCAAAGTGCCGACTGTCAGGCAGCAGCATGCCTGGGCCCACCTCGTAGACATACTCTGGCGACAGCGCAATGCCCGTGACTTCCAAGGACTGCCAGCGACCGTTCAAGACGGCTTGCAAACGATCCCCCACCTGAAGACCGTGTGCGCGGGCCAAGGCCTCGCTCGCGACCACGGCATACCACTCGCCAGGCTGAGGAATTCGACCCCTGACCATTTGGAGTGCGTTGAGCATGGGTCGTTGATGGGTGGGTATGGACACCAAGCGACCCGTGGCCGGCTCGCTCATGGAGGGGAACTGCAAGGGGACATCGGCCACCACCCGCGTCTCCACTTGGGCCACGCCAGGAATTTGACGCAACCGGTCCACGAGAGTGGCGGGCGCTTTGCGCAATTGCACGAACACGTCGGCAAAGTGGTGCGTCCGGTAGTAGCGCGTTTGGGCCTCCACCAACGACTCAAACGTGCCGCGGGTGGCCACCAGCGCGGCAATGCCGCAGGCTGCCACCAAAGACGCCGCCAGCACCTGACCTCGCAAATGCCAAAGGTCACGCCACAGCATGCGGGACAACATGCTCATCGCATCACCGTGCCATCACCTTGGGATCGCCATGAGATCACCATGCGATGTCCTCAGGCCGGGCCTTCTTGACATTGTGACGAACCTCGACAATGCGGCCGCTGCTGATGTAGGCCACCCGATCGGCCAATTGACCGATGGCCGCGTTGTGAGTGATCACCACGGTCAGGGTACCCAGGGATTCGTTGACCCGCTGCAACACCTCGAGGACCCGCTTGCCGGTGGCATAGTCCAGCGCCCCAGTGGGCTCATCGCACAACAGCAGATCGGGTCGCTTGGCCACCGCGCGCGCAATGGCCACCCGTTGTTGCTCACCCCCAGAGAGTTGCGATGGGAAGTGGTCTTGGCGGCTTGTCATGTCCACCCACGACAAGGCCTCTGGCGCTTGCATGGGATGGTCGGCAATTTCGGTGACCAACGCCACATTTTCCAATGCGGTGAGGCTCGCGATGAGGTTGTAGAACTGAAAGACAAACCCCACGTGCTCCCGACGAAATCGTGTCAGATCCTCGGTCGAGGCCCGCGTGAGATCGTGATCGCGATAGCGAACCGTGCCCGACGTGGGGCGATCCAGTCCGCCCAAAATGTTCAGCAGCGTTGACTTGCCACTGCCCGATGCACCCAGCAGCACCACCAATTCGCCCGGGTACAGATTGAAATCCACATCGCGCAGTGCATGCACCTCGGCCTCACCGGTGCGGTAGACCTTGGAGACTTTGGACAAAGAAAAGACAGGCTCCACTCAGGCGCTCCTGCCTGGAGTCCCTGGTGGGGTCAAGGCGTCGTTGGATTAGCCTGAGGAGTGTGTGAGGTTCCTGGGCTGCATGGAGTGAGGGCCCTCAATGCGAGAGCGCGCCCGCAATTGCCCGCATCCGCCGTCCACTTCCTGGCCCGCCGATTGACGGATGCGGGTGAGCACACCTTGGCGGTTGAGCGATCTTGTCAAGGCCACCGTGCGCTCGGTGGTGGGGCGTTGCCAGCCGGGCCCCTCCACGGCGTTGTAGGGAATGAGGTTGAGCATGGCAAAACGCCCTTTGAGCAGTGAGGCAGCCGCCGCCAAGTCTTCGTCACTGTCATTCACACCGGCCAAAAGTGTCCACTGCACCTGCAGCGGATAGCCCGTGGCACGCGCGTAGGCATCCCCCAAGCGAACCAGTTCAGCCACCGGAATGCGTGGCGCCCTGGGCAACAAAGAAGCCCGCAAATCGTCTCGGGTGGTGTGCAAAGAAAGCGCCAAGGCGGGTTTGACACGCAACTGCGGCAAACACTCAAAGACCCGCAAATCGCCAACGGTGGAAAACACGAGATTCTTGTGGCCGATACCGCCTTCTTGACCCAGCACTTCAATGGCCTCTGCGA
>RGCL01000110.1 GCA_009919175.1 Betaproteobacteria bacterium
CATGAAACCCTTGCTCAGCGACCGCGCCCCTTATTCCCCCATCACGCAGCGCCCTGCCCTGCAAACCCCCCAGGGCGAGCATGTGCTGGCCTGGGTGATTGTGAATGTGGAGCACTGGTCCATCGAACGCGCCATGCCTCGCACCGTGCTCTCACCGCCCATGGGGCAGCCCCTGCTGCCTGATTTGCCCAACTGGGCTTGGCATGAATACGGCATGCGCGTGGGCTTTTGGCGCCTGCACCAGGCCTTGGTGAGCCGGGGCATTGTGCCCACGCTGGCCATCAACGGCATCGTCTGCGAGAGCTACCCGCAAGTGGCGCAGGCCGCATTGGAGGCCAAATGGGAATTCATGGGGCACGGCCATGTTCAAGGCCCCATGCACAAACTCGAAGACCAGGCGGCAGCCATCGAGCAATGCCTCTCCACCATCACCCGCTTCACGGGCAAGCGCCCCATCGGCTGGGAAAGCCCTGGCCTCACCGAGACGGAAGAGACCCTGGACTTGCTCAGCGCGGCGGGCATTGAATACGTGGCCGATTGGGTGCTCGATGAGCAGCCCACCTGGATCGCGGCCAGACCCAAGCCCGTGCTGTCTGTGCCCTACACGGTGGAGCTCAACGACATCCCCATGATGGCTTTGCAGCACCACCGCTCCGATGAATTGCTGCTGCGTGGCCAATTGCAAATGCAGCGCATGGTTCAGGACGGTGCCCAGTCACCGCGTGTGATGGCCATCAGCGTGCACCCCTACATCACGGGCGTGCCCCACCGCATTGGTTTTTTTGAGCAGCTCCTCGACGCCGTGCTGGCCAACCCCAAGGTGCGTTTCATGACCGGGGAAGGCATTGCCCACTGGTACGCCCAGCAGGTCAGTGCGCCGCACGCCAGCTGAGGAAGATCTTCACCAGGTCATCCGGGCGCTGGATGCAAGAGAGGTGTCCACAGGGGTCCAGGACCTCCATGCGCGAACCGGCAACGCGCTGGGACATGGCCAACATTTCATCGGGCGGTGCCGCGCCGTCCTGCGCCCCCGAGACAAAACACGTGGGCAACTGCCATTGCCCCAGCCTGTCCCACAACTGCATGGTCTTGATGGCGTGGGTGCAGGTGGCATAGCCCGCCACGGTCTGCCTTGCAATCATGGCCTTGACCTCGGCCATGACCTGCGGGTGTGCGGCCTGAACCTCGGGGGTGAACCAGCGCGACAAAGTGGGTTCGGCCAAGGCCGCCATGCCTTGGGCGCGCGCCACGGCTTCCCGCTGGTTCCAGCCATCAATGCTAGCCTGGTCGATGCGGGCTCGGCAATGGCAGGCCATGAGGCCGAGCAAGCGATCGGGGTGATCCAGCGCCGCCTGCATGCCCGTCATGCCGCCCAGGGACACGCCCAGCCACCAGGCCTTGGCAACCCCAGCGGCATCGAGCACCGCCATGGCATCGTTGGCCAAGTCGGCCAGGGAGCTCGGTGCATCCGGGCAGGTGCTGTGACCATGACCCCGGTTGTCGTACGTGATGATCCGAAATTGCTCACGGAGTTGCTGCACCACCGCCGCCCACATGCTTTGGTCAGCCGCAAGGGAGTTGGACAAGAGCACCGCCGGTGCGTGCGCCGCCCCCACAGCTTGCCAGGCGATGCGAACGCCTTGCGGGCGGTCCAGGAATTGAAGGAATGAAGACATGGGATGCACTTGCCGGGTCGGGGTTGAAAGGGATGAGCGACGGACGGCGTCAGGCGATCTTGCCCAAGGCCTTGAGCACACGCTCAGGGGTAAAGGGCTGGTCCGTCACCCCAGCACCCAAGGGCGCCAAGGCGTCGTTGATGGCATTGAGGATGGCGCCCGGTGCGCCAGCTGTGCCCGCCTCGCCTGCGCCCTTGGCGCCCAGCTCGGATGTGCGCGTGGGCGTTTGCACATGGCCCACCACGATGTCGGGCATTTCACCCGCCATGGGAACCAAGTAATCGGCCATGGAGCCATTGAGCAACTGGCCTTCTGGGCTGTAGATGCACTCTTCAAACAAAGCACCGCCAATGCCTTGAACAATGCCGCCACGGATCTGTTCGTCCACCAGCATGGGATTGAGGATGGTGCCGCAGTCTTCCACGCACCAGTGCTTGAGCAGCTTCACAAAACCGGTCTCGATGTCCACCTCGACCCAGGAGGCCTGAATGCCGTTGGTGAAGGTGAATCCAAATTCCCTGGGGGTGTAGTGCCGGGTCACACTCAACTCGGCCTGGAACCCCATGGGCAAGGTGTCGGGTCTGAAATAGCCCACACGCCCGATTTCGGACAAGGGCAATTTGGCCTCGGCCGTGAGCTTGTCCACCACCTGTGCGTCTTGCAGGTCCAGCGTGGATTTATCGACTTGCAGCATGGCCGCAGCCACGTCCAGGATGTTGGACTTGAGCCCCTTGGCCGCTTGCAAGACGGCCTCGCCGCCAATGCCTGCGCCGCGTGAAGCCCAGGTGCCGCCGCCATAGGGCGTGACCTGGGTGTCGCCCGTGATGACCTTGACCTGGCGCGATGAAATGCTCAAGGCCGTCGCGGCCACTTGCGCGAACACGGCCTCGTTGCCCTGCCCTTGCTCGGTCACGCTCACCAGCACCACCACCGAGCCAGTGGGATCGAGGCGCACGGTGGCGCCATCTTGCGCGGAAATGCGCGCGCCACCCACGCCATAAAACGCGGGCGAGGGGTTGGTCACTTCGATCATGGCCGCAAGGCCAATGCCCCGGTAAATACCTTTTTGCCGCTGCGCCGCTTGATCGGCGCGCAAGCCCTCGTAATCCATGGTCTTGGCCAGCAGATCCAGGCACTGGTGGTGCGAGAGCTTTTCAAACTTGACGCCCGAGGGGAAGGTGTAGGGATAAGCGTCATCGGCAATCAGGTTGCGGCGGCGAAAAGCCAGCGGATCCATGCCGATGCGTCGTGCGGCCTCGTCCACAATGCCTTCGGTGAGGGCCATGGCAATGGGGTGACCGACTGCACGGTACTGACAAGTCACATTCTTGTTGGTGAACACCACATTGAGCTTGGCGCGGTACTGCGCATGCTTGTAGGGGCCACCGGTGAGGTTGACCACCTGATTGCCTTCGATGCCGCTGGTGCGCGGATACACCGAGTAGGGACCAATGGCGGTGAGGTCATCCAGGTCAAAGCCCAGGATGTCGCCTTCCTTGGTGCACGCCAGTCGCACCGTGGCTTCGTGCTCGCGCGCATGGATGTCGGTGAGAAAGGACTCGATGCGATCGGCCACGAACTTGACGGGGCGCTTGAGCATCACCGACAAGGCGGCGGTGGCCATTTCGTCGGCATAGACATGGACCTTGATGCCAAACGAGCCGCCCACGTCCTTGCAGATGATGCGCACCTGGGATTCGGGAATGGCCAAATGACGCGAGAAGATGTCTTGCATCATGTTGGGCGCCTGGGTGGCGTGGTAGACGGTGAGGCTGTGCTCGGCTGGATTGAAGTCGGCCACGATGGCGCGCGGCTCATTGGTCACCCCAGTGTGGCGACCAAAACGGTAGGTCTTCTCCACCACCACATCGGCCTTGG
>RGCL01000012.1 GCA_009919175.1 Betaproteobacteria bacterium
GACGTGGGCGGCGGCGCCACCCCCGAGAAGGTCACCGAGGCCTTCAAGATCATGCTCAAGAACCCCAAGGTCAAGGGCATCCTGGTCAACATCTTCGGCGGCATCATGAAGTGCGACACGATTGCCACCGGCGTCATCACCGCCTGCAAGGCCGTCAACCTGAGCGTGCCGCTGGTGGTGCGCATGAAGGGCACCAACGAAGAGCTGGGCAAGAAGATGCTGGCCGAATCCGGCCTGCCGATCATCGCCGCCGACACCATGGCCGAAGCCGCAACGAAGATCGTTGCAGCTGTTAAGTAAGTGACTTTGCGGGACAGATCTTCGGCTCTGTCCCCAAGCGTCTAGGTCAAGACCAGGAAACATCATGTCGATTTACATCAACAAAGACACCAAAGTCATCACCCAGGGCATCACCGGCAAAACCGGTCAGTTCCACACTGAAAAGTGCCAGGAATATGCCAATGGCAAACACTGCTTCGTCGCTGGCGTGAACCCCAAAAAAGCGGGCGAAAAAATCTTTGACATCCCCATTTATGCCAGCGTCAAGGAAGCCGCCAGCCAGACGGGCGCCACGGTGTCGGTCATTTACGTGCCGCCTGCCGGTGCGGCTGCAGCCATCTGGGAAGCCGTCGAGGCCGATCTGGATCTGGCCATCTGCATCACCGAAGGCATTCCTGTTCGCGACATGCTTGAAGTGCGCAACAAGATGAAAGCCAAGGAAGCCGCTGGCGGCAAGAAAACCCTGCTGCTGGGTCCCAACTGCCCCGGCCTCATCACCCCCGATGAAATCAAGATCGGCATCATGCCCGGTCACATCCATAAAAAGGGCCGCATTGGCGTGGTCTCGCGCTCTGGCACCCTGACCTATGAAGCCGTGGCTCAGCTCACCGAGCTCGGGCTGGGTCAGTCCAGTGCCGTGGGCATTGGTGGCGACCCCATCAACGGCCTCAAGCACATCGATGTGATGAAGGCCTTCAACGATGATCCCAACACCGATGCTGTCATCATGATTGGCGAAATTGGTGGCCCCGACGAAGCCGAGGCCGCCCGTTGGTGCAAAGCCAACATGAAAAAGCCCATCGTGGGCTTCATTGCTGGCGTGACGGCCCCTCCGGGCAAGCGCATGGGTCACGCAGGTGCGCTGATCTCTGGCGGCGCCGATACGGCCGACGCCAAATTGGCCATCATGGAAGAGTGCGGCTTCAAGGTCACCCGCAACCCCTCCGAAATGGGGCGTTTGCTGAAAACTTTGATCTAAAGCCCGGCTAAACCCCATTAACATCGGGGTTTTCCTCCAAGCCCGAGGGAACTCGGGCTTTGTGCTTTCTGGGAGACGCACACATGGATTTTTCCAATACAGACTTTTGGGTGGGCTTGCTCAAGATCATCTGGATCAACATCATCCTGTCCGGCGACAACGCCGTGGTGATTGCTTTGGCCGCCCGTTCATTGCCAGCTCACCAGCAGCGAATGGCCATCCTTTTGGGCTCAGGGGCGGCTGTGGTGCTTCGCATCATCTTGACCTTGGTGGCCGTATGGCTCATGTCCATCCCATATTTGCAGGTTGTGGGCGGCCTTTTGTTGCTTTGGATTGGCATTCAGTTGTTGCAAGGTGAAGGGGAGGAGGAGGGTGAGGATGTGACCCATTCCACCCTGATCCAGGCCGTCAAAACCATTTTGATCGCAGACTTGGTGATGAGCCTGGACAACGTGATTGCAGTGGCCGCCGCAGCCAAAGGCTCCATGCTCTTGCTCATCATTGGATTGGCCATCAGCATTCCCCTCGTGGTCTTTGGTTCAACCCTGATGATCCGCCTCATGGAGCGATTCCCCGTGGTCGTGACGCTGGGAGCCGCCCTCATTGGTTGGGTCGCCGGCGAGACCATTTCGTCGGACGCCGTCTTCAAAGGGGTGTTGGCGGAGTGGCCCTGGATGCACTTTGCGGCAGCCGGCTTGGGCGCGGTGATTGTGCTGGGGTGGGGCCGCTTGTCCCGCAAGCACCCCCCCGAAGAGCCTGGGGCAGCCTGAGGCGGTCAATCGCCGAGTGTCACTGACCCCGCTGGGATCAGCTTTTGTTGAACATCACCCTCCTTTGAACTGGAGGGTGACATGGATCTCAATCGTTTCCAATCGCAAAGCCCGCGTTCTGCGGGCTTTTCTCTCATCGAGTTGATGGTGGTGGTGGCCATCTTGGGTGTGCTGGCCTCGTTTGCACTGCCGGCTTATCAAGACTACACCGTGCGTGCTCGCGTGAGCGAAGGCCTGGCGCTGGCCAGTGCGGCCAAGGCCCAGGTGCTCGATGTGCTGGGCAGTGCAGCCAGTGCGCCAGCAGGCTATGCGGCGGGGTATTTGCCGCCATCGCCCACCAAGAATGTGGCGAGCATTGCAGTTGAAGCCAATACCGGGGTGATCACCATCACCACCACGGCACTCGCAGGCAACGGCACCCTCAAGCTGGTGCCTTACGTGGGTAGCCCAGACGCTGCCACTGCATTGCCCGATGCCACCACAGCTTTCACGCCACCGGCGGGAGCCAATGTGGGCTGGCGTTGCCTGGCTCAGGGTGCCACAGCGCCAGGCGGCATCAACCTGAGCGCGCCTGCCAGCTTGCAGGCCAAATGGGCGCCAGCCGAGTGCCGATGAGGCGCATTGCTGAACGCAGACCAGGAACTGGCCATGGCTGACGCCATTTATAAAACTTAATTCATAGATCAAGGCTCAAAATGCTGAAATGGATCGCAAATGTCATGCTTATTTTGAGAAGTTTGATGATCAAATGAGGGCATCAATCAACTCAAGGACCTTTGATGAAAAACCGTTTGAAGATCAGCTTTGTCATGCTCGCATTGGCACTCACAGCTTGTGGCTCTTCCGGCCCCGGCTCGACCTTGCTCGAAATGCGCAAGAAGATGTGCGAAGCCAAAAACATCACCCCCATGGTCGAGTACACCGCACCCGAATCACAGGCCGTGATTGGCATGGCTGCAGCCATGTTCAATGACCCGACCAAAGGTCCCAAACTCAAGGCCGACCTGGAAGAGTCTTGCAAGTCCAAGCTGGAAGTGGTGTCTGAAAAGGTCGACGGCGACACGGCATTGGTTCAGCTCAATGATGGCAAAGAACCCACCACGATGAAGAAGATCGATGGGAAATGGAAGATGGTCATCACCAAAAAATGAGTCTGAGGATCGGGCTCATCAGCCTGTTGTCCGTGGTGGCTTTGGCCATTGCCGGACACAGGCTTTTTTATTTCCACCAGCCGTTGGGGATGCAGGTCCAAGGGATAGAAGCCCACCATGGCGACCTCATCTTCAGACAAGGCAAAGGCGTTTGGTCGCCCTATTTTGCGGGCTTGAATTCAAGCACGGGGTTTAGCCATGTGGGCGTGTTGATCCAATCCGGTGAAGGCTTTGACGTTTTACATGCCGATGCAGACGACATCAGCCAGGTCGGAGGGGTGCAAAAAACACCTTTGTCGCAATTTGTGCAGGAGTCACTCACCGTCAAGGTCAAGTCCAATCACATGCCGCAGCAACTCAAAGACGCGTTCATCCGTCATCTCGTGCTCATGCATGAACAGCACTTGGCGTTTGACTCGAACTTTGAAATCAACGACAACGGCTCAAGGGTGTATTGCACTGAATATGTATGGCTCGCGGCCATGCGGGCAGGCATCAAAGACCTGGGCGAAGTCATCACCCTGATGGGCAAGGACCTGATCCTGGTTGACTCAATTTACCAGTCGCGCTGGATCAACTGAACGGCTGCGATCGGGTGGACTTTTCGATGGGCCACAGCATGAACGCGCCAGCACACCTTCAACCTGAGATCACGATGTTCGCGGATAGCACCTTGCTGGTCAGCGAGGAGTCGTATTGAGATTGCGTCAGGAACAGGTCATTGCCATCGGTCAGCTCAATGGCAGAGATGGAGTCGACCACAGCCAGCATGTCATCAAAGTAATGCGCGATGTTGTCAGCGGTGTCGGCTACGCGGATGGAGTCCACCGAATTTGCAGCCGAAGACGACACGGCATCCATTGCCAATACATCCGTCAAAGACAGGTGGTAAGACCCATTGGTGATCTTGGAGAGCACATCAGTGCTGGCAGCGAATTGATCTGCTGTGAGAACAATTGGCGCGGTGCTGTCATCGAGGGTCACGCTGGTGAGCTTGTCACTCAATGCCAACACGTCATCAAATGAACCCGAGATGTTGTCGCTGGTATCGCTGATGGCGATGGAGCTCACTTTGGACAAACTGATGGTAAATGGCTCGGTGGCACCCGGATTCAAGGTGATGGCGTCGTAGGTCGCGCTGGGCAAGAGCAGGCTCAGGTTGTCTGTGCTCACCCCTGTGATGCTCAGGCGATAGTCACCCGTGAACTTGGCCAGGGTATCAATCAGATCGTTTGCGCCTGCAAAGTCATTCAAGTCCGATTGAGACACCTCAAGCGGCGCATCGTCGACCGTTACCGCAAGCGAGGTGAATTTGCCTGACAACGCGGCCAGGGTCGACAAAGAAGCATTGATGTTGGAGGTCGTGTCGCTCAACGCAAACCCGACCACATGACTGTCTTGATCAAGGTCGCTTGCATGGGTGATCGATGCATCGCTGACATTGACGCTGTAGGTGTCGATTTTGGTGAAGACATCCGTGCTGCTGCTGTACTGGGTGTAATCCAGCGACATCGCTTCGTCTGGCGTGGCATTGGTGATGCTGGCTAGCTTGGTGAATTGCCCCAGATCCGAGAGATGGTTTGCGATGTTGTCGCTGTCATCGGCAACGGTGAAGCTCACCACCTTGTCATCGATATCCAAGTCAGACGCTTGAGCGACATCAGCGCCAGACACATTCACGGAGTAATTGCCATCCACAATCTTTGCCAGTGCCGCTTCGTTGCTGCGGTATTGATCCACTGTCATGTCCATGGGTGAAGTCGACCCGGAGTCGTTCACTTCAATTGAATCAATTTTTGACAGCACGGTGGAAATGGCCCCCAAGCTTGCACGAATGTTGTCCGTGGTGTCTTTCACGGCAATCTGGCTCACCCGGGAATTGGACGCCGTGACAAATGCGCCCGCTGCGCTCACATTGGTCAGTGACACATCAAAGGCATTGGTGATCTTGTTGAGCACGACTTGATTGGCGATCCAATCGCTGTAGCCCAGGGTCAAGGTTTCTGGTGAATCACTGAGTTCGATGGCATTCAACTTTGCCCCAGCCGAAGTCAGATCGCCAAGATGAGCTTGAACGTTGGCTGCCGAATCTGAAATCGTCATGCTGGTGACGCGGCTGTTGCTCACCAGGTCTGCGACATCGCTCACTTGTGCGCCATTGACCTTCAAGCTGTAAGGTCCAACCATCTTGCTCAGTGCGGGATCGAAGTCGACGATTTGCGCAACCGTGAGTTCCAGGGGTTTGGCCACACCCATTTGCGCGATGGATGTCAATTTGCTGTTTGCGCTCAGTTGCGCAAGAGACGATGAGATGTTGTCGCTTCGATCGTAGACGGCAATGGATTGAACATGGGCTTCATTCAACAAACTGGCTGCGTCAGCTGCGGTGGCGTTGCTGACAGACAGCGTGTAGTTGCCGTCGATCTTGTCCAGTGTGGTGCCCACGGTGCTGAATTGGGCCATCGACAACTGAATTGCGTTGGATGCAGCATCTGTGACCGAGATGGCCGTGAGGCCCGATCCGAGTCCATGCAGCGCACTGAGCTTGGCTGAAATTTGATCGGCGGAGTCACTCACCGACACATGCTCAACACGGCCATCGGCAAGCAAATTTTTGGCTTGTGCGGCTTTGACTTCGGTGAGATTGACATGAATGGCATTTTGGAATTTCTTCAACAAAATGGCATTGGAGGCCCACTGGTCCTGAGTCATCTCCATACTGTTAGCGGGGTCGCTTTGCTCTAGGCTCGTGACCTTGGTGCCCAGGCTCGTCAAGGCGCTCAGTTTGTCCAAAATCGCCTCGCCCGTATCCTTGATCGTGATGCTGGCCACGCGGGGATTGGTCAAGGTCGTTGCAGCGTTATCCGCACTCACGCCGGTGACGCTCATGCTGTATGAGCCTGAAATGCAAGCCAGTGCGGCCGCATCCGATGCCAATTGACCTGCAGTGATCTGCACCGTTTTGGGCGGACCAATGAGTCGAATGGCAATGGGCACCGTGCGACCCTGGCTGCCCAAGTCGGTGATGGCTGCCTGAATGTCGTCCAACTTCAACGCCACATTGGAGATGGTGTCGCTGATGGAAATGGAGGTCACCCTGGAGTCAGCGGCGAGATCCGTGATTTGCCTTGAATCTGCAAATTTGATGGCAAATGATGAATTGAGGAACTTGTCGATCGTTGCTTTTTGATTGGCCCATTGTGACGCAGTGATGCTGATGCTGCTGCCAGGGTCTGATTGCTCAACCGCTTTGAGTTTGGGTCCGAGTCGATTGAGCCCGTCCATCACAGCGGACAAGCTGCTGCCAGTGTCTTTGACCGACATGGACTTGATCCGTGCGTCATTGGCCAGTGACAGTGCACTGGAGGACTTGACTTGGCTTAACTCCACCGCATAACCACCCTGCACTTTATTCAGAGAAGGTTGAAGGTTTCGCCACTCGGTTTCAGACATTGAAAAACTGCCGTTGTCACTGTTGACAATGGTGCCCAATTTACTGGCCAGCTTGGCAATGTCGCTGAGTTTGCTGTTGAGGTTGGCAGCGGTGTCGGCGACATTCACCGACACGATTCGTGAATTCCCAGTGGCAAGCGAAAGGGCAGAGGCAGCCGGTGCGCCATTGATCTTGATGGCATAGTTGCTCTTGATCTTTGCAATCACAGCGGCGTTGTCATTGAACTGTGAAAAATTCAGGTTGAGCAAACTCGATTTGCCTGAAAGTTCAATGCCTGTGATTTTGGTGTTGGTCTGCAAGCCGTCAATGGCCGCTGAAACGGCATCTGCGCTGTCAACGATTGACACACTGGACACCCTTGAATCGCCAAACAGCATCTGAGCCTGTGTGGCCGTTGCTTGAGAAATCCCAACCTTGAAATTCTGCGTGGTGATTTTGTCAATCACATCAGAGAAGTTGTTCATTTGGAGGCTGGTGATCTTCAGCGGATTGATGGCATCTTTCACTTTGACTGCGGTCAGGCTTGAACCCAGCTTCTTGAGCAAAGCCATGTTGTTCGAAAGATTCGCCGCCGTATCTTCGACGGTGACACTCACTACTTTTTTGTTGTCCGCCAGCAATGCGACCTGATCCGTGCTGGCACCCACAACCGACAGCTGGTAACCCTTGTAGAGGCGGCCGATGACCAGGCCATCGGTTTGCATTTGAGATGCATTGATGGTGAACACATTGCTGTCGCTGCCCTTGACTTCTTTGAGCCGCAGGCCCAGATTGACCAAATCATCCAGGCCACTTGAGATGGAGGCTGCGGTGTCCTGGACTGCCACCGATTTGATGCGGTCATTGTTGATGTAGCCCACAGCCTGACTGACGGTTGCGCCCGAGACCGCGAGGCTGTAGTTGCCAGATATCTTTCCAATCAGGCTGGCACTCGATTGAAGCTGGGTTGCAGTGAGCGTGACATCGTTGGCAGGGGTGGTCAGTACAACTTGTGAAATCTTTCCTGCATCGCTCAAACCTTTGAGCACATTGAGCTGGCTACTGACCTTGGCGCTTGTATCGACGATATTGAGTGTTTTCACATGGGGCTTGGCGGCCAATGTGCTGGCATTGCTGGCTTGTACATTGGTCACATTCAGCTGATAGTTGGAAGTGAACTTGCTCAGCAATTTGCTGTACTGCGTGAATTCGGCTTCTGTCACATTCAAGGACGTTGCAGCATTGGTCTGAACGACAGCCGTCACGCTATTGGCGTAGACATTGAGCAATCCCAGGTTGCGATTGATGTTCTCCGTGCTGTCATTGATTCTGACGGTCAGATTGGGATTGGATTTCAATGCGGCAAGCGCCACGCTCACGCTCACTGGTGAAGTCAGTGCCGTTTGCGAGAAGTAATTGGATGACGCAACTTTGCTTACAGCCATAGTCATCATGACTCGGCAGTAGTTCTTCTATCTTGAATATTTCGCGCTCAATCAACACCAAAGGAATTTATTTTGGGCTGATGATCCACACTAAAGGATTCAAGGCGGCTTTGAGTGCCCTTTGACGCGATCAGATGCGGGTTGCCCCGGCTCGGCTGTGAAGGTCAGTCAACTCGAGATCCAGTCCCCGCTCTTGCCCCCGTGCTTTTCGAGCAGCTTCACCTCGCTGATGGTCATGCCCCGGTCCACGGCCTTGCACATGTCGTAAATGGTGAGCAAAAGAGATTTGAACAACATCCTGAGGGTTTAGTTGGACAAAATTTGGACAAGGATTCCTGACCAATTGCAGAGTAGTTCAAGTCCTATGAACTTGCTCGTTGGCCTTGTACGTGGCTCTAGCTGGTGGTGCACCTGCTGCTACTAGCTTCAGTGGTGTGGCTGTTGATGGATACTTTTACCAAGCGCGTGCATTATTAGCATCCCCATCCAGATCACACGATCTAAGCCATTCAATCTATTTTCATTGAGATTTGGCTCGATGCACTGAATCACTCTCAAGCGCCAAGCCTTGGGTGAACCGCATGAGCTCAGATAGTGAATTCAATTGCAATTTCTGCTTGATCTGGGTTTTGTATTGTTTGGTGGTTGCCAATGAAATATGGAGCGCATCAACGATTTCAGCATTGCCATATCCACTACACATCAAAAACAAGACCTCGCGTTCCCGTGGTGTCAAATCAAGCAAGCTCCTCTGACGATCAGCTTGCTGACGCTTCATTTCAGACAGCCGGATGTGTGTCAGCATGCCAAGTGCGACGGCGTCCAATAACTCTTTACGGTCAAAAGGCTTGATGAGGAAGTCGTGGGCGCCCAACTTCATGGCTTGGATCGTCTGCCTAGGGGTACTGACAGCACTGATGTAAATGATGGGAACCGTGCAGCCCATTGCAATGAGTTGACGATGCAGCTCCAAGCCACTCATCCCCTTCATGCACATGTCTGTGATGATGACCGAAGGATATTGATTGGGCAGGTGCGATAAAAAAACCAGCGGGTCTGTCCATACCCGCACTTCATGTCCAACAGAGGTCAGCAAATGGTGCATCGCCTCGGTAAGACCAATGTCGTCGTCGACCAAATCAATGTGCCCTAGGTTTTGCATAAACATCTTCGACTGAGTTGAATTGCAAAAGGAAACGGCTTCCCTGTCCGTCAACAGGAAGCCAGCGGATGTGACCGCCATGACGCTCAATCATGTATTTAGACAGCCATAGACCAATTCCCATCCCCCCTGATTTATTCGATACAACAGGGGTAAACAATTTATGTCGCATTTCTTCAGACACGCCGCAACCCGAGTCCGTGATCTCAATGAATATCATGTCCTCCACCCTCCACGTGGATATTTCAAGTCGGCGGCTAGATGCACTTACTTGGTCAAGTGCCTCCATGGAATTTCGAAATAAAATTCCAATCACGTGCATCAATTCATCAGGGGGAAAATTCAACTTTGCACCTGACTTCAAGTTGAGCTTGAATTGAACCAAGGCCTGAGTTAATTCACTCTGATGATGACGAATGAAATGTTCGATCAAAACATCAGGCTCTGTACTTTCGCCAAATGTAGGTGGCCGCTGAAAAACCCTTTTGATGCGTTGAATGATTTCGCTGCATGTTTGATTGTCTCTGGCAATTCTTTGCAGAATGACACTCAGATTCGAGTAATTGGCGCTTTCGGCATGAATCCGCAAAGCCTCTTCGATGTTGAGTTGAATGGAGGCGATGGGTTGATTAATTTCGTGCGCGATCGAAGCTGAAAGTGCGCCCGCTTGATTCAGTCGATTCATCACGGCTGCAGTTTCGCTTTCTTTTGCGGCCAAGAGCTTGGCAGAATTTTGCAGCAGAAGCCGTTGATTTTTTTCGACAACAAATCCCCAATATCCATAACAGTAAAAAACAACGCTGACATAGTTAAGCAGCAAGATGGCATTTGATACAGACGAAAAGTCCATGAGTCGATGCCAATGGCCGTTGAGCCAAAAGTCAAAAAGCCTATATAAATTTGAGCTCACAAAAAATAAAAGAACGAAAAGAATCAACACCAGTGCTTTGCTGTTGGTTTGATTCTTGATTCGCCAGATGTTGGAAATCAAGATCAACTCCAGCACCACTAAGGCCATGAAGTGAAGCTGCTGCACCTCAGGATGCGCGAACCCTTGCGCCGAAGCTGCATACAGAATCAGCCACTCAGAAGCCAGCACGGCTAGGTAGGTTTTTAATGGGGCGGGGGACTCACTCAGTTCCCGACGGCTGGACTCGATCATGCTGAGCAAACTGGCAGTGGTGAGCACGTTGATCAGTGGAGAAGCCAGTCCAACAAGATGAGCTTGAGCGAACATGAATAGCGTTGCAGCTAATGCATAAAAAGCTGTGCCCAAGAACCAAAACCGCGCATTGATGTTGCGCTGATTGGCAAGCACCCACCACGCACTGATTGGGGTGAGCCAAAAGATGATCAACCCGGACCAGAAGAACAGCGCCAAGGGTTCAGATGGTTGGGCCATTGATGAGGAAGGAGTCAGTCGTTAGATCAATGTTTGAGATGTCGAGGCACCTCGATCGCGTCACTGGCTTCATCGAGTTTCGATTTCTCCCTGCATTGTCGGATGTAAAGCATGGGCAGGGTTTTTTTATGGAGCTGAAACAAATTGATTAAATCTCTGTGGGAATATCCGCTTTCGCGAATCAGATCTTCCCAGCCAATATTGGAATGGACATGTCGATGAATCCATTCACACAGTTGATCTATTCGAACTGCATGGTTGTCTGGTTTGTACTCTGAATGGTTCAAAATGCCCACATGCGATGGATAAAGAAAAGATCCTAAATTGGTGGTCACTGCTACACAATCCGACGAACGTAGGAGTAATGATGAACCGAGGCTCGTGTTGATCAAGTCACAGTGTTGTCTGCAGGTGGCTTACCCATGAGCCAGTCAGATTTGTTGTTCATCTATGGGACTCTGTTGCCGGGCTTGAAACTGGAGCAAGAGATGGCTGGTGCAGAGTGCTTGGGTCACGCCGAGGTGAGGGGGCATTTGTATGACATCGGGTGCTACCCCGGTCTCGTGGACGGAGAGGGGTGGGTTAGCGGTGAAATTCATCGCGTGAGCCCCGCTCACCTCCATCGTCTGGACGCGATGGAAGAGGTCGTAGCAGATGATCGGAGTGCCTCGCTCTATTGGCGCGAACGCATCAAGGTCGAGACGGGCGCACATGCGGGAGAGTCGGTTTGGGTCTATCGGTACAACAAGGCGGTAGAGGGGCTCAAACTCATCCCGGGCGGTGACTATCGGCGGTATTTACTTGGTAGCCAGTAAATCACAGACGCAATTTGGTCCCAGCTCAAAATGCCGTTCGAGACATGGGGATTTGACCCGGCTTGAGGGGTGGGCTGCCGAGAACTAAACTTGACTCATGAAGCATCTGTTTCGCCTTCTTTTATTACTGATCCCGCTGACCGCTGTGGCTCAGTCGTCCTTGCCGCCGTGCCCGCCCACTGGGGTGAAGCACATGTGCTTTGGGGATCAGATTGGAAGAAATACAGAGGGCGTTGAATGGAGGTATGTTGGTGAATTCAAAAACGATCAGCGTAATGGCCAAGGCATCCTTACATTTTCGGACGGAGAAAAATACGTTGGAGAATGGGTCTATGGCTTTCGTTTTGGGATCGGATCAAACACCTACTCTAATGGTAATAAATATGTAGGTGAGTGGTATTTTGATCAACGATATGGAGAAGGGATTGAATACCAATCTAATGGTGTAGTGATGCGATCAGGAAAATGGGTGAATGACCATTTAAGCGATTTTTATTCAATTAATCTTGATCTTTTTCCCTTCCATGCTGATTTATTCAAGATAACCTCTTTAAGATCTTCTAATCCTTTAAAAGCTGAGAGAGATCGTTCACGAGCAGAGGCTGCCGTCGCATATAGGCGACGGCAAGAAATCGAAGAACGCTCTGTACAAGAAAAAGCCGATAAAGAAAGACGGGCCGCGCTGGTGACGAACCAAGCTCCCGCTCCACAACGCTCGCCCACCCTTGCTTCTGGCCTTACTGAACGCCGCGTGGCCTTGATCGTCGGCAATTCCAAGTATGCCCACAACCCGCTGGACAACCCCGTCAATGACGCCGCAGATCTCGACACAACACTCAAGAATCTTGGCTTCAAGACCACCCTACTGCGTGACGCCAACATCACCCAGATGCGCAATGCCACCCGGCAATTTGCCGATGACGTTGCCAGCAGCGATGTCGCATTGATCTTCTTTGCCGGGCACGGCATTGAGGCCAAGGGACGCAACTACCTCATCCCTGTCTCAGCCGACATCAAGCACGAGTATGAGCTGGAAGATCAGGCCTACGACGCCGGGCGCTGGCTCGACATGCTCGAAAACATCAAAGGCATCAACAAGCAGCGGGTCAATATCGTGATCCTCGACGCCTGCCGTAACAACGACCTCTCACGGGGCTGGCGCTCATCCAGTAGAGGGTTGGCTCGTATGGATGCGCCAAAGGGCACTTTCATCGCATTTGCAACCGCTCCCGGCAAGGTGGCGATGGATGGCGCAAAAGGGCAGCGCAATAGTCCCTTCACCAAGAACCTCCTGCGAACAATTCAAACGCCGGATATGCCCATAGAGCTGATGTTCAAAGAGGTCAGGCGGCTAGTTCTTGAAGACACCAAGGATGAACAAGTGCCTTGGGACAATTCCAGCCTCGTTGGAGACTTCGTTTTTAAACGTTCGCGGTGAACGCCAGTTTTTTCTCCCTCGTAGCTCCTCCCTCATTGTTAAAAAATGAGGTATCAGGTATGTTGACTCCCCATTCCCTGCGAGCGTGGTTGATGATCGCCGACAGATACGCCAGTTCTCGAATGACAGTTCCCGAGCTGACCTCCCTGAGTCGCTCGTCTCTATAAGCCGCAATCCGGGCAGCACTGAGGTTCGTCATGCTCCACTGTGCAATGGGTTTGCGCATGATGGCCTTGAGTCGGATCGTGTCCTCGGCTGCCCCCTTCATGGTTGGGGTAACTTCTACCAGATACCGCCCGATCAACTCACCCAAGGACGTCCTCTGGTTTCAGTGATGCTGACGAAATGTCCTTTATCTATGTCGGACTCAACCGATCGAGCCCACTTCTCGGCGTCGACCTTATTTTGAAAAGTTTTAGTCTGGGCGGGGTAACCATGCCTGAGCACACGGGCCTGCCATTTGCCGCCACGTTGTCTAAAAGAAGCCATTTCCTGATCCTCGGATGGACAGGAGTTGGACGAATTACCTTTTGATGACGTGTCGGCCTAGCCAAGGTTGGCAGCTCTTAACCCGCCATCCAGTCCCCGCTCTTGCCCCCGTGCTTTTCGAGCAGCTTCACCTCGCTGATGGTCATGCCCCGGTCCACGGCCTTGCACATGTCGTAAATGGTGAGCCTTCCATTTCCACGCCGGTCTGGCCGTGGGTTTCGGCTTGCGACACACACACCACATGGGGCGGGCTGTCGTGGACCTGGAAGTCCACGGTGACGCGGGTGAGGGCAATGGGGTGACACAAGGGGATCAAGTCGCTCGTGCGTTTGGAGGCCTGAATACCGGCGATGCGCGCCACACCCAGGACATCACCCTTTTTGGCGGTGCCGCTTTGAATGAGGCTCAGGGTATGGGGGCTCATTGCAATGCGCCCTTGGGCGCGAGCCATGCGGTGGGTGTGGGCTTTGTCACCCACGTCCACCATGTGCGCTTGTCCTTGAGAGTCAAAATGCGTCAACGACATGAAGGCCTCGCCCGAGTCAACTGAGGGGCAGATCATACGTTCGACAGGGATCACTTACATTCATGCCTATGTCCACCCCCTTCAAGCGACTGATCTCTGCCCTGTTGGCGGCAGGATTGCTGCTGCACCCTTCGCTGGGCGTGGCGCAAACCTCCAAGCCACTGCCTCGCCTGGGGGATGACACCAGCTTGAGCTATGCCCAGGAGCAACTCATCGGGCAGGGCGTGGTGATGCAGTTGATGCGCTCGCCCCAGCTAGAGACGGATGCCTTTTTGCAAGACCATGTGATGGGCATGTGGAAGCGCTTGCGCGAGGGCGCAGTCAAGCAAGGGTTGCTCAGCATCGAGCAAGAGAAATTTTTCACCTGGGATGTGTTCCTTCTCAGAGACCAGGAGCTCAACGCATTTGCCCTGCCGGGCGGCTACATGGGTTTGAATCTGGGTTTGATGGCCACCGTGGACAACGAGTCTGAACTGGCCGCCGTCATGGCGCACGAACTCAGCCACGTCACGCAACGCCACATTGCGCGCATGTTCACCAAAAATGAACGCGACATGCCGCTGGTGTTGGGCGCCATCTTGTTGGGGGTCTTGATCGCTGGGCAAAGCAGCCAGGGTGCCCAGGCCTTGATCACCGGCGGTCAGGCCGCAGGTGTTGCATCCCAGTTGAGTTTTTCCAGGGACATGGAACGCGAGGCTGATCGCTTGGGGCTCATGGTGCATTCGGCTGCTGGCTACGAGGCCAAGGGTTTTGTGGGCATGTTCAGGCAGTTGTCCTTGGCCTCACGCCTCTATGACTCGCAGTCGTACCCCTACCTCAGATCCCACCCACTCACCACCGCGCGCGAGGCCGACATCATGGCCAGGGTGCAGCAAATGGACAGTGCGCCCGAGCCTCTACAGAGTTTGAACTTTGCCATGGTCAGGGCGAGGTCTCAGGTCTTGCTGCTGCCCACAGGCGAGCTCGACCGCATCATCCAGCTCAACGAAGCCATCAAGGCGGGCATGCCCGCCGCGCAGTTGGCCGCCTCGGCCTATGCCAAGGCTTTTGCCTTGCTGCGCAAAGGTCAGCCTGACGCGGCCCTGGCGGCTTGGCAGACGCTGGATGCGCTCGTGCCCCTGCCTGACCAGGCTCGCACGTGGGTTCAATCGCTCAAGGCAGAAATCCTTCTGGATCAACGCAAGCCCTCCCTGGCACTGGAGGCCTTGGGCAAAGGTCCTCTGACTCGGGCGCAGCGCTTGCTCAAGGCGCGCGCACAACTGGTCTCAGCCGATGCGGGTCTGCTGCGCAATGCCATTGAGGACCTCGAGTTCTTGTCGGCGCTCGACCCCAGGGATGCCGCAGTCTGGGAGTTGGTCGCTCAAGCCTGGCAAAGTGAAGGCCACCCCTTGCGCGCCTTGCGCGCTCAGGCCGAAGCCCACCACGCACGCTACGACGACCGTGGGGCTTTGGACCGGTTGCGGGCAGCCCTGGACCTGGGCGATCGTTTGCGCAAGCAAGGGCAGCTCAAGACAGAGGACTGGCAAGACCTGGAGATCATTCAGGCGCGTTGGCGCAGCATCAGCGAGCGGCTGCAAGCCCTTCTGAAATCCCGTTCTTGAGTCGTCCCGTAAACTCGCGGCCCTTGACCATGGCCGCCATCCGCATCACCGACATAGAAGCCGCCATCAACCACTGGCGACAACTCAAGCCCTCACCCGACGGTGTGACGCTGTGTGCAGAGGTGCGCGCGTTAGCCGAGGTGTATGCGCTCATGGTGTTTGGCCATCACGACCAGGTGAGCGAGAAGGGCTTTCCCGAGAAGGCCTATGCAGCCTGGTTGGGCTGGTATGACACCACGCAAGACACGCCCTGCATTGCCATTTGTTCCACCAGCCAGGGCGATGAGTGGTGCAAGGGTTGTGGTCGAAGTTTTGATGAGGTGCAGCGTTGGACCGAAATGAGTCCCGCCCAAAAGCGCGAGACCTGGCACCGCATTCAGTTTGAAGGCACGGCGTGGCGCTTTAACCGCTATGCCGAGCGCGCGTCCAAAGACCCGCTGGATCAGACCCGCTTGGCCAGCACCGAGGCCAACCCCACATAAGTGGCCGGGCTCAGGCCCAGCAAGCGGTCCTTATCGGCTTGCGGGATGTCGAGGCTGCGGATGAGCCCCTGCAAGTCTGCGGCGCTCACCGTCTTGCCCCGGGTCACCGCCTTGAGTTGCTCATAAGCCCCTTGCACACCATGGCGGCGCATGACGGTTTGAATGGGCTCGGCCAGCACCTCCCAGGCCGAATCCAGATCGTCAGACAGGGCTTGGGGGTTGAGCTCGAGTTTGTTCAAGCCCGTGAGCAAAGACTGGTGCGCCAACACCGAATGACCCAGAGCGACGCCCATGTTGCGCAGCACCGTGCTGTCTGAGAGGTCGCGTTGCCAGCGACTGATGGGCAGTTTGTCGGCCAGGTGACGCAGCAAGGCAGTGGACAAACCCAAATTGCCCTCGGCATTTTCAAAATCAATCGGGTTGACCTTGTGCGGCATGGTGGACGAACCGATTTCACCGTCTTTGAGCTTTTGCTTGAAATAGCCCAGCGAGATGTAGCCCCACACATCGCGGGACAAGTCGATCAGGATGGTGTTGCTTCTGGCCAAAGCATCAAAGAGTTCGGCCATGTAGTCGTGCGACTCGATTTGGGTTGAGTAGTCCTGGAACACCAGCCCCAAACCCATGGGCTGCCCCGGGGTTGGTGTAGGGCTGGACTCCACGACCTTTTGACTGAAGGCTTCCCAATCCACTTCAGGGACCGAGGCCATGTGGGCGTTGTAGTTGCCCACCGCACCGTTCATCTTGGCGCGAATGGCCACTTGCGCGATGCGTGTGCGCGCCGTGCGCAAGCGCATCACCACGTTGGCGAATTCCTTGCCCACCGTGGTGGGGGTGGCCGTTTGACCGTGTGTGCGACTGAGCATGGGCACATCAGCCCACAGGTGAGCCATGTGCACGAGGCGCTCGACAATGGCATCAAGGCCAGGCAACAGGACCTGCTCACGGGCGGCTTGCAATTGCAGCGCGTGGCTGGTGTTGTTGATGTCTTCGCTGGTGCAGGCAAAGTGAATGAATTCAAGACAGGCGCTCAACTCCTGCTGAACCGATGCGGACACGTGGCTGGACTGGCAGCGCGACTTGATCCAGTATTCCACGGCCTTGACATCGTGATTGGTGGTGGCTTCGATGGCCTTGATCTCGTTGGCGGCATGGGTGTCAAACCCCGAAACCAGGCCTTGCAGGTGTTGGCGCGCTGCGGCTGACAGGGGCGGGAACTGGCCAAGGCCCAAATCACTCAAGGCCACCAACCAGGTCACTTCGACTTGAACGCGGCGTTGCAAGTAACCTTGCTCGCTCATGATAGGCCGCAGTTGTGACAATTTGCCTACGTATCGGCCATCCAATGGTGACAAGGCGGTGACGGACAGATTTTCCATGACGTGAATTTTAGGCGTTAAGGCGGTAGCGGGTTTTCGATGGCCTCTGACACTATCGATAGAATGAAATTCAGATCAACTTGAAGTCTCAGCATGAAACTCATTGGCGCCATCACCAGCCCTTACGTGCGCAAAGTCCGCATCGTCATGGCCGAGAAAAAATTGGATTACGTGTTTGTCACCGAAGATGTGTGGGCGGCAGACACCACCATTCAAGACGCCAACCCCCTGGGCAAGGTCCCATGCCTGGTCATGGAGGGCGGCGAAGCCTTGTTCGATTCGCGAGTGATCGTTGAGTACCTGGATGCCCTGTCTCCTGTGGGCAAACTCATTCCGGCCAGTGGCCGAGAGCGCGCCGAAGTCAAAACCTGGGAGGCCCTGGCAGACGGCATCCTGGACGCCAGCATCCTGGCCAGGCTAGAAGCCAACTGGGGGCAACGTAAAGACAGCGAGCGCAGCCAAGCCTGGATTGACCGGCAAATGGGCAAAGTCACCGCTGCACTCGATGCCATGGAACGGGGCCTGGGCGACAAGCCCTTTTGCTATGGCAATCACATTTCACTGGCCGACATCTCGGTGGTCTGCGCAACGGGCTATCTGGACTTCCGTTTCCCGGGTCTGCGCTGGGCAGACAGCAGGCCTGCACTCAAGCGACTGCACGACAAGCTGCTCACGCGCCAAAGCTTCGTCGATACCTTGCCCAATCCCTGAGCCCCCGGCTCACCGGCGCATCCTGAATTGGGCGCCAATCTTCATTGACTAGGGAAAGCACTAGGATGTGCACCATCCCTGCGGGGTGGGGCTTTGCCATGGCGTGTGCTGCTTAAGTTGTTGAAATCGTTCCTTTTTTATGTCTGACCATGCTTGGAAGGCCGATGTTGATCGAGCACTTCACTCTGCATTGATAGAAATATAAAGTAAACAATTCCATCCTTTCGACGTTAATAATTCATTCGATTGAATTAATTAATGCTACTAAAGGATTTAAATTGAATTCAAACCAGTTTCGAGGGTGGATTAAAGGGGTCCTCATGACCGTGTTGAGCGCATCGATGGGGTGTGCTGTTGCCCAAGCCCAGACCACTGGCTTTGGCAAACAAAAGGTCATAGGTTATTACCTTCCCAATCCAGAGTTCCCTGTGTCTGCCATAGACGCAGGCAAATTCAAAAAGCTGACCCACATTCACTATGCATTTGTGACGGTGGTGAATGGGCAACTGCGTTTTTTGGCCGACGACACCAACGCACCGCAAAACGTGAGGCAGTTGGTGGAGCTCAAGAAAGACAACCATAACCTGAAAATTTGTGCGTCCATGGGGGGGTGGACTGAAACGAACACCGATGAGCGCGCCAAAAATAATCGCAGGCATTACGAAGCGGCCATGGCCACCGACAGCAGCCGCGCTGCGTTTGCAGCCAATGTCAGGGCCTTCATGGCCTCAACGGGTTTTGATTGCTTTGACATCGACATGGAGCATCCGGGCTGGGACAACCAGACCGGTCCCTCAGGCAGTGGATTCCAGGAGGCCTACAACTTTGGCAAATTACTCGAAGCCCTCAAAAAAGAATTTGCTGGCCGCTATGAGTTGAGCATTGCCTCGGCAGGCAGTTTTTGGTTCCTGCAATTCCACTGCCCCTTCATCGAATGGTGGGCGCAAAATCTGGACTCGCTCAACACCATGACGTACGACTTGTCCGGGAGTTGGGACAGGTTCACGGGGCACAACGCCAACCTGTATGGATCCAGAACGCCAACGCCTGCAGCAGCGGGGGGGTATTACAACTTCATGCGGGATGCCAGTTACATCAACGTGGGTTGGGGCAATCTCGTGCGTCAAGCACCGGGCTCAGGCAACGGCCGTTTCCCCAACTACCCTTTGTCGGTTGACACCCTGGTCAAGGAATTGGTGGCATTGGGCGTTCCTCGCAGCAAAATCGTTTTGGGCGTGCCTTTTTATGGCCGAGCCTTCAAGGGCGTGCCCGCCATGAACAATGGACTTTTCCAATCCCACACCACCGAGGGGGGTGACCCTTACACCGGGGACCCCTCATGGATAGTGGGCTGCGATCGTTGCCTGAAAGACAACGAGCCTCGGTTTGTGACCTATGCGGATGTGAAAAACATGTTGGCCAACAGCAGCCTTGGCTATCAGGTGTTTCGCGATCCTGATGCGATGGTGCCTTACCTTTACAACGCATCGCGTGGGGTGTATGTCACTTATGACGATGTGACCTCGATCAAGCAAAAAGGGGCATACATTCTCGAAAATGGCTTGGGCGGCGGCATGTTCTGGCACCTTGGCCAAGACACCATGGATGGAGAATTGTTGGGCGCATTCCACAGTGTGCTCAACGGCACACCGGGCGAAGCCGCTCAGTTTGCTACGCGCAACTCTCAGGGAGTACGGTACACACCCTGGTTACCCACACCTGAAACTTTTTCAGCGGGCAAGACCTATTCGTACAACGCCGTGGTCGTGGACGCGGCCAACAATGTATGGCGTGCTGAAAGCCCTCAGGCTGGTGCTCAACCCAATGCCAGTACGGGTTGGGTCTTGTTGGGGGTGAGTAAAAACGAAGGGATTGCCTTTCATTCCCTTCAGGTCGCAAAACTCGGCACAGGTGACATGAATGGCATGAAGGTGGAGTTGCCCACATCCTCAGCGCCACCAGCGGTCAATCCTTCACCGGTCACACCTTCACCCGTTGCACCTTCACCCGTTGCACCTTCACCCGTTGCACCTTCACCCGTTGCACCTTCACCCGTTGCACCTTCACCAGTTGCACCTTCACCGGTCACACCTTCACCGGTCACACCTTCACCAGTCACACCTTCACCAGTCACACCTTCACCAGTCACACCTTCACCGGTCACACCTTCACCGGTTGCACCTTCACCGGTTGCACCTTCACCGATGAACCCAGCCGCTTCCAACTGGATCAGCGGAACGCCCTACAAAGCGGGTCAGCTGGCGAGGGGATCGAATGGCACGGTGTATCAATGCAAACCTTGGCCTTACGAGGGTTGGTGCACAAGCCATGATCCCGCTGGAATCTATGGATCGCAGGCTTGGGATGTGGCTTCATCAGTGCCTACTCAACCAGGCTCAGCTGCTGCGCCCCTATGGGTGAATGGGACGCAGTACAGGGCAGGACATCAGGTGACGGGTTTCAATGGATCAATCTACCAATGCAAACCCTGGCCTTATGAAGGATGGTGTGCAGGCTTGGATCCGGTTGGCATCTATGGTTCGCAAGCCTGGGAATTGGCAAAAGCAAGTGTTGCCCAGCCCCCAACAAACTCAAATCCAGCCCCTTCACCGGTCACACCCTCGCCGGTCACACCTTCACCGGTCACACCCTCGCCGGTCACACCTTCGCCGGTCACACCTTCGCCGGTCACACCTTCTCCGGTCACACCTTCTCCGGTCACACCTTCTCCGGTCACACCTTCTCCGGTCACACCTTCTCCGCTCGTGCCGTCGCCCAGCCCGATACCTGGTCCGACGCCTGCGCCTGTTGCAGCGATGCCCACCAAGCCCACGATTGCATGGACCTCACCAACTGCGTCACCCAATGAGTCACGCAAACTGACCTGGAACATGTACTGGGGACAGCGCGCTGAAAAATGGCGCATCCACGTGAATGGCCAGCCCGGAGCAGACATCACCAGTTTTGATAGCACGGGACCCCTGACTCAGGCGGGTGCCCAGGCTGGCAGTTTCACCCATGTCTTTCAAGCCAACACGCAACTCGAGGTCGAACTGTGCAATGGCAACAACTGTGTCAAAAGCGATGCCGTGAACATCGCCCTGCAGCGCTCAGCGGGTGCACCACCATCACCGTCCACCCCCGTGCCGTTGCCCTCGCCATCCCAGCCGGCTGCTAACCCTGCCTATCCCTGCGCTGGAACGGTGCCAGGGAAGGTGGAAACGGTGACGGCGGCTTGTCTGGCCAAGCTGGAAGAGATCCAGTTTGGGGGCGAAAAACTGGTGCCTGGCAAGTTGGGACACATTCCACTGGCTGCCAATGGCAAGCCAGCCAAGGAGGCCTATGGATACTTTGTGGAGTGGTCCCAATACGGCCGCAAGTTCAATGTGAGTCACATCAATGCAGCGCAATACTCCAAAGTCTTGTTCTCGTTCCTGAGGCTCATGCCAGATGGCAGTTTGAAGATCACCGACGAATGGGCCACACTCCAAGCCTCCAATGGCATGTCGGCATCAGCAGATGGCAAGGCCAACCTGTTTGACTACACCCAGCCCGAAAAAGATCGTGGCATCATGCTGGCGTTGACCTACCTCAAGGCCCGCCACCCCCATCTGAAGACGTCTTTCTCGGTGGGCGGCTGGACGCTCTCTGGCCAGTTCTCCAGCGTGATGGCCAATCCCCAAACTCGGGCCGCCTTTGTGCGCAACGTCCTCAACTTTGCAAATCAGTATGGCTTTGATGGCGTTGACATCGATTGGGAATACCCTGTTGTGGGTGGCAACACCGACGCGGCCATGGCTGGGGTGAACTATGTGGAGGTCAATCGTGGGTCTC
Organism: Betaproteobacteria bacterium; assembly: GCA_009919175.1. Taxonomy (GTDB): domain Bacteria; phylum Pseudomonadota; class Gammaproteobacteria; order Burkholderiales; family Burkholderiaceae_C; genus Limnohabitans. The sequence continues at coordinate 21,897 of RGCL01000012.1, forward strand.
CATCTGACGCGATCAACTTTGTGCTCATGCTCAAAGAGTTGCGTGATGCCGTGAATGCTGAGGCCATGGTCAATCCCAGAACCAAAACGGGCAAGAAGGAAATATCAACGGCGGTGGGCCTCAACCCCAAGACCATTGATGCACTGGATTTTTCGCAGTTCATTCCATTCATCGACACCGTCAACCTGATGTCGTATGACTTCAATGGTGGATGGTCCTCTGTGGCATCGCACAACGCACCGCTCTACAACAACCAAGGGAGTGCGGCAGTGGCAAAAGGCGGCGATCAGTTGCACTCCGAATTCAACAATTACGATGCCGTGCTCAACATCCTTTGGAATGCGTCAGGTCGCAAAGGCATGCGCAAGTCGGCATCGGTGACTCAGGCGCAGCGTGAAGCCGTCCTGTCTTCCCCAGTCGCGCAACAAGTCCTGCCCAAGTTGATTCTGGGTCTGGCTTACTATGGCCGCTCCTGGTCCACCAGCGAAGCCATGCCGCAGTCCACGGCTTACACACCCTGGTTCAAGGGGGGCGCAGCAACGGGTGGTTCGTTTGAAAACGGCGTATGGGACACCGCGGACGTGATCTATGTCCGCGACAACAAACAAGGCTTGATGACAGCACGAGGACGTCAGGTTTCTGCGGCAGTGACTTCTGCCCGGTTCATGGGTGAAGCATGGGACCAATTCGCCTGCGCCAATCTTGCCTGGATCAATTTGGGCGGCTCAACCCAATTGGTGTCTTACAACGACGAAGACTCCTTGCAGCACATGGCCCGTTTTGTCACCGATCAAGGCATGGCAGGGACCATGGTTTGGGAAATGGACGGCGACACACACGGTGAGGGCAGTTATCGCCTCTCCAGAGCGGTGATGCATGGCTTTGCCAAGCAGCCCAACAACATCGATGGCAAACCGCTCAAGACTTGTGTCAAAGGCGGTCGAGAGTAAAACCACGCGCAACGTACTTTGAACCACACACCCATCAGAACCGCTGGTGGGTGTTTTTTGGACGCTGCCTTGCAACGTGACCTTGAAAGCCCAAAGGGCCAGGGTGTCAGCTGGCCGATATGCGCCTGCGCAACCAGAGCACCAGGTTGCCCACCACGGGCAATTGCGCATACACCTGGGTCGCCGAATCCCAATGGTCCCAATGGGTGTGAATCAGCCACTGCATGCGGCCGTCGGGCAAGCGGTCACAGCGCCAGCGACATTCGCTCAGGCCTTCGATGTGCTGCGACCGGTTTTGCCCCATCACCCGGATGCTGAAATCAAAATCCCAGGCCAGATATAGGGTGCTGCCTTGGGCTGCGACATGGCGGATTGCAAAGCGCGGCGCCATCAACTGCACATACATGTCTTCAAAAATGTGACGCATGGCCGCAAGGCCTTTGACATCGTTGAAGGGGTCACGGAAATGGACATCCGGCGCATACAGTTGGCCCAGTTGGTCCAGTCGATCGGGCGAGAGGTTTTCAAACGCATGAACCAGTGCGTCAATGCGTTCTGTGGGGATGTCCACTTGAGGGGAAAAGGGCGACATCATGATGGCGTCAGGCGCGAGGCTAGTCTAAGGTAAAGCCCATAGGGCAACAGCCGCAGTGCTTTCATCACATGGGTGAATCGTTTGGGGAAGTGGACCTCAAACACACCTTTGCCCCATTGATCAATCATGGCTTGGGCGGCCGCCTCGGGCTCGATGAGGGCGGGCATCTGGAAATCATTCTGTGCAGTGAGCGGCGTGCGAACAAAGCCCGGATGAACCACGCTCACCCCCACGCCATGGTCTTTAAGGTCGAGGTGAAGCACTTCGGCAAAATGGGTCAAGGCCGCTTTGCTGGGTCCATAGGCCAGGCTTTTGGGCAAGCCTCTGAATCCGGCCACACTGGAAATCAGGCTCACATGCCCTCGACCCTGTTTGAGCAAATGGGGCAAGACGGCATCCACGCAATGGACGGCGCCGTCGTAGTTGATGCGCATGTGTTTGTGCATCTCCTCAGCATTGAAGGCCGTGGCGCGCTGCGGCAAGTAGTGCCCCACGCAGTAGACCACCAAATGCAAGCCGTGATGGGTGTGCACCTGGGTGCTGGCGCGTGCAACGGCCTGGGCATCGGTGACATCTAGGGGCACAGCCAGGGCACCTGGATGGGTGCTGGCAAAGGCCTCAAGAGCCCAAGCCTGGCGGGCTGACACCGTCACACGTGCGCCCAACGCGTGCAAGCGACTGGCCAGGGCAAGACCAATTCCACTGGACGCGCCCACCACCCACACCGGCAGGCCTGACCAATTCTTAAGGGGTGGATTCAGCGACATGGTGTGGACATCAATCGCGAGCCAGGGTGAACTGGATCACATCGGTGCTGGCCTCTTCAAACCCTGCCTCACAGTAGCTCAGATAAAACTGCCAGGTGCGGATGAACGTTTCATCAAAGCCCATGCCCAATACTTGTCCCTGCTTGGCCATGAAAGTGGATTGCCATCGGCGCAAGGTCTCGGCGTAGTCCAGACGCAGGCTGAATTCGTCCACCACGCGCAAGCCTGCCGCCTGTGCATGCTTGCGAAATTCGCTGGGGCTGGGCAAGCAGCCGCCCGGGAAGATGAATTGCTGGATGAAGTCGGTGCCCCGGATGTAGCGGTCAAACAAGGCGTCATCGATGGTGATGGTCTGGATGCAGGCCCGTCCACCCGGGCGAAGTGCTTCATGCACCGCCTTGAAGTAAGCCGGCCAATAGGCTTGACCCACGGCCTCAAACATTTCGATGGAGCACACGGCATCAAAGGGCGCATCGTGGGTGTCGCGATAGTCCTGCAATCGCAAATCGGCACTGAGCCCTTTGGATTGCAGCCGCTCGTTGGCGTACGCCAATTGGGCCGGGCTCAAAGTGAGGCCAGTGACTTGCGCGCCATGGTCGCGCACGGCCACCTCGGCCAAGCCGCCCCAGCCACATCCAATCTCCAGCACGCGCGAGCCGGGGGTGACGCCGGCCTGGGCAAGCACGCGCTCGATCTTGAGCTGCTGAGCTTGGGCCAAAGGCCGGTCTAACTTGCCCTCAAAGCTGGCTGCCGAATACATCATGGTTTCGTCCAGCCACAGTTGATAGAAGGCATTGCCCAGGTCGTAGTGCGCCTGAATGTTGCGTTTGCTGTTGGCCTTGGTGTTGCGACGCATCCAATGGTGGACACGATTGAGCAAATTGCCCAGCCAATGGCCGTGGATGAGGTCTTCCAGATGGCGGCGATTGATGAGCACCAGGCGCAACAAGGCGGTGAGGTCTGGCGTTTCCCACAAACCCTTGCGATAGGCCTGGGCAAAACCAATGTCGCCACTGGCCATGGTCATGTCAAACACTTCCCAATCGTGGATGCGCAGCGACGCACAAGGCCCCTGGTTTTGGCCCATGTGGACCGTTTGACCTGTGGGCAGCACCAGTCTCAACTGACCATGTGGCAGGCGTGAGATGAGTTGCAGGGCTTTGCGAGACGAGCGAGGCGCGGCGTGCGCGACAAAAGGTGCATGGGTGGATGTGCTCATGCAGATCTCCTCATCGAAGGCGTGGTGGACAGGGTGGGTTTGTCTTCTGGGACAGCCACAGTGATGGTGTTCGCAGGGGGCTCGGGCTTGCTGAAAAAAGGCACATGCTTGAGCCACAGCTTGAGGGCTTGCCAGTGAATGCGTGCGATGACCCCAAGGCTGAGCAAGGGGAAGCGCCACATCATGCGGCGCACACTGGCCGGGGTCATGGGTTCAAGGGCTCCGCTGACGCTGGTGATCAACAAAGGGCCTTGCTCATCGCCATGCTCGATGCGCACGACCAGCCTCTCGGGCAATTTGTCGTGACTTCTCATGAAACGAAAGCGGTAGTGACCCTTGACCTCGCAAAAGGGCGACACATGAAAGTGCTTGTCTGCCATCAGCGTCTGTCCCATGCGGGGGCGATCAAGCAAATAGCAATGCCGCTCGCCAAAGGTGTTGTTCACCTCGACCACAATGGCGCGCAGTTGGCCGTCTTCGGCATGGCAATGCCAAAAACTCACCGGCTTGAAGGCGTAGCCCAGCACACGGGGATAGCAATGCAGCCAGATGTCGCCCGTGGCGTCATCAATGCCATGCTCATGCAGCAAAGACGTCAGCCAGGCCAGGGCGCCACCTTGGCTGGCGTCTCGCCCATCGCCATGGTCCTGGTCATGAAAAGACAGCCAGCCCAGGCGATTGACGCTCAAGCCCCACTGCGACGCCTGGCTCAATGCCCGCATGGGCAGCCAAAGGAAAAAGGTTGGATAGGCAAAGGCATGAACATGCGGGCGCGTGCGGGAGTGACGCACTTCGCCTTCTGCGATGAATGCCTGGGCGGGTTTCATGCCGCTGCGATGGCCCAGTTGCGACGCAAGGCCTGCAACACCGCATCGGCCGCTTGCAAGCCCGACTGCAGACCATCTTCATGAAAGCCGTAGCCCATCCAGGCGCCCGCGAAATGCGTGCGCGGCTGGCTCTTGAGCCAATGCAGTTGCGATTGCGCTTGGATGGCGTGCACATCAAAAATGGGGTGCTCGTAATCGATTTCTGCCAGCACCAGGTTGGGCGCGGGCTGACGAATCGGGTTGAGGCTCACAAACACATCCGAGGTGAAGGGCAAGGGCTGCAAGCGATTGAGCCAGTAATGCAAACACACCGAGCTGGCATCGCGATCAACACCTGCGCGTTCATAGTTCCAGGCTGCCCATGCTTTTTTGGCGCGGGGCATCAAGGTCACATCGGTGTGCAAGACCGCGCGATTGCGCTCAAAGCGGATGGCGCCCAGCAAGCGCGATTCGGTTTCGCTGGGGTCGCCCAGCATGGCCAAGGCCTGGTCGGCATGGGCTGCAATCACCACCTGGTCAAAACGCTCCTTGCCATGGGCTGTGTGCAAGGTCACGCCAGTGGCGTCACGTTCGATGCGCAGCACCGGGCACGAGAGGCGCACATCGTCGAGCTCCTGGGCGATGGCGTTGACGTAGTTGCGCGATCCACCCACCACGGTGAACCACTGTGGGCGGTTCTCAACTTGGAGCAAGCCGTGGTTGTGGCAAAAGCGGATCAGGGTCGCCACAGGAAACTCCAGCATCTGGTGCGTGGGGCAACTCCAGATGCAGCCCAGCATGGGCAAGAGGTAATGATCGATGAAGGCATCACCAAAACGGTGTTGCTCCAAGAAGCGCGACAGCGGGACCAGCCATTCATGGTCCTGATGCGTTTTGGCCATGTCGGTGGTCAAGGCATTGAAGCGCAGGATGTCTCTGAGCATGCCCCAAAAGCGGGGGCTGATGAGGTTGCGTCGTTGTGCAAACACCGCGTCGAGGTTGGCGCCGTTCCACTCCAGCCGACGGCCACTGGCCAAGGGCACTTGTGCCGAGAACGACATGTCCGATGCGGCGGTCTCGATGTTCAAGGATTCGAACAAGGCGATCAGGCCAGGGTAGGTGCGTTCGTTGAACACCAAAAAACCCGTGTCCACACCATGGGTCACCAGACCCTGAGGTCCAGGCAAAGTCACATCCACGGTATGAGAATGGCCGCCCAGGCGGTGGGCTGCCTCGAACAAAGTGATCTGAGCCTGACCCTGTAGGGCATGGGCTGCACTCAGGCCGGCAATGCCAGACCCGACAACGGCAACGCGGGGCATTTGCATGTCAACGTCCTTGAGTAGGGGCTTGGGAGAGATATTGCTCGATGGTCTTGACCATGCGCGCATCCGAGGGTTCGGTCATGCTGCTGTAGGCCGTCACCTGAGTCCCATCGCGATTGATGAGGTATTTATAAAAATTCCACTTGGGCGTGGTGCCCGAGCGTTCGGCAAGTTGCTTGAACAAGGGGGAGGCATTGGCACCCCGAACAGCGGTTTTGGAGAACATGGGGAACTTCACCCCATAGGTGTTCTCACAAAAATCAGCGATCTTGTCATTGGCGCCCGGCTCCTGGGCGAAGTCGTTGGACGGAAAGCCCAGCACCACCAGGCCTCGGGCTTTGTGGGTGGCATAGAGTTTTTCTAGGCCAGCATATTGGGGTGTGAAGCCACAGTAGCTGGCCGTGTTCACCACCAGCACCACCTGACCCGCGTATTGACAGAGGTTTTGCGGCTTCTCATCTTGCAAGCGCAAGACCGTGTGCTGCAACACCGCAGGGCACGCTGTGCTTGTTGTGGACACTTGCGCGTGTGCTGGGCCATTGATGAACATCAATGTGAAGAGACTCAACGCCAGGGGAAAGAAACGCATGGGGTAATTCCTCGGGAAAACATGGTCTTTTTGTCTAGGTTCACAATCCGCACATGTTTTGGTTTTGCCCGATGATGAACGTCTGGCGATTTTTTGTCCATGACAACTTTCATGACCTTGTTGTTGAGGGTGTATTGATTCCATGAATGTCCGCTCGGGAGACCGTCCCATCCTGTTATCGATTGCTGCTGTCGAGCGGGATACCGGCATTGGCAAGGACACCCTGCGTGCCTGGGAGCGTCGCTACGGTTTCCCCACGCCCTCAAGGGATCAAAACGATGAGCGCACCTATCCTCGCATGGGTCAAACTCCACCGCCTGCGTCCATCGATGAGATCGATCAGGACCCCAATGCGGCCGTCATGCCCCTTTACGACGCGATTCGTCAGCACGACGACCAGGGCTTGCGCAGGCTCTTGGGTCAAGCCTATTCCGCGCACGGTCTGGCGCATTTCGTCATGAATGTCATTGCACCGCTCAATACCATGGTGGGCGATGGATGGATGCGCGGCGAACTCCAGGTGTTTGAAGAGCATCTCTACAGCGAGACCGTTCAGACCTTGTTGCGTCAAGCCATCAACCAATTGCCGCAACCTTCGGTTCGCAATCGCCCACGGGTGTTGCTCACCACCTTCCCGCAGGAACAGCATGGCTTGGGCTTGTTGATGGTGGAGGCTTTGCTGTGCCTCAAAGGCTGCACCTGTGTTTCGCTGGGGGTGCAAACGCCCATCCGGGACATCGTCATGGCCGCTAAGGCCCATCAGGCGCAGGTGATTGCCCTGAGCTTCAGCTTGGCCTTCAACCCCAACCAAGTGCTGGACGGCTTATCTGAGTTGCGCGCCCAACTCAGTGACAGCGTGGAAGTCTGGGCTGGTGGGCGAAGTGGCATCTTGCAGCGCCGAGATGTGCCTGGCGTCATGATCCTGGGCGACCTCAAAGACCTGGCTTTGCATGTCGATCGCTGGCGCAATGCCAACGCCGCGAGCATCTGATCTGACCCCGTCATTCAGTGAAACCGGCCTTGCTTGACGGCAAGGTTTGCCGATGGCTTTTTGCGTCAATCTCAGGAATGAGCCTTAAAGATTGATGTGATTAACAATAAATTACAAAATTAGAATTATTATTGCCCGAGCCTGTTTGAAATCAGGTGATTGGGTGTTCTAGCTCAACGATCCCATGAAACCGCACCACGCGGTCATGGGGCTTGGCAATCCCTCACTCGCGCCAGTTGGATCGTAAAGGTGGTGTGTAGAGGGGCGTCCATTGTTGTTCAAAGGCGTTTCAACATGTCAGTGCTTCGTTCTTCATCGTCATTCATGGGCCACTACAAACGCGTGGTGGTGGCCGTTTTCATCTTGGGCTTGATCACGGGGTGTTCAACGCCGGTCAGCAACCGCTGGGAAAAGCGCGAAACCCAGCTCGCCATTGCGGTGGAGGAGTTGAACAAAGACAACCCCAACCCCAAAAGTTTGGTCAAGCTGGTTCGCAGTTTTGAGAAGAATAAAACCGATTACGACGATGGGGGTTATGTGGATTACATCTACATCCGCCAGATGGTGTTGCAACAGTTGACAGCCAAATTACGAGAGGCCGTTGACACCCAAAAATCTGATCTGGTCAACGAATGCGTGGCCACCATCCTCGAACTCGACCCAACCAATGAAATGGTTCAGTCGCTCATGGAGACCGGTGCGATCAACGGAATCGAGACGGGTGCGTTAGCCAAGGATCAATCGCATCAATTCTCCAGGCTTGCGCCTTACTCATCGATGGGTGCCAACTACAACGTGCTGGTTCACCAGTCCATCCTGGTGGCGCGGCGTGACGGCCGCAAATACAGGGTGTTGTTTGACATCCTTAAAAAACCCCTGCCGTTCTCAATCGGGATGATCCAGATGAATGCGCCTCAGCAACTGGCGCATTTGTCTAAAGAAATGGGTCTTTCGCTCAGCTGTTCGCCCAAGGCGTTTTCCCAGCTGACACCCAAAAACCCAAACAAAAATATGGCCTTCAACATGTCGTCTACTTTGCTGGACTACTTGGGCGACATGGCAGAGCAGTTCAAGATCAACTTCGTCGTTTTGCCGGATCAGGTTTATTGCTACGCGGGTGAATTGCCCGACGAAGACATTGACGGGGGTGAATTCCTGAGCGTATTTAGGGCCGAATTTGTGAACCTCGAATTGCTCGTGGGCATGATCCGGCTCATGGTCGGCGATGAAAACATCGTCATGACCGATGACGCCACCAAATCTGTCTGGGTCAGAAGCAATCGAACCAAGTTCATGAAGGTGTTTGATCTGGTCAGGAACGTGGACGTGCCTGAGGCCGAAATCGAGGTCCAGTTGGAACTGTACGAAGTGTCGGCCAGCCTGCTGCATCGCATTGGCGCACGCTTGCCGCAGTTGATTCGTGCGGGGATTGGAGACGCGATCAACGGCGGCTCCATCAACTGGAGCAACTGGCTCAACAATGCCAAAACCCAGTCGCTGCGAGTCATGATCAGCGATGGCTCCTTTCAGATCAACGCCCAATCTCAGCAATTGCGGGCGACGACGCTGTCGCAGCCCCGCATCCGCTTGCAAGATGGCCAGCGGGCAAAACTGTTTGTGGGTGACAAAACCCCCGTCTTTTCATCCACCATTGGCCAAGGCGGTTTCGTATCGGAAAACGTGAACTATGTCTCTACCGGTGTGACGCTGGAGGTGGAAGCCAAAATCGTTGGGCCTGAGATGGTTCAGGTGGCCGTGAACATCGACTCAACCGAATTGGGCACACTGGTGACCACCACCAACGGGTCCTCTGCCAATGCAGTGACCTCCAGAACCACCGTGACGCGCCTCACCATCCAGGATGGTGCGACCGAGGCTCTTGGCGGTTATGTTCGGCGTATCCGGAGCAAGGACTTGGACGGCATGCCCATCCTGGGTGCGACCGATTTAGCGCCGATGGGGGGGACTCGCAACACGAGGGACAGCGATGTCGAGCTGCTCATCTTCATCACGCCCAAGATCATCAAATCCAAGACCAATGCGTCCAATCGCCTGGTGATGGCCAGCGATGGCAATGTGCCCCGCTTCATGAGCCCCATGGTCATCACCAGCAACATGAACAGCCCCATTCGTTCACTGTTCCAGGTGCCACAAGTCCGTGCCGGCAGCAATCCAAACATGATCAACGCCAACCCCTACAACAACCCCTACGGTGGATACAACCCCAATGTGATGAACCAGGGCGGCGCGGTGTATCCGAATCAAGGTGTCATGACCTATCCCAATCAGGGCGTTGTGACTTATCCCAACCAAGGCATGGTTCAGCCGACACAGCCCTATAACCCGGGCGTGGTGGTCCAGCCCAATGTCGTTGGAGGGGGAGTCAACGACGGCACCAGCGGTCGGGGTGGTGGCAGAAGGTAAGGGTAAGGCGCATGAAACAAATCATCAGGTGGTTGTTCATTGGGTTGGGGTTGGCGCTGGCCTCAAGTCTGTCTGTGCATGCGGAATTGCCAGACTATCCCAGCATCACCCGCCCAGCCAACTACGCCAAACTGCCAGTCGGTAAAGAGGTGACGGTGACATGGACCACGAGCGATGGGCCAGGCGGCACCAGTTGGGCATTACTTTATAAGGGTCAATCGGTCGCATCAGCCAGCTCCAGTGCAAATGCGGTTGTCACCAACGGCGAGATCAAATGGACGCCAAGTAAGGACCAAATGGGCGACAGCCAATCCCTGATCATCCAATTGTGCAATGGCGACTCCTGTAGGACTGGTCCGGTCATTGAGGTCTCTGTTGTGGACGGCAAGCCGGGCACGCCAGTGATCACCAGCGGCGCAACAGGGGTCGATGGTAAATATCAAGTGGTCTGGTCCATGCAGGGCGGTGTGACTGGCAGCAGTTGGCAGGCCGTTGTGGACGACACCGTGGCCTATACAGGGACATTGACAGGCGGCACAGACTTGAACCCAGGGACACAGGCCGGATCGGCATGGCTTGATTTGTCTGCTGGAACGCACACCATCAAGGTCATTTTGAAGAATGACTACGGTGAAAGCGTGTCCAGCACACAAAGCGTGACCATGCCGCAGATCACACCCGGCCAGGCGAGCCTGGCGTCTGAATGGTCCAACCGCGTGGTCACCAAAGGGACGAGTTATTCGGTGAGCTGGAGCACCTTGGGCAATGCGGCCAAGAGCGGATCGTTGATCTTTGATGGCACGGAAGTGGCGAAATTCACTTTAGACACGGCAGGCAAGTCTGGGAGCCTGACCTGGACACCCAGCGCCAGCACGGGTGGCAGTTACAAGTCGCTGTCGCTCAAGCTGTGCAATGGCACCACTTGTACTGACGGCCAGGATTTTCAGGTGATGGTGAAGGATTGGACCCCGGGTAAGCCCACGTTGAGCGGGCTTTCAACGGTGATACTTGGGAGCAGTTACCAGTTGAGTTGGAACCGCATAGAAGGGTTTTGCGGCACATCGTGGCAACTCTACAAACGCATAGGGCAGACGGACAACGCTCTGGGCAGTGAGACCAATCTTGCCACCTGTGTGAGATCGGACGTTGCTCAGTCGGACAGTGTGATCCTGAACCCAAGTGCATTGACCAAGGGCAGCAATGTATTCGTGGTGAGGCTCTATCGCAAAGAGGGCGATGTCAAGGCGTTCGTCGATTCCGACGTGTTCACGGTCACGGCAACTGAATCGGTTGCCCCCACACCCGCGCTCACCGCCCCCAGGTTGATAGCCAACCATACCGCGATTGCAACCGGTGGCTCTGTGACCCTCACCTGGACGGCACCCAAAGGCAACTACCTCAGCTGGCAGCTCAAAGAGTCGGGCAACTCCTATCCCGGCGGGACGATCAGCACAACGGGAGATGACCAAACATCCAGCATGACGGTGAGCCTCAACACGGCCAAAGATTATGCTTTTTCGGTCCGCGCTTACACCGGTTCCAGTTCGGCAGGCGATTTTCGCGACAGCAACGAGGTCCTGATCTCGGTTCGTGACGTGGTGGGTGTGACCGCAGTCAACAAGGCGGTGGTGGCCTCACCAGGCACAAGTTTGATTTTTGGCTCTGAAATCCCCATCAGCTGGAGCGTGGTGGCCGGCGGCACGCCCGCATCCTCCCGGCTCTATGTGAACAAAGGCCTGACCAATGGCCAAACCCTTGAAGGCACATCCATCACCAGGAGCACAAGCGGCTGGAATGGCAGCTTCAGCGTCAAGGGCCTGGGCGTTGGGTCGCACACCATTCAGGTCGAGTTATGCAACACAAAAGGCTGCGTGCTGAGCGACGCCCAAACGCTCACCGTGGTGGCCAATACGTCCAACTTGGTCAAGCCCACGGTGACCAGTGCGCCGCCCAGCAGCATGGCCAAGGGCGGGCAGCACCTCTTGAAATGGGAGGCGGCCACCACCCAAGCCGTCAGCTGGCAGGTCTTCAACGGCACTCAGACCTTGACCGATTTGCAGGTGCCTGTGCGTGTGAGCAATCAAACCTTGCAAAAGGGTGAAGTGGGGCTGGTGTTTGGTCTGGCCCAGCAATACAAACTCACGATCAAGCTGTGCGACGCCCAAAAACAGTGTGTGAGCAGCGACGAAAAGATCGTGAATGTCACTGACGGCACCAACAACAGTTTTTTCCCACCCAGCAAACCCACGTTCCTGGCAACCGGCAGCAGCACCAAGGTGGGGCAGGCACTCAGCTTCACCTGGACATCCAATGACAACTTGACGCCGCTCACCAGTTGGAGCATCAAGCAAGGTGCCACGGTATTGGCTCAAGAAAATCTGCCTGCCAGTACACAGAAAAATTTTTCCAAGACCGTCCCCTTGAGCTGGTTGGTGCCGGGCAGCAATGACCTGGTGGCGAGCGTGTGCAATGCCAATGGGTGTACCACCAGCGATGCGCTCACCATCAATGTCACCACCGCCGAGGGGCAGAGCGTGGGCGGCGTGCCCGATCGGCCAGAACTGGATGCCTCGAACGTCAAGCGCGTCACGGTGGGGGAGCCCATCAACCTGACCTGGTCCATCAAGGCCAATGGCCTCAAGGGGGAATACTGGAAATACCTCTTGCGTGGCGCAGAGGGCTATTCGGAATTGACGGCATCCCTGGCCATTGACCCCAACTCCCCCGTAACCACCAAACGAAGTGTGCCCCTGGTCTTCAACACCGATGGCACCAAGAGCATCCTGGTGAGAACCTGTTTGGTGGACAAATGCGTCGACAGCGCCATCTTTGATCTGGTGGTGTCCGCGCCGGTGTCCGCGACCGCTCTGCCCGCGACATCTGCGGTGCGCTCGGGTGTGGGCAGTGCCAGCCAAGCCAGCACGGTCAATCCATCGTCGAATCTGAATTCGCCCCTGCAATCCAACGCGGCGTCCTCGGCTTCCAGCCCCACGGCTTCGCTACCCATGGTGAATACATCGCGAACCGTGGAGTCGATAAGCCTCAGTGCCCTCCCACCCGGCGCCATGTCGAGCATGGGCAATGCGCGAACCAATCCGGCGTTTGCTTTTTCAGATCGCCGCGACGACCAGGGGCCGCGCCCGCCGGGCAAGGCCGTGATTCGACCGTTTGCCAGCCAGATCCCAGACGCCAGGTTCACGACCGAGAGCTGGCTCACCCTCCAATGGAGTCGCTCGGAAGGGGAAGTCGCCACCGATTGGTCTTTTCTGCTCGATGGCAGCCCGGTGGTGAACCGCCAATCCCTGGCGCCGCAACAAATTCAGTCGGGCAATGCGCCTCTGCCCAAGCTCACGGCGGGGAACCACTCCGTCGTGGTTCAGTTGTGCAACAGCTCTGGGTGCACCATGAGCGAGGCCGTCAGCCTTGAGGTTCAAGGCTCGGCGCTACAAGCCACACAAAGGGCGCCCGACCCACCGCTCATCCTGGCCAATACGCAGTGGACCAGCGATCGCGTCATGGTGCATTGGCGCTCAGGTGATGTGCCGGGCGATCAGGTGGACATCATGATCAATGGCCGCAGCATGGAAGGGCGCCTGGCGGTTCGCTCAGGGATGGGACAATCGGGCTCTCATAGCTATTCTTACCAGGGGGATCTTGGCGTCCAGCAAGCCGTGGTGACCGTGTTGCTTTGCAACGCTTATGGCTGCACATCCAGCCAGCCCTACACCATCAAGCGTTTTGGATTCTGAGGTGTTCCTGGTGCATCGCAAATCATGCCGATTGAGCACGCCAGCCCCGATTTTTCAGAACACCTCATTGACCCTTTGCACATCGAAGAGGCGGTTGCGCAGCTCAAGCGCAAAGGGCCAGTGGTCTTCACCAATGGTGTCTTCGATGTCCTGCATCGCGGCCATGTGACTTACCTGGCGCAGGCCCGGGCGTTGGGCGCCTCGCTGGTGGTGGCCTTGAACACCGATGCCTCGGCCAAGCGGCTGGGCAAAGGCGAAGACCGCCCGCTCAACACCTTGGCCGACCGCGCATGGGTCATGGCGGCCTTGGCCTCGGTGAGCAGGGTCACCTGGTTTGATGAAGACACGCCGCTTGCCCTCATTCAGCGCATCCGCCCCGATGTGCTGGTCAAAGGCGGGGACTACAACATGGATGTCCTGGCCGAGGCGCAATGGGTGCGTGCACAAGGTGGCAAGGCGCTGGCCATTCCCTTTGTCTCGGGCTACTCCACCACCCAGTTGGTCAATCGCATCCGCCAATCCTGAAGCCAGGCTGCTCAGCCATGTGTCACACCTGCGATGTGCCAGGGCGTTGACCCAGGACTTCGTCCCACAGTCGCAAGATCGCCTGGCGCTGCGTGGTCAGCTCTTGGGCACTGACCTGGGTGCTGTCTTCATTGAGCCTGGCCTGGTGCTGGCGATGACGCAGTTGCCGATAGGCATTGGCTGCGTCTTGCCCCACGCCTGCGATCAGCAGCCCAGCCTGCTCTGCACGCAGCAGCAAGGCAATGTTGCCCACGTTGTCGCGCAACTCCGGGTGTTCATGGGCATGCAGCAACACCAGGTGTTGCATCACAAATTCAACATCGATCATGCCGCCGGGGCTGTGTTTGAGGTCAAAGCGGCCCGATGCGACTGGGCGCGCCTGCGCAAGGCGTTCACGCATGGCGCGGATCTCGTCGCCCAGGTGCTGGGCATCGCGCGGTGCGGTGATGACTTGCACGCGCACGCCCTCGAGTTGCGCGGTCATGTCGGCATTGCCCCAGCAACAGCGTGCGCGTGTCATGGCCTGATGCTCCCAGGTCCAGGCGGCGTTGCTGCCGCGCTGGGTTTGGTAGTCGATGAACGCCTTGAGCTCGCTCACCAGCAAGCCGGAGTTGCCATTGGGACGCAAGGCGGTGTCGATCTCATAGAGGTCGCCCTCTTCGGTTTTGACCGTGAGCCAATTCACCCACTTGCGCACCAGGCGTGCGTATATGTCAGAGGCCTGGGGATGGTCGTCGTCGTACACAAAGACCAAATCCAGGTCGCCGCCATAGCCCAATTCTTTGCCGCCCAACTTGCCGTAGGCCATGATCCCCAGTTGGGGCTCGGGTCGATGCCGCTGGGGCATGCGCTCCCACACCCAGCGCAAACTCAGGTCCAGCAGCACGTCGGCAATCTGGCTCAGGTCGTCGGCCACTTGCTCGACCGTCAACTGGCCGGCCACGTCTCGCGCCAGGGTCAGAAAGACTTCACTGTGGTGCGCGCGCCTGAGCAAGTTGAGCTGATCTTCTTCGCTGTCGTGCCCGCTTTGCAGCAACGCCTCGCGGCGCTGGCTGAGGATGTGTCGCAACTGCAATGCATTCACCCGGCCTTTGCGCGCGTCGGGCAGCGCCAGCTCATCGATCACCTCGGGGTGGCGGCTGAGGTAGCGGCTCACCCAGCGGGCTGCGCCGAGCAAATCCAGCAAGTGCCGGTTCACGCCAGGGCGCTCGATCAGCAAGGCCAGGTAGGAGTCACGCCGAAACAGCACGGGCAGCCAGTCCATCCAGCGCGTCACGGCATCGGTGCTGCAAGCGCCCTGGGCATGCCAACCCAGCACCTCGCCGAGCAACTGCTGCAAGCGGCGCTGGGCCTGGTCGCGCAAGGCACGCCGGTGGGGGTGGTCGAAGAGGGCTTGCAAATGCGAGCGCACAGGCTCTTCGGTCAGTGCCAGCAGGCCCGCCTCATCTGAGGGACGCTGAGAGCTTGGCTGCGGAGTCGATTCGCCCGCTGGGTTGTCATTGGCTTCCCCCTGGCCGAGCAAGACATCGAACTCACGCGCCACGAACTCGCGGTGGCCGTCCAGTGCCCCATCAAAGGCGGCCTGGGTGTCAAAGCCCATGGCCTGCGCCAACCAGATCCGGTCCTGCTCGTCTTGCGGCAGCGCATGGGTTTGCTGGTCGTCGAGGTACTGGATGCGGTGCTCGACCTGGCGCAAAAACACATAGGCAGCTTGCAGCGCATCGGCGGTCGCGCGGGTCATGAGCTGGGCATGCGCCACGCGATCCAGTGAGGAAAGGGTTTGCTGGTCGCGCAGTTCAGGAAAGCGCCCAGCACGCACCACTTGCAGCAGCTGCACAATGAATTCAATTTCGCGGATGCCCCCGCGCCCGAGCTTCACGTCCTGCGCCCGGTGGCTGCGATGGGCGCTCACCGCCGTGGTGCGCACCGCATGCTGGCGGATCTGTCGATGCAACTGCCGCAACGACTCGAACACGTTGTAGTCCAGGTGCCGCCGAAACACAAAGGGCGTGATGATGCTGTTGAGTGACTGACCTTCGTCCCCCGGCGCAGTACAGGCCACACACCGTGCCTTGAGCCAGGCAAACCGCTCCCATTCACGCCCCTGCACCAGGAAATAGGTTTCCAGTGCATCGCTGGAGACGGTCACGGGGCCAGACAAGCCATTGGGTCGCAAGGCCAGGTCCACCCGAAACACAAAGCCGTGTTCGGTGGTTTCGCCAATGAGCTGTTGCAGCGACCTGGCCAATTTGGCAAAAAACGCAGCGTTGTCGATGGGCCTGGCGCCATCGGTTTGTCCGTCTTCGTCATGCACATAAATCAGGTCGATGTCGCTGGACACATTGAGCTCGCGTGCGCCCAACTTGCCCATGCCCATGACCCACAGGCGTGCGGTGTCGCCCACTGGGGTGCGAGGCATGCCATGAACGCTCGACCACTCCGCCCAGGCATGGTCCAGGGCATGGCGCAGGGCAAACTCGGCCAGGTCGCTCATGCCGTGGGTGACCACCTCCAGTGGGCATTGCTCAACGCAGTCGAGCACCACCAGGCGTTCAAAGACCAGCTGGCGCAGCACCCGCAGGCGATCGGGCAACTGAGGCCAGTCAGCGGCCAATTGCTCAAAGGCCGTTTGCAGCTGGGGCATGCGAGGCGGGCCGGGGGGAAGCACCGCCAGCCATTTGGCATAGCGACGCCGGATGCGGGTGACGGTGCGGGCATGGCTGGCCAGCGCGTCGCGCTCAATGCCATTCATGGGGCAAGCTCCTGAGGTGAAGGTGATAATTGCCAGGGCAGACTCCGCACCATGGACACCACCGAATCCACCGCATCACCACCTCCACCCAGCGCACCACCTGCCGCAGGTGCCTGGCTGTGGCTGGATGTGGCGGCCAAATGGGTCTGGCGCGCTGCACTGGCCTTTTGGGCGTTGCTGGTGATCACGGCCCTCTTGCTTCATTTCTGGATTGTGCCCCGTTTGGGGGATTTGAAAGACGATGTGGCGCATTGGGCCAGCCAGCAATCGGGTTTGCGCATTGAGATCGACTCGCTGGATGTGGTCTCACATGTGTTTTGGGCCAGCGTGGAGGCCAAGGGCATCTCGGTGTCCACCATCGATGGCCGGCGCGTCTTATCGTTGCCCAAAACCACCTTCGACTTCAGTGCGCGCTCCTTGCTTGCCCAGAGCGTGGACCGCTTGGTGATGGACGAGCTCAGCCTGGAGCTTGGCCGCGATGAGCAGGGTCGCTGGACGGTGGCAGGCCTTCCCCTTCAGCCCAGTGACGACGCCAAACACCCCTTGGCGCAATGGCTGCTCAATCAACCCCAGTTGCAACTTCGCCAAGCCCGCCTGAGCTGGCGTGAACACGCCAGTGAGCCCGTCGAGTGGCTCAACCAGGTGGACCTGGAGATGAGCGCAGGCCTTTTTCAACACCGCTTCAACTTGAGAGCGACGCCAGCTTTGGCCGACATGGGACAACGATTCGGCGCCATGGGTCGATTCAGCGAGCCTTTGTTCACAGGCCGCAGCGGCGACCCCAGCACCTGGCAAGGCGAGGTTTATCTGGAGGCCTCGGAGTTATCGGCCAAGCCCTGGTTTGCCCGCTGGCAACTCAAGGCACCCATTGAATTCAACGCCAAGGCGGCAGTCCGGGCCTGGTTCACGGTGGATGCGGGCGAGATCCGCCGCGCCGATGTGGACTTGCAAACCGATCATTTGCAACTCAACTGGCCACAACGCAGCCGTGAACTGAACCTGCATCACATCCAGGGCCGTGTCACCTACACGCAGGACAAGGGTGGGGTGGTGCAGGGCATCAAAACCGATGACTTGCGCTTTGAGACGGCCACGGGTGAGCCTTGGCCTCGCACGTCACTGAGCCTGAACTGGTCACAAACCGAAGCCGGGGACATCAAGTCGATTGCGGTTCAGGCCGCGCGCATCGATTTGTCGGTGCTGTCCAACCTGGCGCATGGCCTGGAGTTGCGTCATGACGAGTTGAAGGCCCTGGACAAACTCAAACTCGATGGCCAGATCAAGGACCTGGCCTTGAGCTGGGAGTTGGCTCAGCCCAACAAGCCGCCCAAGTACGCGATCAAGGCCACCGGCACCCAACTGAGGTGGGCTGCCGTCGAAACTGGCATGGCCGGATTGCCCTGGATACCAGGACTCACCTCGGCCAATGCAGAACTCACGATCCAGGAGGGCGAGGGGCGCTTGAACCTCAAGATCGATCGCGGCGAGGTCCATTTGCCCGGCTTGCTGGCCGAGGCCAGGGTCCCCATCGATGCAGCCCAATTGGCAGTGAAATGGCATCACGATGCCAAGGGCACCGAGGTCGAGTTTTTGCCCTCACAGGTGTCCAACCGCGATCTGCGGGGCAGCTGGCAGGGCAGCTGGAAGCGTGATCCATCGACCAGTGCCCTGGGGCGGCTGTCGCTTTCCGCCGAGATCCAGGAAGCCCAGGCCAACCGGGTGTTCCGTTACCTGCCCAGCAGTTTGCCCGCCGATGTCATTCGCTATGTGCAGCAGACGGTGCGTGCAGGCAAGGTGAGCCAGGCCAAGTTCGAGGTCAAGGGGGATTTGGACCGCTTCCCCTTTGCCAACAGCAAGGACGAACGATTTGAGGTCAAGGCCAAGTTGCTGGACTTGGTCTATCAGTATGTGCCTGACATCCGGGGCCAAGCCCTTCAGTGGCCGGGCTTTGCCAATCTGGATGCGGACTTCGACATCAAGGGTCTGAGCATGGCCATCCGCAAGGCCAGCGCCAAGGTGGTGGGTCATCCAGGCGTGAATTGGAAAAACCTCGAGGCGCGGATCGCTGACCTCTCTCGCCCTGTGGTGGACGTCACCGGATCCACCCAAAGCGATCTGGTGGCCGTGCTGGCTGTGGTGCGGCAAAGCCCCATTGCCGGTCTGATTCAGGATGCCCTCAGCGACACCACAGGCAGCGGCCGCACCAGCCTCGAACTGGGCTTGCGCATTCCCCTCGATCAGATCGATAAAACCACGGTCAACGGCAAGCTGGCGCTGGACAAGGCTCAGGTGCGCTTAGGCCCATCCATCCCCGACATGAATGGGGTGACGGGCGATGTGCTGTTCACCGAAAGCCGTTTGCTCATCCCCGCAGTGCGTGCCCAGGTGCTGGGCGCCGAGGCGCGCCTCGAAGGTGGCCTGGCCTTCACACCGCAAGCCTTGGCCGACTCCAGCAAACCCACCACCCTCAAGGTGTCTGGTGTGGCCACCGCCGCCGGTTTGCGCAATCAGCGTCAACTCGCTTGGCTGGCTCGTCTGGCCGAGCAATTCGAAGGCAGCGCCCGCTATGAGATGGGCTTGGTCATGCGCGATGGGCAACTCAATTGGCTGCTGTCTTCTAACCTGCTGGGGTTGTCCTCCAGCCTGCCCGCGCCGCTGGACAAGATGTCGGGTCAGTCCTTGCCCTTGCGCCTGGAGTCTCGCTCTCAAGCCGCCTCGACGACCGCCACGCGCGCCAACCCCGAGACGGTGCTGTCGCTCAATGTGGGGCAGGTGCTGCGCTCGCAATACGTGGTCAGGACCCAAGCCTCGGGCGCCCTCGAGCCCTTGAGCGGGGCTTTGTACCTGGGCAATGAGGTTGCTGCCCTGCCCACCCTGGCCAATCGCAGCATCGTTTGGCAATGGAGTTTTTCGGAGCTGGACTTGGAGCCCTGGCAAAAGCTGTGGCGTCGCCTGGACGTGGAGGCTGCGGCATCGGCCTTGCCGTCGCCGCGCACCACCCGGCCTGCAACGCCCGAAGGCATGAACGCCTGGTTGCCAACGCAACTCAATTTCCAGACCGATCGCCTGGTGGCTGGCGGCCGCAATTGGCAATCGGTTCAGGCACGCGCCACCCGCAAGGCTCAGGCCTGGGACATTGACCTCAAGGGCGTTGACTTTCTCGGCTCAGGCCAATATCTGCCTGCAAGGGCAGACCAGGCCGCGGAGTTGAATTTCCAGTTCCAGCGTTTGGTGATTCCCCCCAGCCTCGCCACCAGCGTGGAGGACGCGCTCACATCTGACGGTCCACGGCAAATGCCCGCGCTCAAGGTGTCGGTTCAATCCTTGACACTCAGGGGCAAGCCCTGGGGTCGGGTGGACATTGAGGCCGTGAGTCGCGCCTTGCCCCAAGGCGGGCGTGATTGGCAATTGCAACGATTCGATTTGACCTTGCCGGAGGCCAAGTTCAAGGCCAAGGGCGACTGGAACCCAGCGCGCCTTTCGCAACAAACGCGGCTGGACTTCACCCTTGAGGTTCAAGATGGCGGCGCCTTCATGTCGCGCTTGGGTGTGCCTGGCGCAGTGCGCTCGGGCCAGGGCAAGCTGGCTGGCAACCTGGGCTGGCAATCCTCGCCCATGAGCCCCAGCCTCAAGTCCATGAGCGGCCAGTTCAACATGAACATCGAAAAAGGCCAGTTCCTCAAAAGCGAGCCCGGGGTGGGGCGCTTTTTTGGCATCTTGAGTCTGCAGTCCCTGCCTCGCCGCCTCACGCTGGACTTTCGCGATGTGTTCAGTCAGGGCTTTGCCTTCGATTACTTCCGGGGCGATGTGAGCATTGAAAAAGGGGTGGCCCGCACCAACAACCTGCAAATGAAAGGCGTGTCGGCGGGCGTGTTCATGGAAGGCTGGGCCAACGTCAACGAGGAAACCCATGACCTCAAGGTGGTGGTGGTGCCTGAAATCAACGCCGGGACAGCCTCGCTCTTTTATTCCACCATCAACCCGGTGGTGGGCCTGACTTCGTTTCTGGCGCAGTACGTGTTGCGCCAGCCGCTCATCAAGGCCAACACCGACCACTTGCACATTTACGGCACGTGGAGCGATCCCACCGTGGACACCATCGATCCTGAGAGCGGCAAAGTGCTCTCCACCACCAAGGACAAATCGCCATGAAAGTCGCAGCCCTGCAAATGGTGTCTGGTGTGGCCTGGGAGCAGAACCTCGCGGATGCCTTGCGCCTCATCCGTGATGCTGCGCGACAGGGTGCCGAGCTCGTGGTCCTGCCCGAGCACTTTGCCTTGCTGGGGCGGCGCGACACCGACAAGCTGGCATTGCGGGAAGTCTGGGGGCAGGGGCCACTGCAAAACGCCCTGGCTGGCGTGGCCCGCGAATGCGCCATCTGGCTGGTGGGCGGGACCTTGCCCATTGCCATCGAAGGCACCGACCAGCAGGCCTACAACACCTTGCCCGTCTGGAATCCCCAGGGTCAATGCGTGGCGCGCTACGACAAGATCCATCT
Source organism: Betaproteobacteria bacterium (assembly GCA_009919175.1). GTDB lineage: Bacteria > Pseudomonadota > Gammaproteobacteria > Burkholderiales > Burkholderiaceae_C > Limnohabitans. The sequence goes on from RGCL01000012.1 coordinate 43,087, forward strand.
CTTTGAATTTGACAATGGCAACGAGCAGTTCAATGAGTCGGTGGTGCTGCGCCATGGACAGCAGCCCGTGGCAGTGACCCTTCACGACCGGCAAGGCCAGACCTGGCAAATGGGCTTGAGCGTTTGCTATGACTTGCGTTTCCCCGAGCTGTTTCGTCACTATGCGCAACTCGGCGCGGATGTGCTGGTGGTCCCCAGCGCCTTCACGCACACCACAGGCCAGGCGCATTGGGAGGTCTTGCTCAGGGCAAGGGCAATTGAAAACCAGTGCGCGGTGCTGGCGGCGGCGCAAGGGGGTGTTCATGCCAATGGCCGACACACCTGGGGCGACAGCCTGGTGATCGATGCCTGGGGTCAGGTCCTCAACCGCTTGCCGCAGGGCGAGGGGGTGGTGATGGCCGAATTGGTCAAGGCCGATCAGGAGCGCGTAAGGGCGCAACTGCCGGCTTTGCGCAACCGGCGCCTCTGAGGTCAGCCTTTGGCAGGCGGGTCCTTGTCCTCGTCTTCATCCAGGTCTTTGCGCCCAGAAAACATGGTCCACCACACGATCAGGACCAGCAGCAAGCCAGCACCCAACGCTTCAAGCAAAATCAGCCACATGAGACGTCTGTTGTATGTGATTGCAATGGGTGGCATTGTAGGAATGCTCATGAGCTGTGCGAGCCGCATGGCACAAAGCCCCACCTCCCTGCCGGTACCCAGCGGTTTGCCTTCTCCTTCTGTGCCATCTGGTTCAGTGGCGCAAGCCTTGCCCAAGCCTGCCGAGCCTGGCATCAGCGTGTCAGTGCCGGTGAGCTGGTCGGATTTGCCCGGTTGGCGCGATGCACCCCTGGATCCCGTGTGGGGGGTGTTGCTGCGCAACTGCGAGCGCCCCACCGAGGCCGTCATGAGTTTGTGTGCCGATGTGCGGCGTTTGTCCATCGCCGACGATGCCCAGCGGCGGCAATGGATGGAGTCGCGCTTGCAGCCGCACCGCCTGCAAGCCGAGTCGGGTGCGAGCGAAGGCCTGCTCACGGCGTATTACGAGCCCGTGTTTGACGCCTCGCGTGAGCGAAGCCCGGGATACGAGGTGCCGCTCTATGCCCCGCCCCCTGAATTGGCCTCTGGTTCAAGCCGCACGCCCTGGTTCACGCGTGAAGAGATCGACACCCGCGCCGATGTGCGTGCGCGGCTCAGGCCCCTGGCTTGGCTCTCCGATCCGGTGGACGCCTTGGTGCTGCACATCCAGGGCTCGGGGCGTTTGCGATTCAAAGAGGCCAATGGCAGCACCACCGAGGTGGGCATTCGCTATGCCGCCTCCAACAACCAGCCTTACCGCAGCGTGGGTCGCGCCTTGCTCGATGCGCGCGAATTGACCGACGCCTCATGGCCAGGCATTCAGGTCTGGTTTGTGCGCAACCCGGTGCGCGCACAGTCTTTCATGTGGACCAACCCACGCTATGTGTTCTTCAAGGAAGCCCCCATCGCCGAACCCGAGCTTGGCCCACCAGGGGCACAAGGCGTGCCACTCACGGCCATGCGCTCCATCGCCGTGGACCCGCGCTCTGTGCCCTATGGCTCGCTGATGTGGCTGCACACCCGGGGCACAGACCTGCAACTGTCCCAGCTGGTGCTGGCGCAAGACACCGGATCGGCCATCGTGGGCGCGGTGCGTGCGGACTTGTTCGCGGGCACGGGTGCAAAGGCGGGCGCATTGGCTGGGCGCATCAAGCAGCCGCTGTGGCTGTGGGTGCTCAAGCCTCGATGACGCGGTCCTGATCTTCAGCCCGGCAGGGGCAGCACACCACTGGCTTTGACCTCGCCCAGCGAAAAACTGGTCTGCAAGTCTTTGACGTTGGGCAGGTTGAGCAGCACATTGCGCGCGAACTCGCTGAAGCTGTTGAGGTCTTTGCACACCACCTGCAGCTCAAACGTGCCCGTGCCACTGATGTAGTGGCAAGACACCACTTCCGGGATCTGACGGATCGCCTCTTCCAGCTCGCGGGTCACATCGCCGCGGTTGCGTTCGGCGTCCAGCCGAACAAAGGCCAGCACATCCAGCCCCACCTTTTGCCGGTTGATGTCGGCGCGATAGCCCAGGATGTAGCCCCCCTCTTCGAGGGCGCGCACCCGCCGCCAGCAAGCCGGTGCGGACAAGCCCACCCGGTGGGCCAACTCGGTGTTGGGCAAGCGGGCATCGAGTTGCAGTTCTTTCAGAATAAGCCAGTCGAATTGGTCAAGTTGTTCCATTTTTTGATTTTAAAGAACAAATATTTCAAAACCGGGGGCAAACACCGTGCTCGAAAGAAAGGCAATTTCTGGCGCTTGGCCCTAGACTAGGCCCATCACCAGCTGGGAGATGCCATGAACGCGCCATTGCCTGAGGCCATTCGAAAAGCCCTCGAATCGGTCACCTTGGACGACAAGTACACCCTGCCCGAGGGCGCGGCTTTCATGAGCGGGGTTCAGGCCCTGGTGCGTTTGCCCATGATCGTGCGCCAGCGCGATGCCTTGCAAGGCAAGCGCACAGCGGCCTTCATCAGCGGCTACCGGGGCTCGCCCTTGGGCAATTACGACCAGGCCTTGTGGTCAGCCCGTGAGCATCTGGCCAAGCAAGACATTGTTTTTCAGCCCGGCGTGAATGAGGAGTTGGCTGCCACCGCCTTGTGGGGCACCCAGCAACTGGGCTTTGCTCCACCGGGCGACAACCGTTTTGATGGCGTGTTTGGCATTTGGTATGGCAAGGGTCCGGGCGTGGACCGCTGCTCGGATGTGTTCAAACACGCCAACATGGCGGGCACCACCCCGTGGGGCGGCGTGCTTGCGGTGGCCGGTGACGACCATGTGGCCAAAAGCTCCACCGCTGCGCACCAGAGCGACCACATCTTCAAGGCCTGCGGCTTGCCTGTGTTTTTCCCGGCATCGGTGCAAGACATTCTGGATCTGGGCGTTCATGCATTGACCATGAGCCGCTTTGCCGGTGTGTGGGCGGGCATGAAAACGATTCAGGAAATCGTGGAGTCCAGCGCATCGGTGGACGTGAGCGCAAGCCGCGTCAACGTGGTGTTGCCCGACTTTCCCATGCCGCCTGGCGGCCTTCACATCCGCTGGCCAGACGATGCCCTCACCCAGGAGGCCAGGCTGTTCAACCACAAGTGGTACGCCGCCCTGGCCTACATCCGTGCCAACCGGCTCAACCACAATGTGATTGAAGGACCGCGTGACCGATTTGGCCTGATTGCCAGTGGCAAGGCCTACAACGACACCCGCCAAGCCTTGCTGGACCTGGGGCTTGACGATGCGCGCTGCCGTGAACTGGGCATTCGCCTGCACAAGGTCGCGGTGGTCTGGCCGCTGGAGGCCAACACCGCGCGTGAGTTCGCCACCGGGTTGCAGGAAATCCTGGTGGTGGAAGAAAAGCGCCAGCTCATTGAATACCAACTCAAAGAAGAGCTCTACAACTGGCGTGATGATGTGCGCCCCAACATCCTGGGCAAATTTGACGAACCCGAAGGGGATCGCTCGGGTGGCGAATACGCCAGCGACAACCCCAGCAGCCGCACCTTGCTGCGGGCTGCTGCCGATTTGTCGCCTGCCATCGTGGCGCAAGCCATTGCCAAGCGACTCACCAAACTCGGTGTCGATGCCACCACACAGGCCATGCTGGATGCGCGCGTGGCCCAGATCCTGGCCAAGCAGCAGGCCTTGGAGGTGATCGAGGTCAAGGCAGATCGTCAGCCCTGGTTTTGTTCAGGCTGTCCGCACAACACCAGCACCCGCGTGCCCGAGGGCTCACGGGCCATGGCGGGCATTGGCTGCCACTTCATGAGCGTGTGGATGAATCGCAGCACGGTGGGCTTTACCCAAATGGGCGGCGAAGGCGTGCCCTGGGTGGGGCAGCAGCCGTTCTCCAACACCCAGCACGTGTTTGCCAACCTGGGCGACGGCACCTACTTTCACAGCGGCTTGCTGGCGATTCGCCAAAGCATTGCGGCAGGCGTGAACATCACCTACAAGATTTTGTACAACGACGCAGTGGCCATGACTGGAGGTCAGCCCCTGGGCGAGCGGCCCGAAGGTCACAGCGTGGTTCAGATCGCCAACAGCGTCACCGCCGAGGGCGCAAGGCGTGTGGTCATCGTCACCGACCAGCCCGAAAAATACGATGGGGTCAATGGCTTGCCCTCTGGCGTGACCATTCACCACCGCGATGAACTCGACCGCATCCAGCGGGAGTTGCGCGACACCGCAGGCTGCACGGCTTTGATTTATGACCAGACCTGTGCCACTGAAAAACGCCGCCGCCGCAAGCGCGGCAAGATGGTGGACCCAGCGGTTCGCGTGTTCATCAACGAACTGGTTTGCGAGGGCTGTGGCGACTGCTCGGTGCAAAGCAATTGCATCAGTGTCGAGCCCCTGGAAACCGAATTTGGCCGCAAGCGCACCATCAACCAAAGCACCTGCAACAAAGACTTGAGTTGCCTCAAAGGCTTTTGCCCCAGCTTTGTGACCGTCGAAGGCGGTCAACTCAAAAAAGCCCAACGTCAGGCTCAACCCACACCCGAGAGCCTGGGCGAATTGCCCGAGCCCATCCTGCCGTCACTGAGTCAGGCTGCGCAGCACGGTGGCTACGGCATCGTCGTGGCCGGTGTGGGGGGGACCGGCGTCATCACGATTGGGCAGGTGCTGGGCATGGCCGCTCACATCGAAGGCCTGGGCATCGTGACTCAGGATGCGGCAGGTCTGGCACAAAAGGGCGGTGCTACCTGGAGCCATGTGCTCATGGCTCCCCGCTTTGAAGACATTCGCACCACGCGAGTGGCTTTGGGTGCCGCCGATCTGATTCTGGGTTGCGACCCGATTGTGTCGGCTGGCAAAGAGACCTTGTTGCGCATGGGCGCAGGGCGCACCCGCGTGGCGCTCAATGCCAACAGCACCCCCACGGCCTCGTTCATTCAAAACAGCAAGCAGTGGGAAAACCCCAGCGACCGCTGCGTGGCTGCGATTGGTCAAACCCTCGAAGGCCAGGGCCTTGGGACTTTGCAAGCCAACGCAATGGCCACAACCCTGATGGGCGACACGATTTTTGTGAACCCCATGGTCATGGGCTTTGCCTGGCAAAAGGGCTGGCTGCCGGTGCGCAAGGAATCCATTCATCGGGCGATGGAGCTCAATGGGGTGCAGGTCAAGGCCAACCAGCTGGCTTTTGAATGGGGGCGGTGGGCAGCCCATGCGCCCGAGCGTGTGGCCGATTTGCTCCAGCCGGCCCAGCGTGTGCAGTTCCAGGCGCCGCAAAGCCTGCAAGCCATGGTCGATCAGCGCGCCGCGTTTTTGACGGCCTACCAGAATCAGGCCTATGCCCAAAGCTACCGCGACTTTGTGGCGGGTGTGGCCCAGCGTTCAGACACCCTGGCGCGCGTGGTGGCGCGGCAGTTGTTCAAGCCTTGCCAAGCGCAATGAGCGCGGCGAGCTCACCAAACAAAAATTTGGCAGCGCCATGCGCTGGGCCTTGAGTGTGCTGCCCCACTTCAAGGGCTTGCGGGGCACGGCACTTGACCCCTTCGGTTACACCGAGGAGCGGCGCACCGAACGCGCCTTGATTGGCGAATACCGTGCGCTGATTGAAGAGGTGATGCAAGGTGACTTGCAAGGCCGCAAAGACCTGGCTTTGCAGTTGGCCAACTTGCCCGAGGAGATCAAGGGCTATGGCCATGTGAAGGCCAGGAACCTCACGCAGGTGCGCGCGCGCTGGCAAGCGTTGCTGGGGCAGTGGCGGGCCTGATCAGCCCACCACCCCTGCCGCATGCGCTTGCTGGTCGGCGTGGTAGCTGGAGCGCACCAGGGCACCCACCGCTGCGTGGGTAAAGCCCATGTCGTAGGCTTTTTCTTCAAACATCTTGAAGGTATCGGGATGCACATAGCGGCGCACCGGTAAATGGCTGGTGCTCGGCGCCAAGTACTGGCCGATGGTGAGCATGTCGATGTGGTGGGCGCGCATGTCGGCCATCACTTGCAGGATTTCTTCGTCGGTTTCGCCCAGCCCCACCATCAGCCCACTCTTGGTCGGGATGTGGGGGAACAAGGCCTTGAATTTTTTGAGCAGGTTCAGGCTGAAGGCATAGTCGCTGCCGGGCCTGGCCTGGGCATAGAGGCGGGGCACGGTTTCGAGGTTGTGGTTCATCACATCGGGCGGCGCGGCCTTGAGGATGTCCAGGGCGCGGTCATCACGCCCGCGAAAGTCGGGCACCAGCACCTCGATCTGGGTCTGGGGTGAGCGTTCGCGGGTCTTGCGGATGCATTCCACAAAATGACCTGCGCCACCATCTCGCAAGTCGTCGCGGTCCACGCTGGTGATCACCACATACTTGAGCTTGAGCGCGGCAATGGTGTTGGCAAGGTTGTCAGGTTCGTTGACATCCAGCGGGTCGGGGCGGCCATGGCCGACGTCGCAAAACGGGCAGCGGCGCGTGCACTTGTCGCCCATGATCATGAAGGTGGCTGTGCCCTTGCCAAAGCATTCACCGATGTTGGGGCAAGAGGCTTCCTCGCACACGGTCACCAGCTTGTTCTCGCGCAAGATGCCTTTGATTTCGTAAAAGCGCGAATTGGGCGAGCCGGCCTTGACGCGGATCCAGTCGGGCTTTTTGAGCACGGGGGCCTGGGTGTCCACCTTGATGGGGATGCGTGAGAGCTTGGCCGCCGCTTTTTGCTTGACGGTGGGATCGTAGGGGGTGTCCGAATGGCTCATGGGGTGTCCTGTGTCGGCATCGGTTGGGTGGACCTTGCAGGGGACAAGGTTGGGGTTTGCGGCTTGAGTTGGCCGTCGAGCGCCTGACTCAGCAATTGCGCCACCTCGGCCACGCTGGTTCGAACGCCGATTGTAGAAAGGTCCACCGTGGGCAAGCCCGCATAGCCACAAGGGTTGATGCGCAAAAAGGGGCTCAGGTCCATGTCCACATTCAAAGCCAGGCCATGGTAGGTGCAGTGACGCGAGACCTTCACCCCCAGGGCGGCAATCTTGCCCACACCCTCGAAGTTGGGTTGTGGCGCTGGACTGCCTGGTTCGCGGTATTGGGGGCGTTGGGGCAACAGGGCGTGGCTGAAGGGGTCGTCGAGCCGCACATAAATGCCAGGCGCGCCCGCCACGCGGTGCCCCACCACCCCAAAATGCCACAGCGTGCGGATGAGGGCTTCTTCGAGCTTGTGGATGTAGGTTTTGACAAAGAAGCCCGCACGTTGCAAATCCACCAGTGGGTAGGCCACCAGTTGGCCAGGGCCGTGATAGGTCACCTGCCCGCCCCGGTTGGTGGGCAGCACGGGGATCTCACCCGGGTTGAGCAAGTGGATGTCTTGTGCCGCAAGACCCAGGGTGAAAACCGGTGGGTGCTCGCACAACCACAGCTCATCGGGCGTGTTCTCGGTGCGCGACTGCGTGAAGGCCTGCATGCGCGCGATGGTGCTGGCGCAATCCACGCGGCCCAGCCAGGTGGTGTGCAAGCTCATGGCCTCAGAGCACCACTTTCACCATGGGGTGGGTGGTGAGGGTGCGATAGAGCTCGTCGAGCTGCTCGCGGCTGGTGGCATGGATGATCAGGGTGATGCCCTGGTAGCGCCCTTTGCTGCTGTCGCGCAGCTCCATGGTGCCGGGGTCGAATTGCGGATCGAACTGGTGGGCGATGTGCGCCATGGCCTCTTTGAAACCCTCGACCTTGGCGCCCATGACCTTGATGGGAAAGAGGCAGGGGTACTCGATGAGCGACTGATCGGGTGGGATGGCGGCGCTCACTGCTTGACCTTTTGATAGGCCTGGTAGAGGCGCTGGTAAATCGGACCGGGTCGTCCAGCCTGGGCGCCATGGCCAATGGCCTGGCCGTCAAGGTGGGTGATGGGCAAGACCTCTTTGGTGGCCGAGGTCAAGAGTAATTCGTCGGCATCGAAGACTTCGCTGCGCCGGATGGGGCGCAGCTCATAGCTCAGGCCTTCTTGTGCACACAGCTCTTCGAGCAGGCCATAGCGTATGCCTTCGAGCACCAGATTGTCTTTGGGTGCGGCCATGACGCTGCCGTTTTTCACCACCCACACATTGCTCGAAGAGGCTTCGGTGAGGTGTCCGTTTCGGAACATCACGGTCTCCACCGCATGGGCTTGATGGCTGATGTCGCGCGCCAGGATGGCCGACAGCAGGCTGATGGACTTGATGTGTCCTTTTTCCCAGCGAAAGTCATGTGCGCTCACGCAAGACACCCCATGCTCACGCTGCTCGGCGCTGGGCGGCTTCATGGTGTTGACCATGGCAAACACCGTGGGTGACAGCTGCGGGTCGATCACATGGTCGCGCGGGGCCACGCCGCGCGTGATCTGGATGTAAATGAGTTGCTCAATGTTGCCTACGCGCTGCCCCGTATGGGCGGCATGGGCATTCACCAGGTGGTCGATGCGCGCGGCCCAGGTGGCGGCATCATCGGCGTGCGGGATGCGAACCTCCTGCAATGACCGGGCCATGCGCGCATGGTGGTGCGCCCACCGAAAGGGCTTGCCCCCGTAAACCGGGACCACTTCGTAAATGCCATCGCCAAAAATGAAGCCCCGATCGAGCACGCTCACACGGGCTTCGTTCAGGGGCAGGTACTCGCCGTTGAGGTAACACAGATGATGAGGGAGGGCGACAAGATGGTTCATGAGAAAGAATTATCCGCTTGCGATAAGGCCTACAGATGGCCCGGTCATCGGCAGGGTCAAATCAGACCATTCAAATCACATACAATGCCAGGCTTTCACAATGGGTGTAAACCTGGTGTCAAGAACCTGGGTGAACATTCGTCGGTTTGTCAGCCATGAAGCCAGCAAGCTGGGATGACCAAGACTCCTCCCAACACAACAGTCAGGAAGAGTTCAAGTCGCTCACAGCCCAAGAGGCTCAGGCACTGAGGCTTCAACAGCCGAATGTGTCCCTGTTGCGGGTGGTGCTGGCGCAAGTGCTGGTGGGTGTCGTGTCGGCGGTCGTGGCCTACGGGTTCACGCTCAAGGCATCGGTGGCCTGGTCAGCACTGTATGGTGCCTTCATTGTTGCTTTCCCTGCCGCCTTGTTTGCGCGGGGCTTGTGGCGGATGCGGCAGATCAAAAGCCCATTGGCTTCGGCGGTGGGTTTGGGGGTTTGGGAGGGCATCAAGCTCTTGCTGACCCTGATGGGATTGGTGGCGGCACCCTGGTTGGTGCCGACTTTGAACTGGCCTGCCATGTTGGTGAGCCTGGTGTTGACGATGAAAGTCTATTGGGTGGCACTGGCATGGCGCCGGGTGTTTGCCCCGAAATGAGAGGATGAAAGTCGAACATGTCTGCTGAACATGCACCCACTGCCGGTGAATACATCGTTCACCACCTGACCCATTTCCAAAACAAGGAGATGGCTGGGATCATCGATTTCTCGGTCTTCAATCTGGATTCGATTTTTTGGGCCGTGCTGTTGGGCGTCGTGGGCACACTGATGCTGTGGCGTGCGGCGGTCAATGCAACCTCGGGCGTTCCGGGTCGCTTTCAGGCAGCGGTTGAAATCCTGGTCGAGATGGTCGACACCCAGGCCAAAGGCATCATTCACAACGCTGAGAGCCGCAAACTAGTGGCGCCCTTGGCCCTCACGGTGTTTGTATGGATCTTTCTGATGAACGCCATGGACTTGTTGCCCGTGGACCTCATCCCCGCCATCTGGTCGGCCATCTTTGGCGCTGCTGGCCATGATCCCCACCATGCCTACATGCGCGTGGTCCCCACGGCCGATTTGTCTTCCACGCTGGGCTTGTCCTGCTCGGTGCTCTTGATCTGTGTCTTCTACAACATCAAGATCAAAGGCATTGGTGGCTGGGTTCACGAACTCTTTTGCGCTCCCTTTGGCGCTCACCCCTTGCTGTGGCCCATCAACTTCGTGATGCAGATGATCGAATTTGCGGCCAAAACCGTCTCGCACGGCATGCGACTGTTTGGCAACATGTATGCAGGCGAGCTGGTCTTCATGCTCATCGCACTCATGGGTGGAGCGGCAGCGGCTTCCCTGTCTGGCATTTTGTTGCCCGTTGGCCATGTGATTGCAGGCACCATCTGGGCCATCTTCCACATTCTGATCATCACCTTGCAGGCCTTCATCTTCATGATGCTGACCCTGGTGTATGTCGGACAGGCGCACGACGCCCACTGATTCGTTTTTTTCTCAACCTTCCATACTTTCTCTAGGAGCTTCAAATGGAACAACTTCTTGGCTATGTTGCCCTCGCAGCCGGTTTGATCATTGGTCTGGGTGCCGTCGGCGCCTGTATCGGTATCGGCATCATGGGTAGCAAGTACCTTGAGTCTGCTGCACGCCAGCCCGAACTCATGAACGAACTGCAAACCAAGATGTTCTTGTTGGCTGGTCTGATCGACGCGGCCTTCCTGATTGGCGTTGGTATCGCCATGATGTTTGCCTTTGCCAACCCCTTCCTCCCGAAGTAATCCAGCAACCGTAGAAAGGTGTTGTCGTGAGCATCAACGCAACCCTGTTCGTTCAGGCCATCGTCTTCGCGATCCTGGTGTGGTTCACGATGAAGTTCGTGTGGCCCCCCATCGCTACGGCTTTGGATGAGCGTGCACAAAAAATTGCCCAAGGGCTCGCTGCTGCGGAAAACGCCAAGCTCGAACTCTCGAATGCCCACCAGCAAGTCGAGAAAGAGTTGGCCAAGACCCGCGACGAGTCAACCAAACTGCTGGCGGATGCCGAGCGCCGCGCTCAGGTGATGGTCGAAGAGGCCAAAGCCAAGGCGGCGCAAGAGGCAGCTCGCATCGTTGCTGCGGCCAAAGCCGAGGCGGCACAGGAGTCGGTCAAGGCCCGTGAGGCTTTGCGTGACCAGGTGGCCGTGTTGGCGGTCAAGGGCGCAGAACAAATCTTGCGCAAAGAGGTCAATGCCAGTGCGCATGCCGATTTGCTCAACCGTTTGAAGACCGAGCTGTAAGAGGACAAGCCATGGCCGAACTTGCCACCATTGCTCGCCCCTATGCCGAGGCCTTGTTCCAGTCTGCCAAGGGGCAGGCCAGTGCCGATGCAGATTGGCTCAACGAACTGGCCTTGGTTGCCGAGCAACCCCAGTTGCAGCAGTTTGCTGACAACCCCAAGGTGACACCCGACCAGGTGTTTGGTTTGTTCACTTCGGTGATCAAGTCCAAGCTGTCCGATCGGGCGACCAACTTCCTGCACACCCTCATCAGCAACAACCGCTTGGTGGCGTTGCCTGAGATTGCAAGACAGTTCCATGCCCTGGTCAATGCACAGCAAGGTCTTTCCGACGCGCACATCCAAAGCGCCTTTCCTCTGGAAGGGGCTGACCTGGCTCAAGTCCAGGCAGTTTTGGAAAAGCGATTTGGACGCAAGCTCAATGTGTCGGTCGACATTCAACCCGAGTTGATCGGTGGCATCCGTGTGGTGGTCGGTGATGAAGTGCTCGACACTTCGGTCAAAGCCCGTCTCGAACAAATGAAAGTGGCGCTGACAGCCTGAGCCTTTGCTTGGGCAAGCGTTTTTAAAAGGAAAAGGAAAGAGTCATGCAACTCAATCCCGCAGAAATTTCTGAGCTGATCAAAAGCCGCATCGAAGGCCTGCAACCCAGTGCCGACGTGCGCAATCAGGGCACCGTGATCTCGGTGACCGATGGCATTTGCCGCATTCATGGCCTCTCGGACGTGATGCAGGGTGAGATGCTGGAGTTCCCCAACAACACCTTTGGCTTGGCCTTGAACCTCGAGCGCGACTCTGTTGGCGCCGTGATTCTGGGTGAGTACGAGCACATCACTGAAGGCGACACCGTCAAGTGCACAGGCCGCATTCTTGAAGTGCCCGTGGGTCCCGAGCTCATTGGCCGTGTGGTCAACGCGCTGGGTCAGCCCATCGACGGCAAAGGCCCCATCAACGCCAAGATGACCGACGTGATCGAAAAGGTTGCCCCTGGCGTGATCGCACGTCAATCGGTGAGCCAGCCCATGCAAACGGGTCTGAAGTCCATCGACTCCATGGTGCCCATTGGTCGTGGCCAGCGCGAATTGATCATTGGTGACCGCCAGACCGGTAAAACGGCTGTGGCGATTGACACCATCATCAATCAAAAGGGTCAGAACATGACCTGCATCTACGTGGCCATTGGTCAGAAGGCTTCGTCGATCAAAAACGTCGTGCGCGCATTGGAGCAAGCCGGCGCCATGGCCTACACCATCGTGGTGGCCGCCTCGGCTTCCGAGTCTGCTGCCATGCAGTACGTCTCGGCCTATTCGGGCTGCACCATGGGCGAATACTTCCGCGACCGCGGTCAAGACGCCCTGATCATTTATGACGACCTCTCCAAGCAGGCCG
>RGCL01000111.1 GCA_009919175.1 Betaproteobacteria bacterium
ACACACCCCGGCGGCGCCATGAACCAGCGTCTGCGTCACGCCCCAGGCCTTGGCCAGGGCTTCACCCTGGTTGAGGTGCTCGTGGCACTGCTGCTGGTGGCCATTGCGCTGGGCGCAGGCCTGCGTGCGAGCGCGTCGCTCACCCAGCAAGCCCAGCGCCACCCTCTGCAAGGCCTGGCGCAAATCTGTGCCGACAACCAGCTGGTGGCGCTTCGCCTCTCGCCCGTGTGGCTCGCGCCCGGCGAGCGTGAAGCCTTGTGCCCCCAGCTCGATCAGGTCTTCTCCGTGCGAACGCGCCTGAGCCCCACGCCCAATCCGTCGGTCATGCGCATCGATGTGAATGTCTCGCTGGCTGAGCAGCCGTTGTTGCACCTCACCACGGTCATGGGACGGTACTGACCATGCGTGCACCCCCACGCACATCGGGCTTTACCTTGCTGGAGGTGATGCTGGCCTTGGTGGTGCTGGCCATCCTCACGGGCTTGTCATGGCAGGGCATCGCCACGCTCTTGCGCACACGCGATCAGGTGCAAACCCAGGTGGACCAGACCCAGGCGCGCGAGTTGTCCATGGCGCAGTGGCGCATCGACTGGCAGCACCTGTGGTCCGAACCCTCGGGGGTTCGCATCCCCGCTTTGCAATGGGATGGTCAGTCGCTGATGATGGTGCGCCAGTCGCCCCAGGCCAGCCCTCATGAAGACCCAGGGCTTCAGGTCGTGGCCTGGACGGTGCGCAACGGCCAGTGGTGGCGTTGGTCCAGCACGCCCCTGACCCGGCAAGGCGAGCTGTCGCAGGCCTGGCAAGCCGCCCAGCTGTGGGCGCAACAAAACCAAGCCAGCGAGCTCGCCTCGCCCCTGGTGGCCGCGCAAAGCTGGCGAGTGCTGTTTCATCGCGGGGGCGCCTGGACTCACCCCGCTTCGAGCAGCGCCACATCTGGCACCGACCCCAGCGCAGCCCTGGGCCAGACACCGCCCGATGCGATTCGCCTGGAGCTGGAGGTCACCAATGGCCAGCGCCTCAACCTCGATGTGGCCAGCCCCACCTTGGCCCTGGAGCGTCCATGAACCCGCCGCGCCGCCACCCCTCGGGATCGGCCTTGCTGGCCGCCATGCTGGCCGTGGCGCTGGTGGCCACGCTCTCGACCATGGCCTTGTGGCAACTCTGGCGGCAGGTGAGCCTGCAGTCACTGCAACAGCATGGCCGTCAGAGTCAGTGGCTTTTGCTGGGCGCCATGGATTGGGGACGCATTGCCTTGCGCGAGGATGCCCGCGCAGGTCAAGTCGACCACCTCGCCGAGCCCTGGGCATTGCCGCTGGCGCCCACGTCGCTGGGGCGTTTTTTGCAGCCCGCCACAGGGGCGACGCCCCAGGCCGCAGTGCCCGCCTCCGAAGACCTCTGGCTGTCAGGCCAGATCATGGATGCGCAATCGAAGTTCAACCTCTACGACCTGAGCCTAGGCCAGCCCGCTGCCATCGAGGCCTGGCAGCGCTTGTTCGCCCACCTCAACCTGCCAGCCAGCGAGGCCGATGCCGTCGTGGCGCAGTGGCAATTGGCCCGCCAGTCCATGCCGTCAGCACCCTTGTTGCCCCAGCGCGTTGGCCAACTCAGCTGGCTGGGCTTGTCCTCGTCAAGCCTGGCGCGGCTGGCTGCGCACGTGGTGATGCTGCCCAGCCCCAGCACCTTGAACGTCAACACGGCCACCCCAGAGGCCTTGGCCGCCATGAGTGGCATCTCGCTCACCCAGGCCAGGCGATGGGCCATGCAACGGCAAAGCACCCCCGCAACCACCCTGGAACAAGCCCGCCAGGCCCTGGGTTTGCCCGCCACCGCCCTGCCTGCCGAACGATTTGGGGTTCAAAGTCAGTGGTTTGAGATTCAAGGCTTGCTCACTCGGACCGATTTGGACATGCAGGCTCGTGCTTTGGTCAGACGGCAGGATGTCTCGGTTCGCTTGACCCGCCTGCAATTTGAACCACCCACCTCAACCCGCCCATCCAAAGTGCCTTGATCATGCAAATTGTTCTGCCCATGTCCAACAGCCCCGGCGCTTGGCATGTCGTGCAGGCCTCGACTGGCCTGGCCACATCGACGCCACAAGCGCAACAAGGCACGGTGCTGGTGGTGCCGTGGTCCTGGCTGTCCTGGCATCGCATCACTGTGCCGCCCAACAGCCACCGCCAGCTCAGGGCGATTGCCGCGAGCTTGCTCGAAGACGAATTGCTCCAAGCCCCAGACCAGCTCCACCTGAGCTTTGACAGCCACGCCCATGCCGTGGCTCGCAAGGGCGGCGAGATCGGCGTGGCTGTCTGCGAGCAGCAGCGCCTGCAGGCGGTCTGGCAAGACCTGGCCAACCAGGGCTGCCTGCCCGAGCGCATCGTGCCCGAGTTGTGGCCTTGCAGCGATGGCGTGCAACTGCATTGGCTGCAAACCCCCTCGCAGGCCATGCGCGTGTGGTCGCATGCGCTGGGTCTGATGGCACTGCCCGAGCAACTGCCCTTTGAGCCGCAAGAACTGACCAGCCGCCCCTTGAGTGACTTGAAGCGCCTCACCGCCGAACCCGCCCTGGTCCCGCAAGCCCAGGCCTGGCAAGCCCGACTGGCTCGCACGGTGAAGGTGGAGGTGCAAGACCTCAACGCCCGCTTGCTGTCAGCTGCCCAAAGCCCCTGGAACCTGGCTCAGGGCAAGTTTGAGGCGCAACACCCCTGGGTGCATGCGCTGCGTTCGCGCTGGCAATGGCTGCGGCACGATGCCCAGGCCAAAGCCCATCGTTGGGCATGGGTGAGCTTAGTGGGTGTGCACGTGCTGGGCTGGGGTCTGAGCCAATGGCAGCACCTCGTGAGCGTGTCGCACCTGCAAGAGCGCATCGATCGGTCGTTTGCCCGCGCCTTGCCCAACACGCCCCAGCTCGATGCCCCCGCGCAACTGGCTCAGGCCTTGCGTCGCCTCGAACAAATGCATGGTGTGGCCAGCCCCCACGATTTGCCCGCCTTGCTGTCGGCATGGGCGCAGGCCATGCCCCAGCATCCGCTCACGCAGTGGCGCTATCAGCACGATGTGTTGCAGGCACAGAACCTCGAGGCCAGCGCGATGCAAGCCGCGCGGGCCGTCAACTGGGCGGCCTGGGGTTTGCAAGCCGAGCTCGACAACGCCCAGGTGAGCCTGCGCGTGCGGCCCGTTGAAACGCCAGGCACCAGCCAGGACTTGGTCCAACGCGCCCAGCAGGTGCAAAGCTTGTCTGCGCGCATCCAGGCCTTGCGCGAACGCCCGCGCAACCCCGATCAAACCCGCGCCGCCTTGCAAACCCTCACCGCGCTGGGCAACCAGCAAGGCCAATGGCGCTTCACCCCCAGCGAGGCCGAGTTGCAAGCCCGACAAGTGAGCGCCGCCCAATTGGGGCAATGGCTGATCGATTGGCCTGCCCATGCCCGCGTGAGCGTGGTGCAGGCTCAGGCCAGTGCCTCCGCGTCGCAGTGGCAAGTCCAGATGAACTTGCGAGGCACGAAGTTGGCTTCAATGGCGTTTTGCGCGTTTAGGTAATCG
>RGCL01000112.1 GCA_009919175.1 Betaproteobacteria bacterium
GCGTGCGCTCACCTGTTTTGATGATCACCTCTGCCGGCATGCCCGGTTGCATCTGGTGGCGACCCAGCGTCTTCATGCCAGCCGGCGTGACCTGCACACGTGCCAAGAAGTAGCTCACGGGGCCCATGGGGGTTTGCTCAGACAAGAGATCGGCCGAGACCGACAGCACCTTGCCTTCCACCACCAATTGAGGGGCATGTGCAAATGAAGAAAAGCGCACGTCGGTCAGCAATCCAGGTTCCACCGAATTGATCAAGTGGGGCTGAATGCGTGCTTCGAGCAGCAGGGGCTCTTGCTCGGGTACCACATCCAACACCCGCTGGCCTGGGCCAATGACGCCGCCCACGGTCTGGAACACAAGCCCCACCACTTGGCCGTCGGAGGGCGAGCGAATCTCCGTGCGGGCCAGCTCTTCACGCAAAGCCTTGAATCGGCCCTCATCCGACTGAACCTCCCGCACCACATCGGCCAGTTGCGCGTCGCTTTCCTTTCGATAGTCCTGGCGCCTAGAGGCTGCGCGCTGGCGGAGCTCGGCCACAGCTTGGCCCACCCGGATCATGTTGCCGTTCAGGTCGGTCAGGCTGGTCGTCAGCTCGGCCACCTGGCGCTCCAGTTCAAGCTGTTGATTGCGCGGCGCGTAGCCTTCGCTTACCAGCCCACGAATGTTGGACAACTGTTCTTGGAGCAAACGTTGCTGCGAGCGACGGCTTTCGATCATGCCCGCATACGACTGGCGCATGGCCTCTTGCCCACGAATGCTTTCCTCAATAGCCGCCAAGTCCGCTTGCAAGGCCGAACGGCGCGTTCTCCAAAGCTGCTCCTGGGTGGCCACATGGCGCTGAATCAGGGGGTCTTTGGCTTCAGCAAGCACATCGGGGTGGAATTCGATGCGGTCTCGGTCCACCTGTTCGGCCAGCAGGCGCGATTCCATGGCGCGCAGACCCAAGTATCGCTGGCGCACGGCTTCTAGGTTGGCCTTGACCACGCCATCTTCCAACCTCAGCAGCACTTGGCCTTCCTTGACTTGGTCTCCTTCGCGCACCAGCACCTCGCGGATGATGCCGCCTTGTAGATGCTGAATCGTCTTGCGCTTGGTGTCGATGGCCACGGTGGCTTGCGTGGGCACACCCTCTCCAAGAGGTGCCATGGCCGCCCAGGCTACGAAGGCCAAGAGGCCCACCACCAAGGCCCAGGAAATCCACCTTTGGACTTGGTTCAAACGCGGCGTGGTGGCAGTAGCCTGTGATTCGGGGCTGGGCTCCACCGAGATGCTGGGGCTGTTGTTCATATTGGATTCCGGTATGGGCGATAGGTGCTGCCCTTCTGTTTAAGCGCCACCACCGCGCGGGCCAGTGCCGCTTCGCCCACGTCGTCCAGGTTGGCGTTGGGTTCATCAAGCACCACCAGGCGCGGCTCTGCGTACAAAGCGCGGGCCAAGGCCACGCGCTGCCGCTGACCGCCCGACAACAAGCTGCCCGCTTCACCCATGGGCGTGTCGTAGCCTTTGGGAAAGCGCAAGATCATGTCGTGCAAACCCGCGGCCTGGGCAGCCGCGATCACTTGAGCGGAGTCGACTTGGCCAAAGCGGGCAATGTTTTCGGCGATGGTGCCCTCAAACAATTCGATGTCTTGCGGCAAGTAGCCCACATGCGGGCCCAGCTCCATACGGTCCCAGCTTTCGATGGGGCGGCCATCCAACAGCACTTGGCCGGCCACGTCACCCCAAATGCCCAGGATCACCCGCGCCAGGGTGGACTTGCCCGATCCGCTGGGGCCCAAGACCACCAGCACCGTGCCGGGGTCCAATTGAAGGTTGATGCCCTTGAGGATGGGTTCATGCCGGGTTGGCGCCGTGGCCACCACCTGCTTCAGGGTGACCGCCCCTTCGGGCCGGGCCCGCTGCAGGGCCGGGTCGCGCTCGGGGTGAGACTCCAGCAGGCGCGTCAACCGCTTGAAGGCTTCACGCGCCGTGATGAACCCCTTCCAGGTGGCCACCATCAGGTCGATGGGCGCCAATGCGCGCGTCATCAGCACATTGGCGGCGATCATCGCCCCGGGCGACAGTTCGCCGCGGATCACCAGCAAGGCCCCCACCGCCAAGGAGGCGGCTTGTTGCACGTAGCGCACAAACTTGCTCAGGGCCGTGACGCGATGGGAGATGGACTGTGAATGGCCATGAGCCTGCAGGGTGTGCTGATGACGCTTCCACCACAGCGTTTGCAGGTTGGCCACCATGCCCATGCTTTCCAGCACCTCGGCATTGCGCAGCTTGCCTTGCACGTAAAGGGTTTCGTCGGTCTGAGCAGCCAGGGCTGCCTCGGTGGGCTCTAGGCTGCGCCGATGACCGAACCAGGTGAGCGCAGATTGCAGCAAGGCAAATGCGATGGACACCCAGCCCAGCAACGGGTGCAGCAGGAACATCACGGCGATGTAGATGGGCACCCAGGGCAGATCGAAGAAGGCAAACACTCCATTGCCCGTGATGAACTGGCGCACCTGCAACAGGTCGGAAAACGCCCGGCCTGGGCCGCGGCCCGGCTCACTCATGCCCGCCAAGTGAGACTCAAAACTCGCGTTGAACACCCGCGTGCTCAGCTGCTCGTCGATGCGCACGCCTGTTTGCACCAACAGGCGCGAGCGGGCCCATTCGGCAAAAGCCATCAGGCCGAACAAGGCCAAGGTGATCAAAGACACGGCAATCAGCGTGAGCGCGTTCTGGCTGACCATCACGCGGTCGTACACCTGCAACATGTAAATGGTGGGTGTGAGCATGAGCAGGTTGACGGCGGCACTGAGCAGGCCCACGATCAAAAATTCACGGCGGAACATCCCCAGGGTGCGCAACAACTCCCGCTGCGGAGCAGGCGTTCCCAGGTGGACCGAGGCTTGCACGTCCAGGGTGGTATTGACCGTACCGGCAGAGGTCAGAGAGGGGTGCGGCGCTCATGCGTTTTGTCCTGCGGTGGGTTGAGCCGAAAGAGCGCCTTGGGCAAGCCCCTGTGCAGCCGCCTGTGCTTGCTGCGCCTGGGCCTGGGCTTGTGCCTGCGCCTTTTGCATGGCCGCCAATACCTCATCGCGCGGCCCGAACGCTTGTTGTGTGCCGTCGCGCAAGATCAAGAGCTTGTCGGTCACGCTCAGAACGCTGGTTCGGTGGGTGATCACCACCACGGTGGCGTGCCGCGCCTTCAGCCCAATCAAGGCCTTTTGCAGGGCGGCGTCGCCTGCCTCGTCCAGGCTTGAATTGGGCTCGTCCAGCACGATCAAGGCCGGGTCGCCATAAAGGGCCCGGGCCAGGGCCACCCGCTGGCGCTGACCACCAGACAGCACGGCGCCGTCGCGTCCCACCGGGGTGTCGTAGCCCTGCGGCAACGCCAGAATGGTGTCGTGCATGCCCACGGCTTCGGCTGCAGCCTGTACCTTCTTGGGGTCGAGCTCGCCAAACCGGGCAATGTTCTCGCCCACGGTCCCTTCAAACAACT
>RGCL01000113.1 GCA_009919175.1 Betaproteobacteria bacterium
GACTCCATGGAAGGCCCGACACCGATCTCTGCCCTGATCCACGCGGCCACCATGGTGACGGCGGGCATTTTCATGGTGGCGCGCATGTCGCCGCTGTATGAACTGTCCGACACCGCGCTCAATGTGGTGCTGGTGATTGGGGCCATCACGGCCCTCTTCATGGGCTTCATGGGCATCATTCAAAACGATATCAAGCGCGTGGTGGCCTATTCCACCTTGTCGCAACTGGGATACATGACGGTGGCGCTGGGTGCATCGGCTTATTCGGTGGCGGTGTTTCACCTCATGACCCATGCCTTCTTCAAGGCCTTGTTGTTCCTGGGGGCAGGCTCGGTCATCATCGGCATGCACCACAATCAGGACATCCGCTACATGGGCGCCGTGCGCAAGTACATGCCCATCACCTGGCTGACCTCCTTGCTGGGCTCGCTGGCCCTGATCGGCACGCCGTTTTTCTCGGGCTTTTACTCCAAAGACAGCATCATCGAAGCCGTGGCCGAGAGCCATTTGCCCGGGGCGCAGTTTGCCCATTTCGCCGTTCTGGCGGGGGTCTTCATCACCGCCTTCTACTCCTTCCGCATGTATTTCCTGGTCTTCCATGGCAAAGAGCGCTATGACCAGAACCCGGATGCGCACCACGACCACCACCACGATGACCACGGCCATGGCCATGATGCCAAGCCCCACGAGTCGCCCTGGGTGGTGACCCTGCCGCTGGTTTTGCTGGCCATCCCCTCTGTGCTGATCGGGTTCTACACCATCGACCCGATGCTGTTTGGCGAGTTTTTCCACGACGCCATCTTTGTCGATAGCGAGCGCCACCACGCCATGCACGAGCTGGCGCACATGTTCCATGGCCCTGTGGCCATGGCCATGCATGCCTTCTCGACCCCGCCGTTCTGGCTGGCGCTGGGCGGCGTGGTGGTTTCCTGGTACATGTATCTCATTCAGCCCTCAGTGCCCGCCGCCATAGGCCGCGCCTTGCGCCCCATCGTGATCCTGCTGGAAAACAAGTACTACATGGACTGGATCAATGAAAACATCCTCGCCCGTCTGGCCCGTGGTTTGGGGCTGGGGCTTTGGAAGGGCGGCGACATGGCCATCATCGATGGTGCGGTGGTCAACGGGTCTTGGCGCCTGGTGGCCAAGATTTCCGGGGTCGCCCGGCAGCTGCAATCGGGTTACTTGTATCACTATGCCTTGCTGATGATTCTGGGTGTCTTCTTGCTGATGACCTGGTTCGTTTGGCTCAACCCCTGACACAGAGAGAAAACACATGGGATTGTTAAGCCTTGCCATTTGGACACCGATCGCCTTTGGTGTCTTGTTGTTAGGCCTGGGGCGGGATGACCAGGCCAAGACGGTGCGCTGGTTCGCCTTGTTGGGCAGTCTGGTCAGCCTGTTGGTGACATTGCCTCTGTATGGGGGCTTCCAGCTGGGCACCGCAGAGCTGCAGTTTGTCGAAAACCTGTCCTGGATTGAACGCTTCAACGTCAATTACCACCTGGGTGTGGACGGCATTTCCCTGTGGTTCGTGCTGCTGACGGCGTTCATGACCGTGATCGTCGTGATCGCGGGCTGGGAGGTCATCACCGAGCGCGTCAATCAGTATATGGGGGCGTTTTTGATCCTCTCAGGCCTCATGATCGGCGTGTTCAGCGCCGTCGACGCCATGCTGTTTTATGTGTTCTTCGAGGCCACCCTGATCCCGATGTACCTCATCATCGGCATTTGGGGCGGTCCGCGCAAGATTTACGCCGCCTTCAAGTTTTTCCTCTACACCTTGCTGGGCTCCTTGCTCATGCTGATCGCGCTGATTTACCTCTACCTCGTGTCGGGGGGCAGCTTTGATTTGTTCGAATGGCATCAGCTGCCCTTGCCGGGCGCGGTGCAGACCATGTTGTTTTTCGCCTTTTTTGCCGCTTTTGCGGTCAAGGTGCCGATGTGGCCGGTGCACACCTGGTTGCCCGATGTCCACGTGGAAGCCCCCACCGGGGGGTCAGCGGTGCTGGCGGCCATCATGCTGAAGCTGGGAGCCTATGGCTTTTTGCGATTTTCCATGCCCATCGCCCCCGACGCCTCGCACGAGTGGGCCGGCCTGATGGTGGGTTTGTCGCTGGTGGCCGTCATTTATGTGGGCCTGGTCGCCATGGTGCAGCAAGACATGAAAAAGCTGGTGGCTTATTCATCGGTCGCTCACATGGGTTTTGTCACTTTGGGCTTTTTCCTGTTCAACGAATTGGGCGTGGCCGGTGGTCTGGTGCAGATGATCGCGCACGGCTTTGTCTCTGGCGCCATGTTCTTGTGCATCGGGGTCTTGTATGACCGCGTCCATTCCCGCGAGATCTCCAGCTACGGCGGTGTGGTCAACACCATGCCCAAGTTCTCGGCCTTTGCCCTGCTGTTTGCCATGGCCAATTGCGGCCTGCCCGGCACCGCAGGCTTTGTGGGCGAGTGGATGGTGATTCTGGCGGCAGTCGAGGTCAATTTCTGGGTCGGCATGGCGGCGGCTTCGGCGCTGATTTTTGGCGCCGCCTACACCCTTTGGATGGTCAAGCGGGTCTACTTGGGCCCTGTCACCAACCATCATGTCCAGGAGCTGCAAGACATCAACGCCCGTGAATACCTGATGCTAGCCTTGTTGGCTGTGGCTGTCATTGCCATGGGCGTGTACCCCAAGCCCTTCACCGATGTCATGGACGCGTCGGTGGCCCAGTTGCTGAGCCACGTGGCCCAGTCCAAGCTGCCCAACTGATAGGAAAAGAACCATGGACATTGCAAGCTGGGTCGTCGCTGCCCCTGAAATTTTCCTGCTGATCTCGGCCTGTGTCATCGCCTTGGTCGATCTGGGTGTGACCTCACGGGGCCGGCGCCTGACCTATGGCCTCACTTTGCTGACCCTGGTGGTGCTGGCCTATGTGCATGCCCAATACGCCATGACCGAAGGCACGGCCTACGGCTTTGGCAATATGGTCGTCTCCGACCCGATGGGCAATTGGCTGAAATGTTTTGCCGCCATTGCCGTCGCGGTCACCCTGGTCTATGGGCGGCCCTATGCCGCTGATCGTGACATGTTGCGCGGTGGCGAGCTGTTCAGCCTGAGCCTCCTGTCGTTGCTGGGTATGTTCGTGATGATCTCGGGCAATCACTTTTTGGTCATGTATCTGGGCCTGGAGCTGCTGACCTTGTCCAGCTATGCCCTGGTGGCCCTGCGCCGCGACAACGCCGTGGCCACCGAGGCCGCGATGAAGTACTTCGTGCTGGGCGCGCTGGCCAGCGGTTTCCTTCTGTATGGCTTGTCCATGCTGTACGGGGCCACCGGCACGCTCGATGTGTCCGAGGTGTTTGCCATCATCGCCAGCGGCCAGATCAAGCATCAGGTGCTGGTGCTGGGGGTGGTGTTTGTGGTGTGCGGCTTGGCGTTCAAGCTGGGCGTGGTGCC
>RGCL01000114.1 GCA_009919175.1 Betaproteobacteria bacterium
CTCAAACCCGCTGTCAAGTACCAAAAAATTCACGCCACCTTTGGCGTGCCGCGCGACAACCATTGATGGCCGACTGGGGGTCGGCATGCGTACCCCGCCCCACAGACTGAAGGCTGCGAACGGCCGATACTGGCACGCATGTACCTGGATCGTCACGACGCCGCCCTTCAACTCGCCAGCCGTTTGAGTGCCTACCGGGGCCAACATGCCCTGGTGCTGGGCATTCCTCGAGGCGGCGTCCCCATGGCCCATTGCATCGCCCAGGCGCTCGAGGGTGAACTCGACGTCATCATGGCGCGCAAGATTGCCAATCCTTTGCTGCCGGAATATGCCGTGGGTGCGGTGAATGAAGACGGATGGGCGTACTACTCGCCATTTGCCGACACCTTGATTCGACACCCTGCCGAGCTGGACATTGAAAAGCTTCATCAACTGGATGTGATGCGCCGTCGGCGCGCACAGTACACCCCGGCTCGGGAGCCCATCGAAGCCAAGGACCGACTGGTCATCGTGGTGGACGATGGCGTCGCCACCGGGGCCACCATGGTGGCCGCCTTGCATGCGGTGAGGTCACGTCGGCCACGCAAGTTGGTGTGTGCGGTCCCGGTAGCGTCGCACGAGTCGCTTCGGCAGATACAGCCTTGGGTCGATGAGCTGGTGTGCCTGCAAACGCCCGTCAAGCTTGAGGCGATCAGTCAGCATTACCGCCATTTCCCACCCGTCAGTGACGCCGAGGTCATGCGCTGCTTGCGATCGCCGCCACCTCGAGCACAGGAACCCAGACATGAGTCCCAAGCAACTCGCGTTTCATGATGATGCTCGGCTGCGTATCCGACGTGGCATCGACGCGCTGGCCGAAGCGGTCAAGGTGACCCTGGGGCCACGGGGACGCACCGTCATCCTCGAGCGTGAATTCGGACCTCCGCAGATTGTCAATTCAGGTGTATTGGTCGCCAAGTCGGTTGAACTGGAAGACCGCTTTGAGAACATCGGCGCTCAATTACTTCGTGAAGTGGCCGTGCGGACCAGCGACATGGCGGGAGATGGCACCACCACCGCGACCGTACTGGGTCACATGATGATTCAAGAAGGCTTGCGTTATCTCGCGGGTGGCATGAACCCCATGGACCTCAAGCGAGGCATTGACAAGGGCATCCAGTGGGTAGTGGAAGAGCTCAAGCGCATGGCTCAACCCTGCGCCACCAACCAGGACATTGCGCACGTCGCCAGCATCTCGGCCAACAACGACCCGTCCATCGGGGAGTTACTGGCTCAGGCCATCGAAAAAGTAGGACGGGAGGGGGCTATTTCCATTGAGGATGGCTCTGGTTTGGTCAGCGTCCTGGAAGTGGTGGAAGGCTTGCAATTTGACCGTGGCTTTCTGTCGCCTTATTTCATCAACCGTGCAGATCGCCAGGCAGTGGTGTTGGAAAATGCCTGGGTCTTGATGTGTGAATACACGCTGGCTTCTCTGAATGAGTTGCTCCCCTTGCTCGAGGAGGTGGTCAAAAGCGGTCAACCCCTGCTCGTGGTTGCCGAGGATCTGGACACTGAAGTGCTTGCTGCCTTGGTGATCAACACCATGCGTGGCGCCTTGAAGTTGTGTGCAGTCAAAACACCCGGATTTGGGGAGGCGCGCAAGCAACTGTTGGCCGACATGGCGGTGCTGCTGGGCGGATCGGTGCTCAGCGAATTGACCGGCAAATCGGTCAGCAAGGTGTCACTGACCGAGCTGGGGCGAGTCAAGCGCATCGAAGTTACCAAGGACAACACCACCTTGATAGGCGGCGCGGGGGACCCCAAGGCAATTGAAGAGCGAGTAGCCGCCCTGCGCCGCGAGCGCGAGACTTGCACATCCGAATACGACCGAGGCAAACTCGACGAAAGAATCGCCAAACTCGCCGGCGGAGTAGCGCTCATCAAAGTGGGGGCTGCCACAGAAACTGAACTGAAAGAGCGAAAAATACGCGTGGAAGATGCCTTGCACGCGACCCGAGCGGCCGTGGAGGAAGGCATCGTCCCAGGTGGAGGTGTGGCACTGCTACGTGCTCGACAAGTGCTGCGCGACCGTCAGGGAGACACACTGGACGAAAGCTCAGGCATTCAACTGGTGGCTCGGGCCCTGGAAGAACCCCTGCGTCGCATCGTGGGCAACGCGGGGGTCGAACCTTCTGTGGTGCTGAACCATGTGGACGCTTCTCGCGATGTCGCATTCGGTTACAACGCTGCGCGCAATGTCTATGGCGACTTGATGAAAGCGGGCGTGATCGACCCAGTGAAGGTCACACGTCTGGCCCTGCAAAATGCGGCATCCATTGCCAGTCTGGTCCTGATGACCGACTGTGTGATCGTGTCAAAGCACAACCCATCAGAATCTCCCAGCCCAACTGGGCTTGGAATGGAATCGCTGTAATTCAGGGTTCGTGGCGCACCAGGTACAAGGCTGGCGGCATTGTCGCGGTGTTACGAACTTGGGTTCGCGCATCCTCACGTTCCAAATTGACCCGCAGCATGCGGGAGAGGTCACCCAGCTCCTGGGCAATGGCCTCAATGATGTCATCCAGGGAGATCAAGCCTGACAGACTCCCATCGGCATTGGCCACAAAGAGTCGGCGCACACCGTGCTGCAGCATGTGTGCAATGGCTTCCTGCAGCGTGGCGGTGATCGGCATTCCCACCAACTGCGGGTGACACAGACTGGCGGCGGTGCATTCATCCACGGACTTCCCCAGCGCCAGTGCATCCACCACGAGATCACGGTCGGTCAACACACCCATGACATGGGCAGGGTCCTGGGGGTCGGTGACTGCCAGCGCTCCCACATGGTGTTGACGCATGACCTCTGCGGCTTTGCGTGCCGAGGCTTGACCCGCAACACAAACGATTTCGCGGCGACACAGCGGGGCAAGCGACATGGATGAACTCCTAAAAAAACCGGGCCTGGCCGAATGCCAAGGCCCAGAGTGGAGTTCATCCTAAGCAGGCTTGAGGGACTGGTCCGTGCGGCAACAGACCCACACGCCTGCCCCGAAGGTATTCTTCAGCGCACCACCGTGATGGTTTCGCGTTTGCCCGCTTTGTAGGTGAAGAGCGTGAGGGCTCCATTCTTGATGTCGCCTTTTTCGTCAAAACCAATGGTGCCCGTGACGC
>RGCL01000115.1 GCA_009919175.1 Betaproteobacteria bacterium
ACGTCGACCAGGTCATGCATCACCCCGTCGCTGTCGGTCCAGGAGGCATTGAGCCCGAGCAGGTTACCGTTGTCAATCTGCGTGCCCACCTGGGCCTGCAAGCCCAGGGATGCGATGCCCAGGTCGGCCAGCGACTTGAGCTCGGAAGGCTCGGTGACGCCGTCAACATTGGCATCGACCCAGACCTGGAGCTTGGCAAAGACAGCATCCTGACTGTCAATCATGCCATCGTGGTTCAGGTCATACTGGGCCAGCGCGGCAAAGCCGTCGGCGGCCTTGCCCTGAGCGGTGTCGGTCCCATTGCCAAACAGTTCCCGTCCGTCGTTGATCTGGCCATCGCCATTGAGGTCCAGCACCAGCAAGCCATCGATGCCGTCGGTCCAACCTGAACGCACTGGGGTGCCCGCGGCCAACACATCGAACAACACTCCGCGCTGAACGGGCGTGGTGCGCACGCCATTACCGTCCAGGTCCAGCACCAGAGGCGAGCTGTTGATGGTGATGTCGAAGACCGAGTTGGTGCCACCGGTGTTGTAGGCGTTGACGCCATTGCCAGCTGCGTCCTTGAAGACGAAGTTCACCATGCCCGCGCTCAGGCTGATGTTGGGCATGGTGATGTAAAACTCCCAGTAGTTGCCGTAGTCAAACCCATTGACGCCATCGTTGGTGACCGTGCCGTAGTTCCCCCCACCCACGGAGTAGTCAATGGAGGTCACATCAGGGTCTGTCCAAACGCTAAATCCCAAGCGGGTGCCGCCCATCACGGTGGGCATGAAGCCGCTGGTGTACTGGCCGCCTTCGGTGAACCAGTAGCCGCCTCCGCCACCGACGCGAGTGTTGTAGCCGTAAAGATTGGGGGCGGTGGTGTCCAGCACGAAGCCATAGGGCGAAGAGAATGTACTTCGATTGCCCGCGGTATCTTCCAGACGGGCTAGGTAGCGAAAGTTCTGACTCGTAGCCGAGTTGGTGCTGATGGTATCCGTGAACTGCCAGGTACTTTGCCCGCCCGAGGCCGCAGTAGTAAGGGTGGCTTGTCCCGCATAAACCAGTGGATCGACCCAGCTGCTTCCGTCCCACTGGAAAAACACCGACTCCCCGTAGCCGAGTGTGTAGAGCCTGGTACTTCCACCGTAGACATCAATTCCCCAATTAGCTTCTCTGTAAATCTCAACCAATTGGCCAACGACGGGCGAGGAAGGCAAATACACAGGGGCGGGGTTGCCACCCGACGGGAAATTGCCGTTGTAGACCGAGTAACGCGTCTTGAGGTCGGTACTAGGAATTTGCTGCGTATTACTGCCCATTGAGTTGGGAGTGATACTGACCACACCCGTCATGTCGGGCGAGCGGTAGATCGCAATGAAATCGCCTGCTGGCAGGCTTGCAGCTGCGGTGGCTCCTCCAAAATTGCCTTGCAGGGTAGGCGTGGAGTCGTTTGACAGCCCGTTCGTGGCAATGTTGGCAGTCGTCCCGACGTTGTCAACGATGTTGGTGATGCTCAGCGTGTTGCTCGTAGGCGCTGTGGTGTCCACCAGATAACTGGCATTGTCGGTCACCAAGGCATGGGTGAGTGTTGCGTTGTTGCCAGCCGCATCCCGGATGGTGCCGCTGTTCAGACTCAAGGCATTGGCCGCAATGCTGATGCCGTTGGCATCGGTTTGGCCGGCCAAGATGGTGTAGCGAAAGCTCAGGCTGGAGCTGCCGCTGCCGCTGGCGTAGTTGGCCTGCACCGTGGTGCCGCCGATGTTGAGCGCCAGCTGCGGCGTGTTGGTGACCGTCACCGATTCGCTAAAAGTGACCGTCACGGTCACTACATCGCCTGCGCTGAGCGTGCTGTTTTGCGCACCCGTCGCGCTGGCGATGGCCACCGTGCTGATGGACGGTGCGGTCGAGTCCACCACGAAGGTGCTGGACGCTGCTGCCGACAAATTGCCAGCTGCATCGACCGTGTACAGGCTGTAGGTACCGTCTTCCAGCCCAGCCAGACTCAAACTGGTGTTAGTGCTGGCTGTGGCAATGGCCACGCTGTTCCATTTTGCATCCGCTGCGCCGGTGATGCTGACTTGGTTGCTCACTGTCACCGGGCTGGTGCCCCCGGTCTTGACCAGGTAAGCGGTGCCGGCTTGGCCGCTTTGCACCGTGGCGCTACTGCTATTAGGCGCGGTGCCTGCTGTCATGGTGGCGGCGGGCGCTGCGGTGTCCAGGACATAGGCCTGAGTGGTCACGAGGCCGTCGTTGCCAGCCAGGTCGCTGACCTTGACCTTGATCGAGTTGCTGCCCACGAGCGTTAAGCCGGCTGCGCTCCAAGAGGTTTGGCCCACTGTGGCGTTACTGGCCGCTGTCCAGGTGCTTCCATTGTCGGTGGACACATACACCATCTCGCCGGCGGACAATGGGCTGACCAGGGTACCGCGCAGGGTTTGTGAGGCTTGGTTTGTGACAAAGTCACTGATATCGCCACCCGCGTCTGAGTCCAGCCACAGAGACGGGAAGGTGCCGTAACCGGGGCTGCCGCTCAAGGTGGCCGCCGTGCCACCGCTTAAACCACTGTTCGCGCTGTTGTTGAGCGGGTAGTAGGCTTTGAGGTTGGCATCGCTGGTATCGACCGTCCCATTCATGTCGCTGCGAATCTGGGCCTGGGTGCGGGCGTAGTCGTAAATCCTGGCGTCGGCAACCGAGCCTGTGAACAAGGGATCAGCGACCCAAGGGCTTTTACCGATGTAGTTCAGGCTGCGGGCGACACTTTGTGCAGTTTGCGAGACTGTACCGCTGCCCACCACCGCACCGTTGATGTACAGGGTCGCAAAATTACTGGAATTGACCGTCACGGCCACGTGCTGCCAGGAGTTGATCGGGAACACCTCATCGGAGGTGATGAAGGATGACCCCGTTCCACCGTTGTAAATCTGAAATGCCAACTTTCTCGAAAACTGATCAAAAAACAAGATGATGTTGTTGGAAGCCGGGCCGTTGCTCAGATCGAAGATTCGGTGGTAACCGTTGGTGGTGTTGCTGGAATAGACCCAGGCCTCCATCGTCAGGTCGCCACTGATGCTTCCTGCAACCGCAGGCATGCTCGCGAATTGGCTG
>RGCL01000116.1 GCA_009919175.1 Betaproteobacteria bacterium
TCATTCACAAGGCTGACATCACTGTCGGCATTGGACGGGAAAACCAACAGTCGCAAGACTTCTCAATTTTTTCGATCAAGACACGGCACTGTCCTGACTTCTCGCTGTCATACCTGGGTGACCTGGCATATATGAAGTTTGAAGCTCGGGCAACCACCGGCAGTCTTGCTCAGGCAGGGTTCACTAATGACCGAGCCGGACAACAACAAACCTAAACACGCAGATCCAGCCTTCATGGCCAAGCTGCTGGCGTCCATACCGGTTACGCCAGACGCATATTACGTGGTCACGGAGCAGGCGTTCAACAACAAGACGGCCAGCAACGGCAAACATGCCCACCACATGGGGCTGGAGGGTGAAGGTTTCAACTGGTGCATGCGCCTCTCCATTGACGCGACAATCCGCTCATGCATCATGAACCATCCCAGCCTGTGACCGACCACGCACAAACCCTTGCCCAGCGTCTGGGCGCTGCCCCGCAATGGGTGTGGGTCGAGGTCAGCCAAACCCAAGGCTCGGTGCCGCGCGAAGTGGGCACTTGGATGCTGGTTTCACCCCAGGATGTGGTGGGCACGATTGGCGGCGGCCGCCTGGAATTCGAGGCCATTCACCTCGCTCGCGAAGGCCTGCGGCAAGGCCACATTCAGGAGCGCCTTCGCATGGCCTTGGGACCCAGCCTGGGTCAATGCTGCGGTGGTGTGGTGGAGGTGTCGCTCAGCTTGCGCTCGGGGCATGAGCTGCTGGCGCACATCCAGGCCATGGATGCACATCGGCGCCCGGTGGCCTTGTTTGGTGGGGGGCATGTAGGGCGCGCATTGGTGCACACCCTGGCGCCGCTGCCTTACCGCATCCATTGGGTGGACAGCCGTGACGAGATTTTCCCCAGTGGTCTGCCCGCCCATGTGCTGAGCGAGCACTCTGACCCGGTGCAAGCCAGCGTGTGGGATTTGCCGCCCGATAGCGCCGTGCTCATCATGAGCTTTAGCCATGCCGAGGACCTGGACATCCTGGCTCAGTGCCTCAAGCGGCGACGTGAGCGGGGCGACTTGCCCTTCATTGGCCTCATTGGTTCCAAAACCAAATGGGCCACCTTCAGGCACAGGCTGGAGGACAAGGGGCACACCCAGGCCGAGCTCGATGGGGTCACTTGCCCCATCGGCCTGGGCGGCATCTCAGGCAAGCAGCCCGAGGTGATTGCCGTGGCCGTGGCCGCCCAGCTGCTGCAAGTGCATTCGCCTTACGCGTCGCCCCAGACTTCCTGAGCCGTTTCAATGACCAGGCGCATCTTGGTGCGCTGGTCTTCGACCGCGATGTTGTTGCCGTGCACGGTGCTGGAAAAACCGCACTGGGGTGAGAGCGCGAGTTGGTCCAGCGGGGCATAGCGGGCGGCCTCGTCGATGCGGCGCTTGAGCGAGTCTTTGCTTTCGAGTTGACCAAACTTGGTGGTGACCAAACCCAGCACCACCAGCTTGCCCTTGGGCAAAAAGCGCAAGGGGCGGAAGTCGCCGCTGCGGTCGTCGTCGTATTCGAGGAAATAGGCGTCGATGTCCATCTCGGAGAGCAGCGCCTCGGCCACGGGCTCGTAGTTGCCTTCGGCGGCATGGGTGGACTTGAAGTTGCCACGGCACAGGTGCATGGCCAAGGTCATGCCAGCGGGTTTTTGCGCCACCACCTTGTTGATGAACTGGGCGTAGCGGTGCGGCAGCTCGTTGGGGTCGTCGCCGCGCTGGCGTGCCGCCTCGCGCATTTTTTCGTCGCACAGGTAAGCCAGGTTGGTGTCGTCCATTTGCACGTAGGTGCAGCCCGCCGCAGCAAGCGAGCGCAATTCGTCGCCATAGGCCTTGGCCACGTCGTCGTAGAAAGCGGGATCAAGCTCGGGGTAGGCGTCTTTGCTGATGCCCGCCCGACCGCCACGGAAGTGCAGCATGGTGGGCGAGGGGATGGTCACCTTGGGTGTGCAGCCTTTGGCCACCAGGGACCTGAGGTATTGGAAGTCGGCCAACTGGATGTCTTTGACGTGGCGCACTTTGTCCATCACACGGATGATGGGCGGGGCGAGCTTGACGCTGCCATCGGCCAGCTGCACCGACAGCGGGATTTCGGTTTGCACGCCGCCTAGCTGTTCCAGGAAATCGATGTGGAAGTAGGTGCGACGGAATTCCCCATCGGTGATGCTCTTGAGCCCCACGTCTTGCTGAAACTGAACGACCTCGGCAATGGCCTTGTCTTCCACCTGGCGCAAGGCCTCGGGGGTGATTTCGCCTTTGGCTTTTTTCTCGCGGGCTTCTAGCAAATAGGCCGGACGCAAAAAGCTGCCAACGTGGTCATAGCGTGCGGGGATGTGGGGAACGGTCATTTGGGGTCTCCTTTATTTCAACATCTTACCCATTCAAGGGCGGCTCACTTCTTGGATCTGGTCTTTTTGGCGGGCTTCTTGGCGAGGTTTTCCACCCAGGCGATGTGTTGACCCAGGCAATGGCTGTGCAAGTCGTAATGCGTCACCGCCCATTGGCGGGCGGCCTCGCCCAGGCTGGTTGCTCGGCTGCGGTCCTGGCACAGCTCGATCACCCGCGAGGCCAGAGCCTGGGTGTCGAAAAAGTCCACCAGCAAGCCCGTCTTGTCGTGCGTGATGGCTTCGCGCACGGGCGCGGTGTCGCTGGCCACGATGGCGCAGCCCGCGCTCATGGCTTCGAGCAAGCTCCAGCTCAGCACAAAGGGGTAGGTGAGGTAGACATGGACTGTGGAGAGCTGGATCACGCTCAGGAACTGCTCGTAAGGCACACGCCCCAGGAAATGGACGCGGCTTAGATCGAGCTGGTCTTTGACCTCGGATAAAAAAATCTGCTTCCAGCTTTGTGCGCGCCCCTGCGCATCCTTGGGCGGTTGGGCGCCGTAGCTCACTTCGTCGCCACCGATGATGAGCACCCTGGCCTGGGGCCTGGCCTTGAGGATGTGGGGCAGGGCGCGCATGAAGCTGTGATAGCCGCGATACGGCTCGAGGTTGCGATTCACAAAGGTGATGACCTCGTCCTCCCGGCTGAGGCTCACCTGCCCCTGTGCAGATTTGAGACCCAGGCGGACCTTGGG
>RGCL01000117.1 GCA_009919175.1 Betaproteobacteria bacterium
GGAGATTGCCCGCCACTGCATCGTGCCGGTTTCGGCTCGTCACCCCCCCGCTTGACAAGTCGCCAGCTTGACACATTCGCGCCTGATTCTGGTAAGTCCGTATATCCAGATAAAAGCAGAAAGCAGACCATCGACAGAGATCCCGTTGGGGTCACCCCTATTCCTCAGGAGTTCTGGTATGTTGAATCAATCCAATACACAACCCACTCAACCCCAACGTCGCCAGACCCTGGTCTCGCTCGGGGGTCTGGCCGCCATCTTGGCCAGTGGTCAGGCTCCGGTGTTTGCGCAAGCTGCCCCGCGCAAATTGGTCATGGCCCATATCAACCCACTGCCCGAGTCAGCAGCAGTCGCTTTCGACTGGATGGCCAAGGAGGTGTCTGCACGCTCGCAAGGCTCGCTAGACATGCAGTTCTTTGGCAAAACGCTGATCCCGCAGGAACTGGAAATCATGAACGCGGTGAAGTCCGGCAATATCCAAATTGGCAACCCCGCCGGTGCGGCAGCCACGGTATTTCCCGAAATGGGCGCATTCTTGGTTCCTTACCTGGTAAAAAACTACACCTCGGCTTACGCCATGCTCAACGGCAAGATCGGTGAATCGCTGGACAAGATGTGGCAGGACAAATACAAGGTAAAGGCCTTGTGCTTTTTCGATTACGGCTTCCGCCACTTCTGGACATCCAAGGCTCCGATCGTGGAGCCGCGGGACTTGCGCGGCAAAAAGATTCGCGTGCAGCAAGCCAAGGTGTTTGGAGACACCATCAACGGACTTGGCGGTAACGCAGTACCCATGGCCTGGGGTGAGGTGATCTCTGCAGCCAAATCCGGTGTGATTGATGGTGGTGATCTGCCGGTGGTGAATATGGATGCGCTCAAGGTATACGAAGTGTCCAAGTTCTGCTCCCTCACCTACCACAATTACGGCCCCACCGTGAACGTGATGAATCTAGACACCTGGAATGCTCTCACCCCCGTGCAACAAAAGCTCATCATGGAGTTGAGCCGCGAAGCCCAAAACAAGATACGGGCGTCTACCGAATCGGTGGACAACTTTGCTGCGGCCAAAAAACTGCTTGAGCCCCGCGGCATGACGGTGGTGGAGACCAACGTGGAGGCCTTCCGCAAACTCGCCCAACAAAAAATCTGGCCCCAGTACAAGCCACAGTACGGCGCGCTGTGGGACGAGATCGAGAATTTCAAAGGCTGAAGGCGGCACATCCTCCATGATGAAACGCTTGCACCAGCTGGCACAGGCAAGTGCCACCTTGCTGATTGTCATTGCCATCGCCAATTTGCTGGTGGGCGTGTTTCTGCGTTATTTTGTGGGGGCCGTCACCGACTTCTTGGATCTCGACCCTGTGCCCTATGTCTGGGTAGAGGAGGTGGGTGAAATGGCACTGGCATGGCTGACCTTGCTGGGCGCTGCCATTGGCGTTCGTCAGCGGTCACATTTCACGCTGCATTTGTGGGTGCACACCTGGTCTGCCCCCGCGCGGCGTATGGTGGACATCCTCCACCACCTATTGATCGCGGGCTTTGGCTTGGCCGTGGCCTGGTATGGCTGGGGACTGAGCCAACTCAACATGAGCCTCACATCACCCGGTTTGCAAATTAATATGGCCTGGTTGTATGGCTCCTCGGTGGTGGGAGGTATTCTGCTCGCCCTGTATGCCCTGTCTATGGCGGCAATGCCCTCACTAGAAGCCACTCAAGGACACTGAATGACGTTGCTCTGGGTTGCGTTGGTTTTTGTCGGTCTGATCTTGCTGTCCATGCCCATTGTGTTCTCACTGGGGTTGGCAGGACTGTTTGGCTTGTGGCATGGTGGGTACCCCATGCAGCAACTGTCCTCCGCGCTGGTGTCAGGCTCACAAAGCTGGGTGCTGTTGGCGATACCGGCGTTCGTCTTCGCCGGAGGACTGATGGAACGATGCGGCATGTCGCATGCCCTGGTGGAATTTGCTCGCGCTCTCGTGGGCTGGGTCCGCGGTGGGCTAGGCATGTCGGTCATCGTCGTGGCCTATTTTTTCTCGGACATCTGTGGCTCCAAAATGGCCGAGGTGTCCGCGCTTGGTTCCAGCCTGATGCCGCCTCTGACCGCTGCGGGATACAAAAAAGAGGACTCGGCCTCCTTGATTGCGGCCGGTACTGCGATGGGCATGCTGGTGCCACCCGCTATTTTCATGATCGTCATCAGTCAGGTCACCAATACCTCGGCCGTGGCCTTGTTCGTGGCCGGCTTTGTCCCGGCCGCCGTGATCATGCTGTGCCTGATGGGCCTGGTGTACATGCGCGCTCGACGCTTAGACTGGCCTGTCGATGCGCGCCCATCCATCACCCGCCTGGTTCAGGCTGGCATGAAGGCCGCCATACCGCTGGTGGTGCCAGTGGTAATTTTGGGTGGCTTTGTGCTGGGCATCATTACCGCCACTGAGGCAGGTGCTGTGGTGGCGGGTTACGCCATCGTGGTGGCTCGTCTGGTCTATCGCAATGTGTCTTGGAAAGAGATGGGGCGTATTGCCTATGACAGCGCGATCTTGACCGCTGCCGTGGTATTTTTGCTGGCCGTGGCCTCGATCTTTCAATACCTGATGGGTGTGTCCGGAGTGCCCAAGATGCTGGCGGAAATCTTGCAACCACTTCAAGCGCACCAGGAATTGTTCCTCTTTGGTACCGCCCTCATCAGCATGTTATTCGGCATGATTCTGGAGGGCCTGCCAGCTGCCGTGGTGCTGATCCCGGTGGTGTTTCCGATTGCCGAGCAGATGGGCATCAACCCCATCCACTTCAACATCGTGCAAACCGCTGCCGTGGGCATTGGCTTGTTTCTTCCACCCATGGGCGTGGGCCTGTTGATGGCGTTGAAATTCGCCGGGCTGACCGTGGGTCAGCACTTCAAGACCTATGTGCCGTATATGGCCGCCCTGTTCATTGGTCTTGCCCTCATCATCGTGTTTCCCGAGATTGC
>RGCL01000118.1 GCA_009919175.1 Betaproteobacteria bacterium
GTGATCCCCATGTCGGGCGGGCAAACCGAGAAACAGGTGCAGCTCATCACCGACTTTCGCCCCGACCTCATCATGGTCACCCCCTCGTACGCCCTGGTGCTGGCCGAGGAATTCGAACGTCAGGGCATTGCGCCCGATCAGATCTCCTTGCAGGTCGGCATCTTTGGTGCCGAGCCCTGGGGCGAAGGCATGCGCGCCGAAATCGAGCGCAAGCTGGGACTGGATGCGGTGGACATTTATGGTCTGTCCGAAGTGATGGGGCCTGGCGTGGCCAATGAGTGCATTGAGTCCAAGGACGGTC
Organism: Betaproteobacteria bacterium; assembly: GCA_009919175.1. Taxonomy (GTDB): domain Bacteria; phylum Pseudomonadota; class Gammaproteobacteria; order Burkholderiales; family Burkholderiaceae_C; genus Limnohabitans. Next base: position 302 of record RGCL01000118.1, read on the forward strand.
CGGTGATCTGGGAGGACCATTTCTACCCCGAGATCATTGACCCCGAAAGCGGCGAAGTCCTGCCTGATGGCCAAGAGGGTGAACTCGTGTTCACCTCGCTCACCAAAGAGGCCATGCCGGTGATCCGCTACCGCACCCGAGACCTCACCCGCTTGCTGCCGCCCACCTCGCGGTCATTTCGGCGCTTTGCCAAGATCACCGGGCGCAGCGATGACATGCTCATCATCCGTGGGGTGAACGTGTTCCCCTCGCAGGTGGAAGCCATCTTGCTGGCCAATCCCCAACTCGCCGGCATTTACGAAATTCACATCCATCGCAACAACCACCTCGATGATGTGGAGATCAAGTGCGAATTGCAACGCCATGCCGCTGGCCTCCCGGCTCAGGATGTGGCGGCGCTGGGCAAAGACCTGGCCCATCGCATCAAGACCTTCATTGGCATCAGCACCCAGGTCACGGTCCTGCCGCCCGATGGCATTGCCCGCACCCAGGTTGGCAAGGCGCGTCGGGTCTATGACCACCGCCCTGCCCTCAAGTGATTCACAGGAGCAACCAGCGTGTACACCCAAGCCCTTTCCATTCCTGATGAAGGCCGCAGCGTCAAGCCCATTCATCCCAAAGAGTCGCCCCAGCAGATCCAGGCTTTCGAGGACCGCATCGCCGCCGATGGCCGCATCGAGCCCCAGGACTGGATGCCCGAGGCCTATCGCAAAACCCTGGTGCGTCAAATCAGCCAGCACGCCCACAGCGAAATCGTGGGCATGCTGCCCGAGGGCAACTGGATCAGCCGAGCCCCCAGCCTCAAGCGCAAAGCCATCCTGATTGCCAAAGTGCAAGACGAAGCGGGGCACGGCCAGTACCTCTACTCGGCTGCTGAAACCCTGGGCACGGCCCGCTCCGACATGCTCGATGCCCTGCACTCGGGCAAGGCCAAGTACAGCTCCATCTTCAACTACCCCACCCTCAGTTGGGCGGATGTGGGGGTGATCGGTTGGCTGGTCGATGGTGCGGCCATCATGAACCAGATCCCCTTGTGTCGCTGCAGCTATGGCCCGTATGCGCGCGCCATGATCCGCGTGTGCAAGGAGGAGAGCTTTCACCAGCGCCAGGGCTATGAGTCCTTGCTGGCCATGATGCAAGGCACCCAGTCCCAGCGCGACATGGTGCAAGACGCGGTCAACCGCTGGTGGTGGAAATGCCTGGCCATGTTTGGACCACCCGACACCGACAGCGCCCACAGCGAGCAAAGCATGCGCTGGGGCATCAAGCGCATCAGCAACGATGAGTTGCGTCAGAAATTCGTCGATGCCACCGTGCCCCAAGCCAAGGTGCTGGGGGTGAGCCTGCCTGACCCTCATTTGAAGTGGAACGAGGCGCGCGGCCACTACGACTTTGGCGACATCGACTGGGACGAGTTCTGGCAAACCGTCAATGGCCATGGTCCTTGCAATCGCGAGCGCCTGGCCACGCGGGTCAAGGCCCATGCCCAGGGGCAATGGGTGCGCGATGCCGCCCTGGCCTATGCCCAGAAACAAGAACGCAAACTGCAACAGGAGGCCGCATGAGCGCCAAGCCCCCCCTCAAAGACTGGCCACTGTGGGAAGTGTTTGTCCGCAGCAAGCAAGGCCTGGAGCACAAGCATTGCGGCAGCCTGCATGCGAGCGACGCTGAGCATGCGCTGCAAATGGCCAGAGACATCTACACCCGACGGCAAGAAGGCGTGAGCATCTGGGTTGTGCCCTCCAAGGCCATCGTGGCCAATTCCCCCGATGACAAAGGCGAGATGTTCGAGCCCTCAGCCGACAAGATTTATCGCCACCCCACCTTTTACGAGATCCCTGACGAAGTCGGACACATGTGATGGATGCCTCGCTCAACTATTTGCTGCACCTGGCCGACGATGCCCTGGTCCTGGGTCAGCGCAATGCCGAATGGTGTGGTCATGGTCCGGTGATCGAAGAGGACATCGCCATGGCCAACATCAGCCTGGACCTGATTGGCCAGGCCAGGCTGCTCTATCAACTCGTGGCCCAGCGCATGGGTCAAGGCACCACCGAAGACAGCCTGGCTTACTTTCGCGATGCCCATGAATTTCGCAATCACACCCTCCTGGAGTTGCCCCATGCCGGGCCTCAGGTGGGTCACGCCCTGAGCGAGCGCGACTACGCCACCACGCTGGTTCGCCACTTCCTCTACAGCGCCTTTAGCCTGCTGCGCTGGGACAGCCTGTGCAACAGTCAGGATGCCGATCTGGCCGCGATTGCAGCCAAATCCGTCAAGGAGCTGCGCTATCACTTGCGTCACGCCAGGGGCTGGTTGGTGCGACTGGGTGACGGCACCGAGATCTCTCACGCGCGCATGCAAGCCGCCCTGGACCACCTCATGCCCTTCACCCAGGAGTTCTGGACGGCCAGCGCCGACGAGCAGGCCGCCTTGGCCAGTGGCCTCATCCCCTGTGTGGCGGCCGACTGGCAAAGCGACTGGGACCAGCTGGTCGATGACGCCTTGCTCGAGTCCACCCTCCAGCGCCCCAGTGCCATCGGCCATGTGAGCCAGGGCAAGTCCTGTGTGCACTCCGAACACCTGAGTTATTTGCTCGCTGACATGCAGTCCCTGGCCCGCGCCCACCCCGGCGCCACATGGTGACGCCAAGAAGCGCCCCACCCTG
>RGCL01000119.1 GCA_009919175.1 Betaproteobacteria bacterium
ACTTCATGGGCGGCTCCATGGGCTCGGTGGTGGGCGAGCGCTTTGTTCGCGGCGTTCACACGGCGATGGAACAAAAAGTGCCCTTCATCTGCTTCACCGCCACAGGGGGTGCGCGCATGCAAGAAGGGCTGTTTTCCCTGATGCAAATGGCCAAAACCAATGCAGCCCTTACCCGCTTGGCCAAGATGCGACTGCCCTACATCAGCGTGCTCACCGACCCCACCATGGGCGGGGTGTCCGCTGGCTTTGCCTTCATGGGCGACGCCGTGATCGCTGAGCCCAATGCGCTCATCGGATTTGCCGGCCCACGTGTGATTGAAAACACGGTGCGCGTCACCCTGCCCGAGGGGTTCCAACGCGCCGAGTTCTTGCAAACCAAAGGGGCGGTGGACTTCATTTGCGATCGACGCGAACTGCGTGCCACCGTCGCCAAAACCCTGGCCATGATGCTGCGCCTGCCAGCCGATGCCATCACCGACACCACCTCATGACTGACTCCCATACCCCCGATCTGGCCAGCAACGAAGAGCGCCAAGCCCAGGACAACCAACTCATCGCCGAGCGTCGCGCCAAACTCAAGGCCCTGCGTGAGCGCCAGGCTGCGGGCGGTCCCGTGGCCTTCCCCAACGACTTCAAACCGGCTCACCACAGCGATCAACTGCATCACCTGCACGGCGCCAAATCCGCCGAGGTGCTGGAAAAGGAAGGGCTGGTGGTCTCGGTGGCCGGACGCATGATGCTCAAGCGTGTGATGGGCAAAGCCAGCTTTGCCACCTTGCAAGACGGTCATGGCCGCATTCAGATCTATGTGGCCAGGGACGATGTGGGCGAAGCCGATTACAACGACTTCAAGCACTGGGACCTGGGTGACATCCTGGGTGCCACGGGTCGCCTCTTCAAAACCCGAACGGGTGAGTTGTCCGTGCATGTGCAATCGGTTCGCTTGCTCACCAAGAGCTTGCGCCCGTTGCCCGATAAATTTCATGGCGTGCATGATCAGGAGATCAAGTACCGCCAACGCCACCTGGACCTCATCACCGACGAATCGGCCAAAGCCCGGTTCGTGGCGCGCTCCAAGGCCGTGAGCGGCATCCGCGAATTCATGGTCCACCATGGTTTTCTTGAAGTTGAAACCCCCATGCTTCACCCGATACCGGGCGGGGCGAATGCCAAGCCCTTTGTGACGCACCACAACGCGTTGGATCAATCCATGTATTTGCGCATCGCGCCTGAGCTCTACCTCAAGCGCCTCATCGTGGGTGGATTCGAGCGGGTCTTCGAGATCAACCGCAACTTCCGCAACGAGGGCATCTCGGTGCGCCACAACCCTGAATTCACCATGATGGAGTTTTACGCGGCCTACTGGAATTACCGCGACCTCATGGACTTCACCGAACAACTCATCCGCGATGCCGCCGAAAAGGCGGTGGGCACTTTGCTGCTCACCTACGGAGGCAAGGCCGTTGACTTGTCCAAGCCCTTTGAGCGCCTCACCATCCGCCAGGCCATTGAGCGCCACACCGACGCGGGTGCTTCAGCCGATGAAGCGCCCTGGCTCATCGCTGCCCTGCGCAAACTGGGCATGACCGATCAGCAGCATCACCTCTCGCACAAGTCTCTGGCCGAATTGCAAGTGCTCTACTTTGAAGAGATGGTCGAAGACAAACTTTGGAATCCCACCTTCATTTGCGAACACCCCGTGGAAATTTCACCCCTGGCCCGTGCCAGCGATGCACAGCCGCAAGTGACCGAGCGCTTTGAGCTCTACATCACAGGTCGGGAGTTTGGCAACGGCTTTAGTGAATTGAACGATGCCGAGGACCAGGCTCAACGCTTTGCCTCGCAAGTCACGGCCAAGGACCGTGGTGACGATGAGGCGATGTTCTTCGACCATGACTTCGTCCAAGCACTGGAATACGGCATGCCTCCCACGGGTGGATGCGGCATTGGCATTGACCGCCTCATGATGCTGCTCACCGACAGCGCCAGCATCCGCGATGTGATCCTCTTTCCTGCCCTGCGCCGCATCCACTGAAACTGGTGCAACTGGACTTGGGCTTGCCCCATGAAAAAAGGCCTCTTGCGAGGCCTTTTTTTCATCCGCACATCACTTGGCGGCGGGGGGTGTTTTGGGGGGTTTGCAATCAAAGCAGAAAAAGGCGAGGCTGCCTGCGAACCGCTGCTGACTGCCCAGACGACGGGGCTTGTGCAAACCGCATTTGATGCAGGACATGGTTTCACCCATCTTGCCCATGCCCGCAAAGGGAGAACCATTTTCCCGGCTCGTGAAGCGCAGCCCAGAGGCGTCCACAGTGGTTTTTCCGGATTTCGTCGCCATGGCGTTTCCTTGTTGTGTTCAAGCCGTGTGCAAGACACACAGGCTTTGTAAGCAAACCAGCATTTTAAACGTTTGCCGCCTGCTTGCCCACCAAAGGGGTCATGGCGAGGGAGAAATACTGCGCAATCGCTCCAACGCGGCCGCATGGGCAGGATGGGCGATGAGGTGAGCCCAATCCATGGCCCTGGCGGTGGGCAGCAGCGCCAGGCGCCGTCGTTCGGACCGTTCACTGGCTTGCCAGCGGCCCTTGGCCAGACCCGTGGCCAATCCGTCGAGCAATTCATCCAGCGCACGGCCTTCACCTGGGGCGTCAGGCACACTTTGGTTGCACAACAGCACCAGGTCACAGCCCGCCTGGAGGGCCAATTCTGCGGCCTGGGTATAGCTCAAGGTCTGCCCGCGCAAATGCCTAGCGCCTTCCATGGACAAGTCGTCGCTGAAGATGGCACCCTCAAAGCCCAGCTGGCGGCGCAGGATGTCCTTGAGCCAGCGGCTGGAAAAGCCAGCGGGCAGCTCGTCCACCTGCGGATAAATCACATGGGCGGGCATGATGCTGGACAAGGCGCTGGCCA
>RGCL01000120.1 GCA_009919175.1 Betaproteobacteria bacterium
CGCCACCCGTCTCCTCTTCCAGAATGATCTGCAACAGAATACTGCGGGTGATGTCTTCCTGCGTCTTGGCGTCTCGCACCACCATGCTCACGCCCTGCATCACCATCTCTTTGACAGCGTTCAGGGTGATGTAGGTCGAGGTTTGCGTGTCGTACAGACGACGGTTGGGGTATTTCTTGATAACACGCACCGCCGCATCGGCGGATGCCGTTCGATCGACAGACTTTTTGGTGGGCACAGTTGAAATCCTCAAACAAAAAACCCCTGCAAATCTCTGACTTGCAAGGGGTGCCATGGGTCGGCGCGATTGGACTCGAACCAACGACCCCCACCATGTCAAGGGTCATAGGGCGGGGATTAGCGAATGCAAACTGCCATCATCCAGAACGATTGTCCTGAGGACCAGCGCCCATCGATGTGCAACTGGGGCGCGCGATAAGCAGCGCTCATATGTTGCGACCCCCGTCCACATCCAGGCACACGCCCGTCAAAAAGCTGGCCTCGTCGGACGCCAAAAACGCCACGGCTGACGCCACATCGGCGGGTTGCGTGAAACGCCCCAGCGGGATGCGGGCCAGAAACTTTTCGCGGTTCGCAGGCGTGTCCTCCATGCCCATGAAATCGGCCATCATCGGGGTCTCACCGATCATGGGATTGACCGCATTGACCCGCACGCCGGCACGCGCAAACTCCAGCGCCAAGCCCTTGGTCAGGTTGATCATGGCGGCCTTGCTGCCGCTGTACCAGGTCAGGCCGGGACCTGGGCGCACGCCGGTGGTCGAGGCCACATTCACCATCACGCCCCTGCCCTGTGACACAAAATGCGGGATGACGCACTGCGCCGACCAATAAATGCTTTTCAGGTTGACGCGATACACCCGGTCAAACTCGTCTTCTGTCACTTGCAAGGCCGGCTTGTTGCGGTGCGTGGTACCAGCGTTGTTGACCACGATGTCGAGTCCGCCCAACTTGGCCAGAGTTTCTTGCACCACATGTCGGTAAGACAACTCCGACGCCACGTCACAGACCATCGCATGCGCGCGGCCGCCTGCCGCGCTGAGCTCGGCGACCATGCGCAGTCCGCCCTCGGCGTTCAGGTCGGCCACCATCACCGCGGCCCCGGCTTGACTCAGACGGCGAGCGATGGCCGCACCAAACCCCGACGCGCCACCGGTCACGATGGCCACTTTGTTGTTCAAATTCATTGGGTTTCCTTGTTGAATAAAAAACGACCCGACAGCCACCCACCCAAGCCGGTGACGCAGCGTCTGCCCGCAGGGCTCAGGCCTGACCCGGCTCGGATTCGGACTTGATCAAGCGGTCGAGCAGCCAACGGGCCTGATTCAGGCCGGCATCGGCACCGATCGGTCGCATGGGGCGATCGGGCACCAGGCTGATGATTTTTTGTTGCGCCTCGATCATGGTGCGGTCTTCATCGAAGGCCACCACCACGTTTTGGTAGATTTGTTCGGTCAGGGCCTCGTTGTCGAGCTCAAAATTACGGGCCTGACAAAACCAGTAATGGCTGGTGGTCTCGGTCTCAGGCGTCTGGATCGAGGTGTGTCTGAACTGCACGGCTTCGGGCACCCGATGACCCTCGGGAGCGCCGGTCCCCGCCGGGGCCGAACCCGCATCCATGCGCAGCAAGGCCGGCGGCGACCACTGATAAATCTGCCAACGATCCACTTTGCCCTCGAAAGAGGCCACACTCTTGTGCAAATTGGGCATGTCGTCGTTGTGGTACCAACGCGAAATGGTCAAGGTACCGGCTCCATGGGTATCGCGCTCGATCTGGGGTTTGAGGCCGGCGGCGCTCTCGGTGCCCAGGGTGTTCGGGTGGACCCAGGCCAGGTGGGTGAAGTCCAGCAGGTTGTCAATGATCAGCTTGTAATTGGCCTGATAGTGGATGTAACCGGGCTTCATCCGCCAGTCGGGCGAGTCGTGCCAAAAGTAATCCACGATGTCGTCGGGATTGGCCAGTGCCGGGTCGCCCATCCAGATCCAGACCAGACGATGGCGCTCGACCACCGGATAAGTTTTGACGCAAGTCTTGGGCGGAATCTGGGCCTGGCCCGGGATTTCCACACAGACACCCTGGGGGTCAAATTTCAGGCCGTGGTACATGCAGCGCACGCAATCGCCTTCCTTGCGCCCCAGGTGCAAAGGCGCCGACCGGTGGCAGCATCGGTTTTCCAGGGCCACCGCCGTCCCCCGGCTGTCCCGGTACAACAGCACCGGCTCATTGAGCAAGGTGCGGGCAAACAAAGCATCGTTGGGTACTTCGATGTCCCAAGCGGCCACATACCAGCAGTTTCTGATGAACATGTCGATATCTCCTCAAAGCTTGTGCCGAAATACTAGGTCTGATCGGTGCAATCCACAAATCGTTTTTAAGCAGTTATGATCGGATTTTCAGATCACAACATGGGTCGGCCATGAAGTTCCAAACCCTGCAAGCTTTGATCTGCATCGAAGAAGTCGGCAGTCTACGGGCTGCCGCCCAGCTGATCCACATGTCCCAGCCCGCCCTGTCGGCGGCCATCCAGCAACTCGAAGAAGAGCTCAAGGCGCCGATGTTGGTGCGCACCAAGCGCGGGGTCAGCTTGACCCCATTCGGCCAAGCTTTCATGAAGCACGCCCGATTGATCGTGGCCGAGCGTCGCCGGGCGCAAGAGGAGCTGGAGCAAATGCGGGGGCATTGGGAGGGCCAGGTGAAGTTTGCCACCTCACCTGCCATGGCCTTGAGCTCGTTGCCCATGGCCCTGGCAGCCTTCTGTCACGAATTTCCCTCGGTTCAGATCCATGTGCGCGATGGCCTCTACCCAGGCGTTACCCCGCAATTGCGCGACGGCACCCTGGACTTCGCCCTGACTGCCGCCCA
>RGCL01000013.1 GCA_009919175.1 Betaproteobacteria bacterium
GATTGAAGATAAATTATTAGAAATTGCTGCTTATACAATACCCGCTTTAATTACCGGCGGAGTAGCATTTGTGATGATGCAAAAATTCTATAACAGCGAAGAAAGCAAACGCAAGTTTGAATTGCTAAGAGAAAATCAAAAACAAGCGCTACCTATTCGCTTGCAAGCCTATGAGCGAATGGTACTATTTTTAGAACGCATCAATCCTGCACAATTATTATTGCGTGTGGCGCCAATAGGAAAAAGCAAAGACGATTATGCTACTTTATTAACACATCAAATTCAAACCGAATTTGAACATAATTTATCGCAACAAATTTACCCTCAGCCCACAGGCCTGCTTGCAACACCTTGAAGCTGCGGTCCACCAAGGCACCCGTGCCGTGGTATTGGCCATTTTGGAACTCGCCGATGTAGCGAAAGCCATTGGTGAACAAGGCTGAGCCCAAACCGCTGGGGACGCCTTGTTTGAACAGGCCCTCGTAGCGCATGCCCGAACTCAACACCACAGACCCGGCGCAGTTGTGCCAACTTTGATAGGGACGACGGTCATCGCACAGGGGCTCTTGTGCCCAGGTGGGCATGAGTGTCAGGAGGAGGGCAGCAAGCCCCAGCCACTTTCTCCAGATGCGCCAGGCGTTCACATCACCCTCTTGAATCATTCAACCTTGGCTTTTTGGATGGGAATATCCAGAATGCCCAGTGTTTCGGAAAGCTCTTTGTACAAGGCGGTGTAAATGCGAGCGTCATAGGTGGGCCTGCTCAGGCCGTCGGTGATGCGAACACGCACCCCCAGATTTTTCGGGTCATCGGTATCCAGATCCACAGTGAAGCTGCCAACACCTTGTACAAAGTCGGCAAACAAAGGCGCCTTGGTGCCAACGCAGTTGATCTTGTCGCTACCGATTGGAATGAACGTGCCCGCGCCGTTTTCGCACAGTTCCTTGACAGCTTTGCCAAAGTTCTTGGCATTGGTGGAATAGAGCCTGCTTTGCAATACACGAAGCTCCAGAGTTGAAGGGGGCGTGCCACCAATGGTGATGGGCGCACGCAAGGCCGCACCGGGTGGGCCAACCAGGTCCGTCATGGCGGCTTGCTGGCAAATCGGAAAGGCCAACTCTTTGCCCAAATATGCATGCTGGGCATTGGCGAATTTTTGGGCTGCTGTGCTGCGTCCCACCAGGGATTTGCCAGGCCCCAGGCCTTTGAAGAGCTCAAACGAAGCAACCTCGCCGGAGCCGTCCTTGCAATTGAGCCTGACTTGCGCGGCAATGGTTTGATAGGTGATGTCCTTGGCCTGTAGGGGTTCGGAGATCTCGATGATCAGGGGGAAACGGATGGTGTCTGGAGCAGCTTTTTCGATTTGCTGAGCGGTGACGGTGAAGGTGAATTCAAGATTCCCTTCCTTCTTCTTCATCGCAATGTTTGCGCTCGAAGCCACACTGGCCACAGAGAGTCCCGCCACGAGTAGGGAGAGGAATCGGATCATGTGCATGCTCGTCAAAATAAAAACTATTCTATCTAGGCCAGATTTCCCCGTAAAAGGGGAGAAATCACTGGAATGGGCGACGGCAATGTGGCGGAGAGAGCGGGATTCGAACCCGCGGTGGGCTATTAACCCACACACGCTTTCCAGGCGTGCGACTTAAACCACTCATCCATCTCTCCGGAAGCGGGCATTCTAGCAGTGACGGGAGTACACTTTCTGCGTTTTTCTCTTGTCTTGTCGGTACTGGAGTTCCGCATGAAATTTCGTTTTCCCATCGTCATCATCGACGAGGACTTCCGTTCCGAGAACACATCGGGTTCAGGCATCCGCGCCCTGGCACAAGCCATCGAGGGAGAGGGCTTTGAGGTCATGGGGGTCACCAGTTACGGCGACTTGAGCCAATTTGCCCAGCAGCAGTCCAGAGCCAGCGCCTTCATCCTCTCCATCGACGACGAAGAATTCTCCCCCGGTCCTGACGAGGACTTGGCCGTGGTGAATCTGCGCAATTTCATCGAGCTGGTGCGTCGCAAGAACACCGATGTGCCGCTGTATGTCTACGGCGAGACCAAAACCTCCAGGCATTTGCCCAACGACATCCTGCGCGAGCTGCATGGCTTCATTCACATGTTTGAGGACACGCCAGAGTTTGTGGCCAAGCACATCATCCGTGAAGCCAAGAGCTACCTCGAGGGCGTTCAGCCGCCCTTTTTCAAAGCCTTGCTCGACTATGCAGAAGACGGTTCCTACTCCTGGCATTGCCCGGGGCACTCCGGTGGCGTGGCCTTTCTCAAAAGCCCGGTGGGGCAGATGTATCACCAGTTTTATGGCGAGAACATGCTGCGGGCTGATGTCTGCAACGCGGTCGAGGAGCTGGGGCAGCTGCTCGACCACAACGGTGCCATTGGGGAGAGCGAGCGCAATGCGGCTCGCATCTTCAATGCCGACCATTGCTTTTTCGTGACCAATGGCACGTCCACCTCCAACAAGATGGTGTGGCACCACGCGGTGGCACCTGGCGATGTGGTGGTGGTCGATCGCAATTGCCACAAGTCGGTGCTTCACGCCATCATCATGACGGGTGCGATTCCGGTTTTTCTCAAGCCCACCCGAAACCACTACGGCATCATCGGGCCGATTGCCGAGTCTGACTTCTCGCCCGAGTCCATTCAGGCCTTGATCAAGGCCAATCCCTTGCTCAAGGGGCGCGATGCAAAAAGCCTCAAGCCACGCATCCTCACCCTCACGCAATCGACTTATGACGGCGTGCTCTACAACACCGAGCGCATCAAACAGCTGCTCGATGGCTATGTGCCCAACCTGCACTTTGACGAGGCCTGGCTGCCCCATGCAGCGTTTCACCCTTTTTATGGTCCCTACCATGCCATGGGCAAGAAGCGCACACGCCCTGAGCATTCGGTGGTCTATGCGACACAGTCCATCCACAAGCTGCTGGCGGGCATCAGCCAGGCCAGCCACGTGCTGGTGCAGGATGCGCAAAACCAAAAGCTCGATACGCATTTGTTCAATGAATCCTTCCTGATGCACACCAGCACCAGCCCCCAGTACAGCATCATTGCCAGCTGCGATGTGGCGGCCGCCATGATGGAGCCACCCGGTGGCACGGCGCTGGTGGAGGAGAGCATTTACGAGGCGCTGGACTTTCGCCGTGCCATGCACAAGGTCGATGAGGAATATGGCAACGACTGGTGGTTCAAGGTCTGGGGTCCTGACATCCAGGGTGACGATGGCATTGGCACGGCCGATGTCTGGGTGCTCAAGGGGGAGCAAAAGTTGCGTCGCAACGGCAAGCGTTCGCCCGACAGCTGGCATGGCTTTGGCAATCTGGCCGAAGGCTTCAACATGCTCGACCCCATCAAGGCCACGGTGGTCACGCCTGGCCTGGACCTCAATGGGCAGTTTCATGAAAACGGCATTCCCGCGAGCATCGTGACCAAGTTCTTGTCCGAGCACGGCGTGATCGTCGAGAAGACCGGCCTCTACAGCTTTTTCATCATGTTCACCATTGGCATCACCAAGGGGCGCTGGAATTCCTTGCTGACAGCCTTGCAGCAGTTCAAGGATGACTACGACAAGAACCAGATGATGTGGCGCATCATGCCCGAGTTCTGTGCCAAACATCCCCAGTACGAGCGCATGGGTCTGCGCGATTTGTGCCAGCTCATCCACTCCCTCTACGCCAAGTACGACATTGCTCGCCTCACCACAGAGATCTACCTCACCGATCTCAAGCCGGCCATGAAGCCCAGTGATGCCTTTGCCCAGATCGCCCACCGCAACACCGAGCGTGTGCCGGTGGACAAACTGGTGGGGCGTGTGGCCACCAGCCTGATCACACCCTATCCCCCAGGCATCCCTTTGCTCATTCCTGGTGAGGTCTTCAACAAGCGCATCGTCGACTACCTGAAGTTTTCTCGCGAGTTCAATCGCCAGTTGCCCGGCTTCGAGACCGACATCCATGGTCTGGTCGAGCAAACCGACGACAACGGCAATCTGGGTTTGTATGCCGACTGTGTCCGACACGCCTGAGCACGCCGAGCGCCTCAGGCGCTTGGCCCTTGTGAGCCTGTGGATCTTTCCTGTCCTTTGGACAGTCAATCTGTTGGTGGCCCGCGTTGCCCCTGGGGTGATCTCGCCCAACATGCTGGCGCTGGGTCGATGGGGTTTGGTGGGCGCTTTTCTGGCCTTTGTCACCCGCCGTGAACTCTGGGACAAACGACACATCGTTCGCGCCCATGCTTGGCGCTACGTGATCCTTGGCGCCTGCGGCATGTGGATTTGCGGAGCCTGGGTCTACCTGGCCGGACAAACCACCCAGGCACTCAACATTTCACTGATTTATTCCAGCTCCCCTGTGCTCATTGCCATCGGGGCGGTGTGGTTCATGAAGGAAAGCATGGGGCCGCCGCAGATCGCTGGGGTCGTCCTGTGCCTGGTGGGCGTGGTCCATGTGATCGTCAAAGGCCAGTGGCAGCAGTTGCAAGCGGTGGAGTTCACCACGGGTGACGCTTGGATTGCGGCCGCCTCCTTGGCCTGGGCTGCTTACACCTTGCTGCAAAAGCACTGGAAGTCCGAGTTCAGTGCGAGCGCCCACCTGGCCCTGATTTGCTGGGGTGGGGTGTTGGTCATCGCGCCCTTTGCCTTGCTGGAGGCGACCGTCTGGGGCATGCCCGACTGGAGCATGAAAGCCACCTGGATGGTCCTGTCCACAGCCCTGTTTCCAGGGCTGGGGGCTTACTGGATGTACGGCTGGACGCAGCGCATCCTGGGGGCGAGCAAGGTGTCGGTCACCTTGTTCTTGGGGCCGCTTTACACCGCGATCATGGCCACTCTGGTGTTGCAAGAGGCCTTGAGCACCCATCACTTTGTGGGTGCGGCGCTGATTTTGCCGGGCGTGGCCTTGGTGACCCTGGTCAAGGCGCGCCGCTAGTCGCACCGCCTAGGCCGCGATCTCAATCTGACTCAGGCCGCAGCCTGCAAGCCGTTGGCGAAATGGGTGGCCATGCGCTGCGCAGCCAATTCGGGATTGCGGTCGAGCAGGGCTTGCACAAGGCCTTCATGCTCCTTGAGGGACTGATCGATGCGACCTTCCTTGAGCAAGGAGTGGTGCCGGTTGAGTTTCATCACCTTGCGCAAATCATTCACCATGTTCAGTCGCCAGCGGTTGTTGGCCATTTCGAGCAGGCGAAGGTGGAACTGTTCATTGATGCTGAAAAAAGCCTCGGTGTGTTCGATGTTCTGCGCCAGTTGGTCATGCAACTGAGCGAGTTCCTGCAATTGCTGATCACTGGCTTGGCTGGCGACGGCGCGCGCCGCATCCGACTCCAGCAGGCTGAGCAGGTGGTAGACATCCATGAGGTCTTTCTCGCTGACCTCGGTGACATAGGCGCCACGGCGCAATTTCATGGTGACCAGCCCTTCGGTGGCCAAGACCTTGAGGGCTTCACGCAGCGGGGTGCGGCTGATGCCCAGGGACTCCGCGATGCGGATTTCGTCGATCCAACTGCCTGGCTCCAAGGTGCGCTCAAAGATTTGCTGACGCAGGCGTTCGGCCACGTCTTCATAAAGGGGGCGCTGGTTCAAGGCGGAGACAGTCATGCTCAAAATTCTAAAGGAAATGTGATTCTGAATTCATAATTATGAATGATACACTTGGAATCCATGCCCAGCCAACCTGCACTTGTCAGGAATCCAGGGGGCGATTCAGATCAGAATTTAGACACATCCTGCAAAGAGTCACACCATGAGCGATGCCAAATCCGAATTCAAAACGGCCACGATGGCGCAATGGGTCCAGGCGGCCCAGAAGTCTGCCCCGCAGGGTCAACTGGACAAGCTGAACTGGGTCACCCCAGACGGCATCGTGGTCAAACCCCTCTATACCGCGCAGGACACCCAGAGCCTGCCGCATGCCAACACCTTGCCTGGTTTTGAGCCCTTTTTGCGTGGTCCTCAGGCCACCATGTATGCGGTGCGCCCCTGGACCATTCGGCAATACGCGGGCTTTTCCACGGCAGAGGAGTCCAACGCCTTCTACCGCAAGGCCTTGGATGCGGGTGGGCAGGGCGTTTCTGTGGCCTTTGATCTGGCCACGCACCGTGGCTATGACTCCGACCACCCCCGCGTGACCGGGGACGTGGGCAAGGCGGGTGTGGCCATCGACTCGGTGGAGGACATGAAGATCCTCTTCAATGGCATTCCTCTGGACAAGGTGTCGGTCTCCATGACCATGAATGGCGCGGTGTTGCCTGTGCTTGCCGGTTACGTGGTGGCCGCAGAAGAGCAGGGCGTGTCGCAGGACAAGCTCTCGGGGACGATCCAGAACGACATCCTCAAGGAGTTCATGGTTCGCAACACCTACATCTATCCGCCCGAGCCCTCGATGAAGATCATTGGCGACATCATCGAGTACACCGCCCAGCACATGCCCAAGTTCAATTCGATTTCGATCTCGGGCTATCACATGCAGGAAGCCGGTGCCAATCAGGCGCTGGAGATGGCTTTCACCCTGGCCGATGGCAAGGAATACGTCAAGACCGCCCTGGCCAAGGGCATGGATGTGGACGATTTCGCCGGTCGTCTGTCGTTCTTCTGGGCTGTGGGCATGAATTTCTATCTTGAAATTGCCAAGATGCGCGCCGCCCGTCTCTTGTGGTGCCGGATCATGAAGGGCTTCAATGCCAAAAACCCCAAGAGCCTGATGCTGCGCACGCACAGCCAAACCTCGGGCTGGTCATTGACCGAGCAAGATCCCTACAACAACGTGGTGCGCACCACCATCGAGGCCATGGCAGCGGTGTTTGGTGGCACCCAGTCCTTGCACACCAACTCATTTGACGAGGCCATTGCCCTGCCCACCGAATTCAGCGCCCGCATTGCCCGCAACACGCAAATCATCATCCAGGAAGAGACCCACATCACCAACGTGATCGACCCTTGGGCGGGCTCGTACATGATGGAAAGCCTGACCCAGGAAATGGCCGACAAGGCCTGGGCCATCATCGAGGAAGTCGACGCCATGGGGGGCATGACGCGCGCGGTGGACAGCGGCTGGGCCAAACTCAAGATCGAAGCGGCTGCCGCAGAAAAGCAAGCCCGCATCGACTCGGGCAAAGATGTGATCGTTGGTGTCAACAAGTACAAGCTGGCCAAAGAAGATCCGGTTGAAATCCTGGAAGTCGACAACGTCAAAGTGCGAGAGGCACAGATTGCCCGGCTCAAGTCCGTCAAAGCCAAGCGCGACAACGCAGCTGTTGCCGCTGCCCTGGAGGCACTGACCCAGGCCGCCCAAAGCGGACAGGGCAATTTGCTGGACTTGTCCATTCAGGCCATCCGCTTGCGTGCAACCGTGGGTGAAGTCTCGGATGCTTTGGAAAAGGTTTACGGGCGCCATCGCGCCGATACGCAAAAGGTGACTGGTGTGTACGCTGCCGCTTATGACTCTGCCGAGGGCTGGGAACAGCTCAAGAAAGAAATCGCAGGTTTCGCTGACAAAGAAGGCCGCCGTCCCCGCGTGATGATTGCCAAATTGGGGCAAGACGGCCATGACCGGGGCGCCAAAGTGGTGGCCACTGCGTTTGCGGATCTGGGTTTTGATGTGGACATGGGACCTCTGTTCCAGACCCCGGAGGAATGTGCGCGCCAGGCCATCGAGAACGATGTGCATGCGGTGGGCATCTCCACCTTGGCAGCGGGGCACAAAACCCTGGTGCCGGCCATCATCGCGGAGCTCAAAAAGCAAGGTGCCAATGACATCGTGGTGTTCGTGGGCGGGGTCATTCCCCGCCAGGACTACGACTTTTTGTATGAGGCTGGGGTCAAGGGCATTTACGGTCCAGGCACACCCATTCCGGCCAGTGCCAAGGATGTGCTCGAACAGATCAAGCTGTCATTGGGTTGAACCTGCCACTGGCTTGCCCACCATCGTCATGAACCCGTCTTCCGCCGACGTGCCCCGCAAGACTGCGATGCCCCCCGAGGTCATCTTGCAGCATGTGCTGCATGGTGAAGACGTGCTTCAGCGCAGGGCCATGGCCAAGGCCATCACCTTGCTGGAGTCCACTCGCGCCGATCACCGCGCCCAGGGCGACGCCTTGCTCACGGGCTTGCTGCCTGCAACTGGCAAAGCCTTTCGAATTGGCATCAGCGGCGTGCCGGGCGTGGGCAAGTCCACCCTCATCGAAAACTTTGGCCTCTACCTCATCGAGCAGGGACATCGCGTGGCCGTGCTGGCCATCGATCCGTCCTCCACCTTGAGCGGTGGCTCCATACTGGGCGACAAGACCCGCATGGAGCGGCTGTCGGTGCATCCCAAGGCCTACATCCGACCCAGCCCATCCAGTGGCAATCTCGGCGGTGTGGCGGAGAAGACCCGCGAGGCCATGCTGATTTGCGAGGCCGCAGGCTATGACGTGGTCATCGTCGAGACCGTGGGGGTGGGCCAAAGTGAAATCGCTGTGGCCAACATGACCGATGTCTTTGTGCTGCTGCAATTGCCCAATGCGGGTGACGACTTGCAGGCCATCAAAAAAGGCGTGATGGAGTTGGCCGACCTGGTACTCATCAACAAGGCCGACATTGATCCCGACGCGGCCACGCGCGCACAAGCGCAGATCACCAGCGCCTTGCGCTTGTTGGGCATGCACGGTCATCCGGATCGCTGCGCAGCGGCGCATGGGGGAGAAGACGCCCCAGCGGCCTGGACCGCCCAAGTCATGCCCATCAGTGCCTTGCAGGCCAAAGGCTTGGCCCCGTTGTGGCAAGCACTGTGTCAGTTCCAGCACCTGCAGCAAGCCCGGGGTGAATGGTCGGCTCACCGACAGCAGCAAGCCCTGGCGTGGATGTGGGAGCGCATCCACAGCGAACTGGTTCATCACTTTCGAGAGCACACCCAGGTCAAAGCGATGTTGCCGGCCTTGCAGCAACAAGTGCTGGCCGGTGAGATCGCCCCCTCCACCGCTGCGCGGCAGTTGCTGGCCGCGCAAAAGACCTGATCCTTCAACGACCCCCATTTTTCCCCGGAGAGCATCCCATGCAAGACATCATTGAACAGCTAGAGAAAAAGCGTGCTGCGGCCCGATTGGGTGGCGGCCAAAAGCGCATCGATGCGCAGCATGCCAAAGGCAAGCTCACCGCGCGTGAGCGCATCGAGGTCTTGCTCGATGAGGGCACTTTTGAAGAATGGGACATGTTTGTCGAGCACCGCTGCAACGACTTTGGCATGGCCGACAACAAAATCCCGGGCGATGGCGTGGTCACCGGATACGGCATGATCAATGGCCGACTGGTGTTTGTCTTCAGCCAGGACTTCACCGTCTACGGAGGCGCCTTGTCAGAGACGCATGCGGAAAAAATCTGCAAGATCATGGACCAGGCGATGAAGGTGGGAGCGCCGGTCATTGGCCTGAACGACTCGGGCGGCGCGCGCATTCAGGAGGGCGTGGCCTCGCTGGGCGGTTATGCCGATGTGTTCCAGCGCAATGTGATGGCCTCGGGGGTCATTCCACAGATCAGTTTGATCATGGGACCCAGCGCAGGCGGTGCGGTGTATTCGCCCGCCCTCACTGATTTCATCTTCATGGTCAAGGACAGCTCCTACATGTTTGTCACCGGCCCCGAGGTGGTCAAGACCGTGACGCACGAGGAAGTCACCGCCGAGGAGCTTGGCGGCGCCTTGACCCACACCACCAAAAGCGGTGTGGCCGACATGTCCTTTGAAAACGATGTGGAGGCGCTGCTCATGCTCCGGCGCCTCTACAACTACCTGCCCCTCAACAACCGCGAAAAAACGCCGGTGCGCCAAAGCGGCGACCCGATAGATCGCATGGACTTGAGCCTAGACACGCTGGTGCCGGACAACCCCAACAAGCCCTACGACATGAAAGAGCTCATCCTCAAGACGGTGGATGACGGCGATTTCTTTGAGCTGCAGCCCGACTACGCCAAGAACATCATCACCGGCTTTGCACGCATGGATGGACAGACAGTGGGCATCGTGGCCAATCAGCCCCTGGTGCTCGCAGGTTGTCTGGACATCAAGAGCAGCATCAAGGCTGCGCGCTTTGTCCGCTTCTGTGATGCCTTCAACATCCCGGTGATCACCTTTGTGGACGTGCCTGGCTTCATGCCCGGCACGACTCAGGAGTACGGCGGCATCATCAAGCATGGCGCCAAGCTCTTGTATGCCTATGCGGAATGCACCGTGCCCAAGGTCACCGTCATCACCCGCAAAGCCTATGGCGGTGCTTACGACGTGATGTCCTCCAAGCACTTGCGCGGCGACGTGAACTTTGCCTGGCCCAATGCCGAAATCGCGGTCATGGGTGCCAAAGGGGCGGTGGAAATCATCTTCCGAGAAGACAAGGGCGATCCCGAAAAACTCGCCGCCCGTGAGGCGGAGTACAAGGCCCGTTTTGCCAACCCGTTTGTTGCCGGTGCCAGGGGCTTCATCGACGATGTGATCCAACCCCACGAAACCCGCAAACGCATTTGCCGCAGTCTGATCATGCTCAAAGACAAGCAAATCGAAAATCCGTGGCGCAAGCACGGCAACATTCCCCTTTGAGCGCGGCAGGAGTCAACATCATGTTCAAGAAAATTTTGATTGCAAACCGGGGTGAGATCGCTTGCCGAGTCATCGCCACCGCACGCCGCATGGGCATTCAGACCGTGGCTGTGTATTCCGAGGCCGACAAAGAGGCCAGGCATGTCCAATTGGCCGACGAGGCCGTGCTGCTGGGTCCGGCGCCATCGCGCGAGTCCTACCTGGTGGCCGACAAGATCATTGCGGCCGCCAAGGCCACCGGTGCACAGGCCATTCATCCGGGTTACGGCTTCTTGTCCGAGAACGAAGCTTTCTCCAAGCGCTGCGAGGAAGAGGGCATTGTTTTCATCGGTCCCAAGCACTACAGCATCGCGGCCATGGGCGACAAGATCGCCTCCAAGAAGTTGGCCAACGATGCCAACGTCAACACCATTCCGGGCTACAACGATCCCATCGACACGGGCGATCAAGCCGTCCAGATTGCCAAAGGCATTGGCTACCCCGTGATGATCAAGGCCTCGGCAGGCGGTGGCGGCAAAGGCCTGCGGGTGGCCTTCAACGACAAGGAAGCCAAGGAAGGGTTTGAGTCGTGCCGCAACGAGGCGCGCAACAGTTTTGGTGACGACCGGGTCTTCATTGAAAAGTTTGTGGAAGAACCCCGTCACATTGAAATCCAGGTGCTGGGCGATGCACATGGGCATGTGATCTACCTCAACGAGCGGGAATGTTCCATCCAGCGCCGTCACCAGAAGGTGATCGAGGAGGCGCCGTCGCCCTTCATTTCCGATGCCACCCGTAAGGCCATGGGTGAACAGGCTGTGGCTTTGGCCAAGGCCGTGAAGTATCAAAGCGCCGGTACGGTCGAGTTCGTGGTGGGCAAGGACCAGAGTTTTTATTTCCTGGAGATGAACACCCGCTTGCAGGTGGAGCATCCGGTCACTGAATGCATCACTGGCCTGGATCTGGTGGAGTGGATGATTCGTATTGCAGCCGGTGAGAAGCTCAAATTGCAGCAAGCCGATGTGCGCCGCAACGGCTGGGCCATGGAGTGCCGCATCAATGCCGAAGACCCTTTCCGCAACTTCCTGCCGTCCACCGGGCGTCTGGTGCGCTTGCAAACCCCCCATCAGACCATGTTCCAGTCCAACACCGAACAGCTCATGGGCGTGAGGGTGGACACGGGCGTGCAAGAAGGTGGCGAGATCCCGATGTTTTACGACTCCATGATTGCCAAGCTCATCGTGCACGGCAAGGATCGCAATGAGGCCATTGCCAAGATGCGCGAAGCCCTCAACGGCTTTGTGATCCGGGGCATCAGCTCCAACATCCCTTTTCAGGCGGCCTTGTTGGCGCACCCCAAGTTTGTCAGCGGGGATTTCAACACGGGCTTCATTGCCGAGCATTACGGCAAAGGCTTTTTTGCCGAGGACGTGCCACATGACGACGCCAACTTCCTGGTGGCGCTTGCCGCCTATGTGCGGCGCAAATCGCGCCAGCGTGCGGCCACCTTGTCGGGCCAGCTCAAAGGCTATGACGTCAAGCTCGGCGAGAGCTATGTGGTGATTGCCCTGGATGCCAAGGGACAGCACCAGCACCATGATGTGACCCTGGAAGACAGTGGTGACATCGTGGGCAAGGCTTGCATTCGCATTGAGGGCAAGAGCTATGAGATTGACAGTCACTCCCGTCTGAATGACATCTGCATCGAGGGCACGGTCAACGGCCAGGCCTTCACCGCGCAGGTGGAGCGGGGAACGGCCAAGAACCCCCTGGTGCTGGTGGTTCAGCACAACGGTCGTCGCCTTGAGGCTTTGGTGGTCTCACCTCGCATGGCCGAGCTGCATCGACTCATGCCCTTCAAGGCACCCCCAGACATGAGCCGTTATGTCATGTCCCCCATGCCGGGCTTGCTGGTCCAGGTCAATGTGCAGCCGGGTCAAACGGTGCAATCGGGTGAGCGTGTGGCCGTGATTGAAGCCATGAAGATGGAAAACGTGTTGTTTGCCGCCCGCGATGGGGTGGTCAAACAGGTCATGGCCAAGCCTGGCGAGTCGCTGTCGGTGGACCAACTGATTGTGGAGTTTGAATGAGCACGCGTCCTTTCAAAGTGCTGGGCTTGCAGCAAATCGCCATTGGGGGTCTGGACAAACTGGCCTTGCGAACCCTCTGGGTCGAGAAGCTGGGTTTGCGTCTGAAAGGCGACTTTCAAAGCGAACGTGAAAATGTGGATGAGGACATTTGTGCCCTGGGACATGGTCCTGCCGAGGTGGAAGTCGACCTGATGCAGCCACTGGATCCCGAAAAAAAACCGGCGGTGCATGCCACGCCGCTCAATCACATTGGCTTGTGGATCGATGACCTGCCCAAGGCCGTGGAATGGCTCACCGCGCAAGGCGTTCGTTTTGCACCGGGTGGCATTCGGCGTGGTGCTGCAGGCTTTGACATTTGCTTCATCCATCCCAAGAGCAACGATGAATTCCCGGTGAGTGGCGAAGGCGTGTTGATTGAACTGGTGCAGGCTCCCGAGCCGGTGATCACGGCCATGAACGCCTTGGCGCAGCAAGGCTAGGCCGGCCACTGATCAGGGGCGGTCTGATCGCTGGGCTTTGGCCCTGGCCAAAGCTGCAGCCACGATGTCGTGCTTGCGCTGGGCGCGCTCCCGCTCTTGCGCATCACGCGCAAGCTGAGCGTCGGCTTGCAAGGCCTCAAGGTCGTGATCGAGTTTTTTGAGCTGGCTTTGGGCGCGCAACTGGTCAATGCGCTCTTGGCGGTGTTGGTGCTGGTCGTAGCGCTCTCGTGCTTGTTGCGCTTGCAGAGGGCTCCAGGCTTGCCAGCCGGTGGCGGGTGAACTCACATCTTCGAGCTGAATGCAATCCACTGGGCAAACCGGGATGCACAGTTCACAGCCCGTGCAGGCGGCCTCGATGACTGTGTGCATGCGTTTGTTGGTGCCCAGGATGGCATCGGTAGGGCATGCGGGCAAACACAGCGTGCAGCCAATGCACCAGTCCTCGTCGATCCAGGCCACATGGCGTGGACCTTCCAGTCCAAATTCGGGATTGAGGGGCAGTTCTGGCAAACCCGTGATGTGAGCCAGTCGCGCCACGCCAGCCTGCCCGCCGGGTGGGCACTGGTTGATGGCGGCTTCACCGTCCGCAATGGCCTGGGCATAGGCCGCGCAGTCCGGATAGCCGCACCGCGTGCATTGAGTCTGGGGCAGGGCCTCGAGCAAGCGATCACGCAGCATGGCTTGAGAACCGCTGTCGCCCTGAGCCCTCAGCGGCTTTTGCGAGCCGAGGGGGTGCTTTTGCTGGCGCGCTTGGCTGCAGGACGTGCGGATTTGGCCGTGCGTGAGGGCGCAGCTTTCTTGGCCGTGGTCCGGCTGGCGGCATCAGGTTTTTTGGCCAGTTTGGACAGCACCGACTGGGCATGTCCTGCACCCACATGGTCATCGCTCATTAGGCTGGGCTCGGCAACAAACAAATGCTTTTTGGCCAAGGGCTGGCGCTTTTCCAGAAATGCCTTGACGGTGGGGTAAACCATGTCGCGCCAGCGGCGGCCACTGAAGATGCCGTAGTGACCAGCGCCTTTGACTTCGAGGTGGATCTTGTCGGACTCGGGAATGCCTTTGCACAGTCCGTGAGCCGCGCGGGTTTGGCCCAGACCCGAGATGTCGTCGAGCTCGCCTTCAACGGTGAGCAGGCCAACGCCTTTGATGTCCTGGGGTTTGACGCGTTCGACCTGTCCGTGGGCATTCTTGACGTCCCAGGTGCCCTTGACCAGGCTGAAGTCCTGGAAAACCGCTTGAATGGTCTCGAGGTAGTAATCGGCATCCATGTCGAGCACGGCGTTGTACTCGTCGTAGAACTTGCGGTGAGCGTCGGCGCTGAAGTCGTTGCCCTTGACCAGGTCATTGAAATAGTCGAGGTGGCTCTTGAAGTGGCGATCCGGGTTCATGGCCACGAACCCGGTGTGTTGCAAGAAGCCGGGATAAACGCGGCGACCCGAGCCCGGAAAATTGGGAGGGACACGGTAGATCACATTGTTCTCGAACCAGTCGATGCTTTTGTTGGTTGCGAGGTTGTTGACGCTGGTGGGGGACTTGCGTGCATCGATGGGGCCACCCATCATGACCATGGAGATGGGGGTGGGTTCACCGCGTGAGGCCAGCAGGGAAACAGCAGCCAGCACGGGCACGGTGGGTTGGCACACCGACATGATGTGGATGTCGCCATAGGCAGCTTGAATGTGGTGAATGAAATGCTGCACGTAGTTGATGTAGTCGTGCAGGTGAAATTCACCGTCGGACAAGGGGACCATGCGGGCGTTTTTCCAGTCGGTGATGTAGACCTTGTGGTGTTGCAGCATGGTCTGCACGGTGTCGCGCAGCAAGGTGGCATAGTGACCCGAGAGCGGCGCCACGATGAGCACCACGGGTTCTTTTTTGATGCGCTCGAGCGTCACAGGGTCATCGGTGAAGCGTTTGAATCGGCGCAACTGGCAAAAAGGCAGGTCGAGTTCCACACGTTCATCGATGGCGATTTCCTGGCCTTCGCTCTCGATGGCGCGGATGCCAAACTCGGGCTTTTCGTAGTCCTTGTAGAGTCGATAAATCAGGTCGAACGACGCGGCCAGGCGGTGCGAGGCGGGCTGATAGGAAAAAGGCGACTGGTTGTTGCCAAACAGCCTGGACGATGCCTTGGCAAATTCGGCAAATGGCTCCATGAGGCCCCGTTGGGTTTCATACAGTTGATAAAGCATGGGGACTCCTCTTGCCTTCAGTGGGGAAAACGGATGGATGGCATCAGTGCCATCAGGTGGACAGCACTTTCGCAATCGACTGGCACACGTGACCGATGTTGCCGCTGTTGAGGGCAGCCACGCACATGCGGCCTGTGTCGGTGCCATAGACACCAAATTCGCTGCGCAAACGAACCATTTGCTCTTTGCTCAAACCGGAATAGCTGAACATGCCCACTTGCTGGGTGATGAAGGACATGTCTTGCTTGACCCCAGCGGCTTTGAGGCCCTCCACCAGGGCTTGGCGCATGGCCTTGATGCGAACCCGCATCTCGGCGAGTTCCTTTTCCCACAGGGCGCGCAGCTCGGGCGTATTGAGCACCGAAGCCACCACGGTGCCGCCATGGGTGGGTGGGTTGGAATAGTTGGTGCGGATGGCGATCTTGAGTTGCGACAGCACGCGATCGGCTTCGTCCTTGTTGGCGCACAAGGCCGACAAAGCACCCACACGCTCGCCATACAGGCTAAAGCTCTTGGAGAACGAGGTGGAGACGAGAAAGTCGATGCCCGCAGCGACAAACTTGGCGATCACGGCGCCGTCTTCGGCAATGCCTTGTCCAAAGCCCTGGTAGGCCATGTCGAGGAAAGCCGTCAGCCCTTTGGCTTTGACCACTTGCACCACTTGATCCCATTGGGCAGCGGTGATGTCGTAGCCGGTGGGGTTGTGACAGCAGGCATGCAACACCACCACCGTGCCCGGTGCCGCCGCTTCCAAGGAAGCCAGCATGCCTTTGAAGTTGACGGACCGGGATGCGGCATCGTAGTAGGCGTAGGTTTCCACCGTGAAGCCAGCCTGGGTGAAGAGGGCTCTGTGGTTTTCCCAGCTGGGATCTGAGATCAGGACCTTGGCTTGGGGGTTGAGCCGTTTGAGGAAGTCAGCACCGATCTTGAGACCCCCCGTGCCGCCCAGCGCCTGGACGGTGGCTACGCGGCCCGATTTGACCGGCTCTGAATCGGCTCCGAACACCAGGGCTTTGACGGCGTTGTCGTAGGCGGCAATGCCATCGATGGGCAAATAGCCACGAGCCTTGGGTGCGGCCGCCAGTTGGGCCTCGGCTTGCTTGACACATTGCAGCAGGGGCAATTTGCCTTGGTCATCGAAATAAACGCCCACACCCAGATTGACTTTACGGGGATGGGCGTCGGCGGCAAATTGCTCATTCAGACCCAGGATCGGGTCGCGAGGGGCCATTTCAACGGCTTGGAACAGGGACATGTCGGGCTCGTTTGGTGTTCAAAGGGATTGAATCTGAACGCGTTCTGGATGCGATACGCTTACGAGCTTTGATTCTAGCCGCGTGACCTCGGGGTTTCCCCAGGGGAGGTGTTGCGACAATCGCCTGCGCACTTGCTTTAGACATGACAGTCCATTCTTCCTCCCCCCCCGCCGATTCAGCCGACTCCGAACTTGCAGGCCAGTGGGTCACCTATGCGAATTCCCCTTTCGAACTGTTTCAGCCTTACCCGCCTGCTGGGGACCAGCCCGCCGCCATCGAGGCTTTGGTGGATGGTTTTCAAAATGGCGAAATGTTTCAAACCCTGCTGGGGGTGACGGGGTCGGGCAAGACCTTCACCATGGCCAATGTGATCGCACGCCTGGGACGCCCCGCGATCGTGTATGCCCCCAACAAGACACTGGCTGCACAGCTCTACAGCGAATTCAGGGAGTTCTTCCCCAAAAACGCCGTGGAATATTTTGTGAGTTACTACGACTACTACCAACCCGAGGCCTATGTGCCCCAGCGCGATCTCTTCATCGAGAAGGACAGCGCCATCAACGAGCACATCGAGCAGCTGCGGCTCTCGTGCACCAAAAGCCTGATGGAGCGTCGCGATGTGGTGATCGTGGCCACCGTTTCTGCCATCTACGGCATTGGCGACCCCGAGAGTTACCACCAGATGGTGCTGACCCTCAGAAAGGGCGATGTGATGGGGCAGCGCGACATCATTGCCCAACTGGTTCGCATGCAGTACCAGCGCAATGACCTGGAGTTCACACGGGGCACTTTCCGGGTCAGGGGAGACACCATCGACGTATTCCCTGCGGAGCACAGCGAGCTGGCCTTGAGGCTGGAATTGTTCGATGACGAAGTCGAGGGGCTGCAACTCTTTGACCCACTCACAGGCAAGGTGCGCCAGTCGGTGCCCCGCTTCACGGTCTACCCCTCCAGCCACTACGTCACGCCGCGCGAGCGCGTGCTGGCAGCGGTTGAAACCATCAAGCTCGAACTCGATGAGCGCCTCAAACAACTGGTGGGCATGGGCAAGCTGGTCGAGGCTCAGCGCCTGGAGCAGCGGACCCGTTTTGATTTGGAAATGCTCAGCGAGGTGGGGCATTGCAAAGGCATCGAAAACTACTCGCGTCACCTGAGCGGCTCCCAGCCGGGCGAGCCGCCGCCCACGCTCACCGATTACCTGCCCAAGGACGCAGTGATGTTCCTCGATGAGAGTCACGTTCTCATGGGGCAGTTTTCGGGCATGTTCAACGGAGACCGCGCCCGCAAGACCACGCTGGTGGAGTACGGGTTTCGCTTGCCCAGCGCCCTGGACAATCGCCCGCTCAAGCTCGAAGAGTTCGAGCGGCGCATGCGGCAACTGGTTTTTGTGTCAGCCACCCCATCCGATTACGAACGCAGCCACAGCGGGCAAGTGGTGGAGCAGGTGGTCAGGCCCACGGGGCTGGTCGATCCCTTGGTCCAAGTCCGGCCAGCCACCCACCAGGTGGACGATGTCTTGCAGGAAATCCGCGATCGCGTCCAGCGCAGCGAGCGTGTCCTGATCACCACCTTGACCAAGCGCATGGCCGAGCAACTCACCGACTACCTGACTGACAACGGCGTGAAGGTGCGCTATTTGCACAGCGATGTGGACACCGTCGAGCGCGTGGAGATCATCCGCGACCTGCGCCTGGGGGCCTTCGATGTGCTGGTGGGCATCAACCTGTTGCGTGAAGGCTTGGACATCCCCGAGGTGTCCTTGGTGGCCATCCTGGATGCCGACAAGGAAGGCTTTTTGCGCTCCGAGCGCAGCCTCATCCAAACCATTGGCCGCGCAGCGCGCAATCTTCATGGCCAGGCCATCTTGTATGCCGATCGGGTGACGGACTCCATGGCCAGAGCCATCCAGGAAACCGAGCGCCGGCGCAACAAGCAAATCGAATTCAACCAACTCCACGGCATCACGCCCAGAGGCGTGGTCAAGCGCGTGAGGGACCTGATCGACGGCGTTTACAGCGAGAAAAGCGACCAGTTGGCCTTGCAGGCTGGGCAAGATCTGGACTTGTCCATGCTGGATGAGGACAGCGCCGCCAAGCGCATCAAGCAACTGGAAAAGCAAATGCTCGAGCATGCCAAGCAGCTGGAGTTTGAGCAGGCGGCTCGACTCCGAGATGAGGTCTTGCGCATCAGGAAAACCGTGTTTGGCGCGTGAGGTGCTGGGAAAGTACTCTGAAAACATCTGAGTCCCTGGGGTTATCCCGTGTATTCCCGAGTAATTTAATTGGGCATTGTGATACAGTCCTTTCAGAGTCGGTCGTGGACCGATTCAACAACGGCAAACCCATGAAAGGAGCCTGCCATGCGTCTCACTACCAAAGGTCGTTTTGCAGTCACCGCCATGATTGATCTGGCACTTCGTCAACAGGCCGGACCTGTCACCCTTGCTGCCATCAGCCAGCGCCAGCAGATTTCCCTGTCTTATCTGGAGCAACTGTTTGGCAAGCTGCGCCGCCACAACCTCGTGGAATCCACCCGTGGACCGGGCGGCGGCTACACCCTGGGGCGCGATGCCCAGCACATCTCGGTGGCTGACATCATCTTGTCCGTTGACGAACCCCTGGACGCCACCAGCTGCGGCGGCAAAGAGAATTGCCAAGGCGAAGCAGGGCGTTGCATGACCCATGAACTGTGGTCCAACCTCAACCAGCGCATGTTTGATTTCCTGCACTCCGTGTCTCTGCAAAAATTGGTGGATGACCAAGTTGCCAAGGGCATGCATGTGGAGCTTCGTCCCTCCATCAAAAAAGCGATTTCCAGCGTGCCCGTGGTCAAGCCGATTCGGGTCACCGCACCCAATTCCGTCTTTGCTTTGGGCACGGCAGGCAACACCAAGAACAACTGAAGTCTTCTCATGAGCATGACCCCCCATTTGCCGATCTACATGGATTACGGTGCCACCACACCGGTTGACCCCCGCGTGGTGGATGCCATGATTCCCTGGTTGCGCGAGCACTTTGGCAACCCGGCCTCGCGTTCACACGCATGGGGCTGGGAGGCTGAAGAAGCCGTCGAGCGAGCCCGCTGCCAGGTGGCCGACCTGATCGGCGCTGACCCGCGCGAAATTGTTTGGACCTCCGGTGCCACCGAATCCAACAATTTGGCGATCAAGGGGGCAGCTCATTTCTACAAGGACAAGGGCAAGCACCTCATCACAGTCAAGACCGAGCACAAAGCCGTGCTCGACACCATGCGCGAGCTGGAGCGTCAGGGCTTTGAGGTGACTTACCTTGATGTCCAATCCAACGGCCTCATTGACCTCGAGGCCTTCAAAAAGGCCCTGAGGCCTGACACCATCCTGGCCAGTGTCATGCTGGTCAACAACGAGATTGGTGTCATCCAGGACATCCCGACACTGGGCCAGATCTGCCGCGAGCGGGGCGTGATTCTTCACGTGGATGCAGCGCAGGCAACGGGCAAGATCGAGATTGACCTCAAGCAACTGCCCGTGGACCTCATGAGCCTGGCCTCCCACAAAACCTATGGCCCCAAAGGCATTGGCGCCCTGTATGTGCGACGCAAGCCCCGCGTGCGCCTGGAAGCCCAGATGCACGGTGGTGGACACGAGCGCGGCATGCGCAGCGGCACATTGCCCACTCACCAGTGCGTGGGCATGGGCGAGGCCTTCCGCATCGCCCGCGAAGAAATGGCCCAGGATCGCGCCAAGGCCGAGGCCTTGCAAAAGCGCTTGCTCGACGGCCTCAAGGACATGGAGCAGGTGTTTGTGAATGGCGACCTCAAGGCGCGCGTTCCCCACAACCTCAACATCAGCTTCAACTACGTTGAAGGCGAGTCCCTGATCATGGGCATCAAAGGCCTGGCGGTGTCCTCAGGGTCGGCTTGCACCTCGGCAAGTCTGGAGCCCAGCTATGTGCTGCGTGCCCTGGGCATGAGTGACGAACTCGCCCATTCAAGCCTTCGCATCACCATTGGGCGCTTCACCACCGAACACGACATCGATCAAGCCATTGAGATGATTCGTCTCAATGTCAACAAGCTGCGCGACTTGAGTCCGCTGTGGGAGATGTACAAAGACGGCGTGGACTTGTCCACCATCCAGTGGGCAGCCCACTGATCGACTGCATACCTTCGGAGAACCGGCATGGCCTATTCAGACAAAGTCATTGATCACTATGAAAACCCCCGCAATGTCGGCTCCTTTGAAAAGGGCGACGACTCGGTGGGCACGGGCATGGTGGGCGCACCTGCGTGTGGCGATGTCATGAAATTGCAAATCAAGGTCAACCCGCAAACGGGGGTGATTGAAGACGCGCGCTTCAAGACCTATGGCTGTGGCTCGGCGATTGCATCCTCTTCGCTGGTCACCGAATGGGTCAAGGGCAAGACCCTGGACGAGGCGGGCGCGTTGAAAAACGCCCAGATTGCTGAAGAACTGGCCTTGCCCCCCGTCAAGATCCATTGCTCCATCCTGGCTGAAGATGCCATCAAGGCAGCCATCGCCGACTACAAGAAAAAGCACGAGGCCTGACCCCGCATCCGAGCTCAACCATGGCCATTTCCATCACACCCGCCGCTGCAAGGCACGTCACCAAATACATTGCCAAACGGGGCAAGGGTGTGGGTGTGCGCCTCGGTGTCAAGACCACGGGCTGTTCAGGCCTGGCCTACCAGCTTGAATACGTCGACGAGTCTGCCGCCGAAGACCTGGTGTTTGAGTCTGAGGGCGTCAAGATCCACATTGATCCCAAAAGCCTGGTGTACCTCGATGGGACCGAGCTCGATTTCGTGCGCGAGGGCCTCAACGAGGGGTTCCGGTTCAACAACCCCAACGAACGCGATCGCTGTGGTTGTGGTGAATCTTTCCGCGTGTGATGTCTGAGCGTGCGCCTACCCTGCCAGCCCAGTTGGCGGCAGATGATTTTGAGTTGTTTCAGCTGCCCAGGCGCTTTGCCCTCGATGCCCATGAACTGACCCAGCGCTGGAAAGAGCTACAGCATTGGGCGCATCCGGATCGCCACGCTGCCCAAACCAGCCAGGCGCAGCGCTTGGCCACGCAATGGTCGGTGCGCATCAATGAGGCCTACCAGCGCCTCAAGCACCCCACTTCGCGAGCAGCCTATTTGTGTGAACTCGCCGGCCACCCGGTCCAGGCGCATTCAAACACCCAGATGTCCCCTGACTTTCTGATTCAGCAAATGCAGTGGCGTGAGTCGCTTGAAGAGGCGACCGATGCGCTGACCGTGCAGAACCTGCGGGACGACGTGGTGGCGGCTCGCCAGAGCGAGAGTGCGACCTGCGAGAATGCCATCGACGACATGCAGAACTGGCCAGCGGCGGTGGAGTCGGTGCGCCGAATGCTCTTCATGCAGCGATTCGAGGCCGACATCGACCGTCGACTCGACCAACTTGACGACTGAGTACTTCATTCATGGCATTGCTTCAAATTGCCGAGCCCGGCCAAGCGACCGCACCCCATCAACACCGGTGGGCTGTTGGCATTGACCTGGGCACCACGCATTCTTTGGTGGCTGTGGTCCGCCACGGTGTCGCCGAGTGCCTGCCCGACGATCAAGGGCGGGTGATCCTGCCATCGGTTGTTAGGTATTTGGGGCAAGGGCGACGGCAAATTGGGGCAGAGGCGCTGGCCAATCAGGCCATCGATCCCGCCAACACCATTTCCTCGGTCAAGCGCCTCATGGGGCGAGGCCACGCCGAGATCAAAGCCAAACAGGCCTTGCCTTACGAATTGATGCCCGCCGAAGGCTCGGTGCGCATCCGGACGGTGGAGGGCGAGAAGTCCCCAGTCGAGGTGAGCGCAGAAATTTTGGCCACACTGAGATACCGCGCGGAAGACTCATTGGCCGACGACCTCTTTGGAGCGGTCATCACCGTGCCGGCCTATTTCGATGATGCACAACGCCAGGCCACCAAAGACGCGGCGCGCCTCGCCGGCATTGAAGTCTTGCGCTTGCTCAATGAGCCCACCGCTGCGGCCATTGCCTATGGCCTGGAAAACGGCAGCGAGGGACTTTATGCGGTCTACGACCTCGGCGGTGGCACCTTCGATGTGTCCATCCTGCGTCTGAGCGAAGGGGTGTTTGAAGTCGTCGCCACCGGTGGCGACTCTGCTCTGGGCGGAGACGATTACGACCATGCCCTGGCCAATTGGGTCATGGCCGAGTTGGGCATCACCGACCTCAATGGTCAAGACAGGGCCGTGCTGTTGCGCGAGGCTCGCCGCACCAAGGAGTCCCTGTCCGAGCACTTGCATGTGGACTTGCAGATGAGTGTGAATGGCAAGCCCCACCGCATCGCCGTGAGCCGTTCACAGTTTGAACACATCACGCGCGAGCTCACCGATCAAACCATGAAAGTGCTTCGCAAAACCATGCGCGACGCCGCCGTGACCGCAGCCGACCTCAAGGGCGTGGTGCTGGTGGGCGGTTCAACCCGCATGCCTCAAATCCGCGACGCCATCTCGCAATTCACTGGCCAAGCCCCGCTCACCGACCTCAATCCCGACGAGGTGGTCGCACTGGGTGCGGCGCGCCAAGCCCATCAATTGGCAGGCCATGCCGATGAACAGGCCATGCTGCTGCTCGACGTGATTCCACTCTCACTTGGGCTTGAAACCATGGGTGGATTGGTGGAGCGCATCATCCCGCGCAACCAAACTATTCCGACTGCGATGGCGCAAGACTTCACCACCTACCAGGACGGCCAAACCGCCTTGGCCATTCATGTGGTTCAGGGCGAGCGAGACCTGGTGCAAGACTGCCGCAGTCTGGCCCGGTTTGAATTGCGAGGCATCCCGCCCATGCCAGCAGGGGCAGCGCGCATCCGCGTGACCTTCACCGTGGACGCTGACGGCTTGCTGTCGGTCAACGCCACCGAACAAGTCAGCGGCGTGGCCTCTGACATCACCGTCAAACCCTCGTATGGGCTTTCTGACGACGACATCACCCGCATGCTCCAGGACGGGTTCGAGCGCGCCGGACAAGACAAGGACGCCAGGGCATTGCAAGAGGCGAGGGTGGACGCGGACCGCATGCTGTTGGCCACCCAATCGGCCTTGCAGGCTGACGGTGACCTGCTCAATGCGCAAGAGCGCGGCACCATTGACACCCTGATGGACGAGTTGCGCGCTGCCATGTCCAGCCAGGATCCCGCGCACATTGAAAAGACCACCAAGGCCCTCGCCGATGGCACAGAAGCCTTCGCCGCGACCCGCATGAATCGCAGCATCCAGCAAGCCCTCAAGGGTCAACACATCGAGACTTTGTGACCATGCCCGTCATTCGCGTACTTCCCCATCCCGACTTATGCCCCGAAGGCAAAACCTTTGAGGCGCTGCAAGGTGACGTGCTTTGCGAAGCCTTGCTCGATCAACAGATTTCCATCGAGCACGCCTGCGACATGAGCTGCGCGTGCACCACCTGCCACGTCATCGTGCGCGAAGGTTTTCGCAGCCTGACCGAAGCCACCGAAGAAGAGGATGACCTGCTCGACAAGGCCTGGGGTTTGACCTCGGTTTCCCGTTTGTCGTGCCAAGTTAAATTGGGCGCAACCGACTTGGTGGTGGAATTGCCTCGCTACACCATCAATCACGCCAAAGAGAATCACTGACAAGGTCAGCCATGCGCCAAATTGTGTTGGATACCGAAACCACAGGCCTGTCGCCTGCAGCGGGGGATCGCATCATTGAAATCGGTTGTGTCGAATTGCTCAACCGGCGCCTTACGGGCAACAACTTGCACCTCTACCTCAACCCCGAGCGCGAAAGCCACGAAGACGCCTTGAAGGTTCACGGCCTCACCTCCGAGTTCTTGCAAGACAAACCCAAATTCGACCAGATCGCCCAGCAGCTCCTGGACTACGTCCAGGGGGCAGAGGTCATCATCCATAACGCGCCCTTTGACGTGGGCTTTCTCGATGCGGAGCTGGAGCGATTGGGCCAAGGCCCGTTTGCCAAACACATCGCTGGCGTGGTTGATAGCCTGGCCATGGCCAAGCAATTGTTCCCCGGTAAACGCAATTCGCTGGATGCACTGTGCGACCGTATGGGCGTGGACAACTCCGCGCGCACCTTGCACGGCGCGTTGCTGGATGCGGAGTTGCTGGCCGATGTGTACCTGGCCTTGACTCGGGGGCAGGAACTCTTGATCGAGGACAGCCACCTCGCGTCGAGCGCCCAGGCCAACCGCATGGATTTGCGGGGCATGCGTTTCAAGGTGCTTCAGCCGACCGAGCAGGAGCTGGCCGCCCATGACAAGCTGCTGGCCGAGTTGGACAAAGCCAGTGGCGGCAAAACGCTCTGGCGCCAGCTTGAAGCCCGGCAAGCTGGCGATTTGCCTCCCAGCGCTGTGGCATAATTTCGCCTGTCGAAAGACACGGGTGATTAGCTCAGCGGTAGAGCACTGCCTTCACACGGCAGGGGTCACATGTTCGATCCATGTATCACCCACCAATTCAATCAACAACTTAGCCTCCAATCGGAGGCTAAGTTGTTTCTGGGTATGAAAAAAATATGAAAATCCAGCTTGGTGATGGCTCAAAAACCGGGGTGGTGAACTTTCTATTCCAGAGACCTGCGGGCTGGGTCATCACTCCATGGCGGTGAAGCCCGTGGCTTTGACAATGCCTTGCCAGCGGCCACGCTCACGGCTCAGTCGCTCATTGAATTCGGTCGACGCTTCTGCGGAGACATCAAACCCCCAATCCCGAATCGGGGTCTGCAAGTCCTTGGTCTTGAGGGCAGCTTGCAGGCCCGCATTCAACCGTGCAACAGCATCAGCAGGCGTCTTGGACGGTACATAAACGCCCAGGCCATCTTCAACGACGAGGTCTTTAAAGCCCAGCTCGGTGAACGTTGGGACGTCCGGGAACATGGTGGTCCGTCGAGCCGATGAAACCGCCAGGGCTCTGGCTTTGCCAGCCTGAACCATGGCAATGCCATCTGAGGTTGAGCCAAAAGCCACTGGTACTTGTCCAGCCACCAGATCCTGAATGGCTGGTGCGCCCCCTTTGTAATGGACTGGCTCCAGATCAAGCCCCGCCGCCTTAGCAAACATGGCACCCGTGAAGTGCGGGGTTGCGCCGGCTGCCGGGGTGGCATAAACCAGGTTTTTGGGGTTGGACTTGGCCCATTCCACGTAGTCCTTGATGGTCTTCACACTCGCGGGCACGCCAGGGCCAACATACATGACCAGCGACATGCTGAT
Source organism: Betaproteobacteria bacterium (assembly GCA_009919175.1). Classification (GTDB taxonomy): domain Bacteria; phylum Pseudomonadota; class Gammaproteobacteria; order Burkholderiales; family Burkholderiaceae_C; genus Limnohabitans. Next base: position 25,807 of record RGCL01000013.1, read on the forward strand.
CAGCCGGGTCACGGGCGTGAAGTCTTTGGCCGGGTCGTAGCGGAGTTCCTTGTAAACATGCGGGTAAAGGAACATCGTGGCATCGGGCACCAGCACCATGGTGGTGCCATCGGGCGGGGAGTTCTTCACGTATTCGATGGCGATGCGTGCGCCTGCGCCGATCCGGTTCTCCACCACCATAGACGGGGCAACGACACCACGCAGTTTGTCGGCTGCCAAGCGGGCAAGTCCATCGGCAGCGCCACCCGCAGCGAACCCAACAACGATACGACCCACGCTACTTTGCGCCCACGCGCCACCTGCCAACGGCAACATCGCGCCAGCCGCCAGCAAGCTGCGGCGGCTCAGTTTCCCAGTTGTGGGTTCCATATCGCTTTTCATGTTTACTTGATTCATGGTTTGTCTCCTTGGTTAGTTTGCATGACCGAATTGACCCAGCGCGCCATCTCGGTGTGATCGCGTCCTGGCCCCAATAGCTGCTGCGCCGCCTTCCACATCCGCAAGCATTCATCCATGAAAACCGAATGAACGTCTGCGTCACGGGCCACGCCGGCGGCGATGCCGAGGTCCTTGACCATGAGGTCAAGGGAGAAGCCCGATCCAAAGCTTTCCGAGAGGATGAATTGCTTGAGCTTGTGCTCGGTAGTGTTGTTCTTTCCAGTGGAGCCGTTGAGCACCTCGGCAATGACCTCAGGCTGCAAGCCAAAGTGACGTCCCACATTGACTGCTTCGCAAGTGGCCACCAGGCCAACTGCCGAAACAAAGTTGTTCAGCGATTTCATGGCCTGGCCACTCCCAAGCCTGCCCGTCGCATAAATTTTGTTGCCGAGGACCGACAGCATCGGCCGGGCGCGTTCAACGGCCAATGCCTTTCCACCCACCATGATGGTGAGCTCGCCAGTGCGCGCACGCGGTACACCGCCTGATACAGGCGCATCCACCATGTCGATACCGGTAGCTTTCAGATTAAGTCCCAGAATTGCCGTCCCGCCAGGCTCACAGGACCCCATGTCGATCAAGAGACTCCCATGGGGCATTCGGCTAGCTAGGCCTTGCTCAACCACGACTTTCTGTACCGTCTTGCCGTCGGGCAGCATCAGGATCACGGCGTCAACGCCTGCACCCAGTTCAGCCACCGAGGCCAGAGCCACACCACCAGTTTCTGCAGCCAGCTCTTGGGCAACCAAGGGGCGGGCGTCCACCAGATGCAAGCGATAGCCTGCCGCAGCCAGGCGCATGGCCATGGGGTGCCCCATGTTGCCAAGGCCCACAAAGCCGATGAGGCTTCCTGGTGTCAAGGGTTTGCCCATTTCAGACCCCTTCTTCCTTCAGCACGGTCGCCGCGACCCGAAAGGCATCAATGGCTGCTGGCACGCCACAGTAAATGGCTACCTGCATCAGCACCGCGCGGATCTCGTCTTTGCTGCAACCATTGCGAAGCGCGCCGCGTACGTGCAACTGCAATTCGTGGGGCCGATTGAGCGCACTGATCATGGCGAGGTTGATCAAGCTGCGGGTACGGCGGGGGAGGTCGGGCTGAGTCCAGATTTCGCCCCAGCAGTATTCGGTCACCAGCTCTTGCAAGGGGCGATTGAAGTCGTCGGCGTTGGCCAGTGACTGGTCCACATATTCGGACCCCAAAACCTCTCGGCGTACGGCAAGCCCTTTTTCGAATCGTTCTTTGTTCACAGGTGTCTCACTTTTGATTTGGGTCGTGACGACTATATTGCGATCTTTCGGGATGTCAATGTGCTCGTAATCCCGTAATACAATTCCATTGACATGTCGGGTTCTGGGTGAAAAAATTTGCTGCAATACGTGCATCACAACGAACCCAACCAGACCATGGAAACCAGAATCAAAAAGGCATCGCAGGAATTTCCCATCCAGGGTATCTGCGCAGTAGGCTTTGAGCCTGTCCGTGCGGCATTCGAGCAGAACTTCGTCCTTGAGGACGAAGTTGGTGCCTCTGTCAGCGTGGTGATTGACGGCCACACCGTCGTGGACCTGTGGGGCGGCTGGCAAGACCGCGCAGCCACACGCCCCTGGGAGAAAGACACCATCGTTTGCATGATGTCGGTGGCAAAGGCAGTGTCTGCCACGTGTTTGCACATGCTGGTAGACCGGGGGCAGGTCAAGCTCGATGTGCCCGTGGCCAACTACTGGCCAGAGTTCGCGCAAAACGGCAAAGAGCGCGTGCTGGTTCGCCACGTCCTGGACCACACCGCAGGCTTGCCAATCTTGACCGATCGCCTGCACCCAGAGGCCATGTTTGATCACGCCCTGATGGTGGATGCGCTGGCTAAACAGGCGCCGTTATGGGAGCCAGGCAAGCAGGCGGCCTACCATGTTCACAACCAGGGTTTCCTGATTGACGAGATCGTTCGACGCGTGGATGGGCGCACCTTGCCCAACTTCCTGAGACAGGAGGTGACGGGGCCGCTCCAGCTGGACTATCAATTTGGCCTGTCGTTGGCCGACCAGGCGCGTTGTGCCGATTTCATCCAGGCCACCGAGGGCACAATCTTCGCCGCTCGCAATGGGGATCCCGCCAAGATCGTCTCCCGTGCGTGGGACCAATTACCCGATCCACTCGACCTCAATTCCCGCCAGTGGCGTGAAGCGACCATCACCAGCGCCAGCGGCCACGGCAATGCGCGTGCCATCGCTCGGCTCTACGGGGCGCTCGCACGTGGCGGTGAGCTCGATGGCGTGCGACTGATGTCAAGCGCCACCATCGATCAGGCGATCACCGAACAACACAACATGGTGGAGGCCATGATGCAACGCCCCTATCACCAGGCATTGGGGTTCTTGTTGACCTCCGAGCCCATCGTGTGGATGGGGCCGGGTCTGCGATCTTTTGGTCACCATGGGGTGGGGGGATCGATTGGCTTGGGCGATCCCGAGGCAAAGCTCGGTTTCAGCTACGCCATGAACAACATGCACATGCGTCCTGACAATGGCCCGCGTGCCCGCCGACTGATTGAGGCGGTCTACCAATGTCTGTGAATCCGGCCAAGGTTGCGGTCATAACCGGCGGTGGCGGTGGAATTGGCGCAGCGTGCGCCAGCCGCTTGGCTGCTTCGGGTTGGCAGGTGGTGGTCTGCGACATCGATGGTGAACGTGCTCAAGCGGTCGCCCAGCAGGTGGGCGGCAGCGGATTCACGCTGGACATCGCTGACGCTGGGGCGGTGGAGGCCTTGGCCAAGCGCATCGAAACAGAGATCGGTGCCTGTGGCGCCTTGGTGGCCTGCGCGGCCCACCTTGAAAATCCGCATCCACCCGAACAGCAAGATCCTGCGCAGTGGCAGCGCATCCTGGATGTCAACGTGGGTGGCAGTTTCAACACCTGCCGTGCTTTCGGTTCCCGAATGGCAGAACGAGGGCAGGGGGCGATCGTGACCATTGCTTCCATCACTGCGTTGGGCAGCTCCCCCTTGGTTGCCTATGGTCCTTCCAAGGCGGCGGTCATTGCCATGACCCGCAATCTTGCCGTGGCGTGGGGTAGAAAGGGTGTGCGCGTCAATTGTGTAGCGCCGGGTCCCACGCTCACGCCAGCGGTGCTGGCCAGCCATGCCCGGGGCGAACGCGACCCCCAAACGATGATCAAGGCCACGGCCTTGGGTCGTTTGATTCAACCCGATGAAATTGCAGCGCCGGTGGACTTTTTGCTCTCCCCGTCAGCTGGTGCCATCACTGGGGTTATCCTCCCGGTGGATGCCGGCGTGATGGTCACCGGGCTTTGGCAAATGTACGGAGGGGCGCCAGGTTGAGACACCCACACAGGAGACTTGACCGATGAACACATCATCGATGCGAATCGTTCGGGTGGCAGCACCCTTGCGACAGCAGGTACTCGAGAAGATCCGGGATGCGATCGCCATTGGGCAATTTGCACCGGGCAGCCGTCTGGTGGAGCGCGAGTTGTGCGAAATCACGGGGGTGAGTCGCACCCTCATTCGCGAGGCGTTAAGGCAACTCGAATCGGAAGGGCTGGTGGAAGTCATTCCCAACAAGGGACCGATTGTTTGCAACATCAGCGCCCGCCAAGCCAGCGAGGTCTTTCAATTGCGTGCCGAGCTCGAAGGCTTGGCCAGCCAGCTGTTTGCCGAACTGGCCACCGAGACGCACATGAAGGCGCTCAGCGAGGCCTTCAATCAACTTCGCGATGCCTATGCAAGTGCCGATTCAGCGGCCATGATCAGGGCCAAAACCCGCTTTTACGATTGCCTCGTCGAGGGCTCTGGCAATGAAACGCTGGGCAACGTGCTGCGGCAGCTGCATGCCCGCGCCATGGTGCTGCGCGCGACGTCCTTGTCCCAGCCCGGCCGCAACACCGAAAGCGAACGGGAAATTGCCGTGATCATGAAGGCCATCCGCAAGCGCGACGGTGCAGCCGCCCGCAAGGCTTCGGTGTCTCACATCGAAAAGGCCACGCAGGCTGCGCTCAAAGTGCTCAAGGCACGCGAGGCAGCTGAGGCTCAACCCGCCAAAGCCGTGCGCAAACGCGCTTGAGTGTTGTGTCCATCCAAGAGCCAAGTCGTTCACAGAAAGAACCACCATGACAAAAGAATTGAATGGACAGTCCATGCTGGTCTTGGGTGCTGGCCGTGGCATCGGACAGGCTTGCGCACGCTTGCTGGCGCAACGCGGAGCTGCGGTGGGCGTTGCCGACCTCAACAACGCCAGCGTGGATGAAACCATTGCGCTCATTCGCCAGGACGGCGGCACCGCCGATGGCTACGTGCTTGACGCTGGCCAGCGCGACGCGGTGCTCGCAGCTGCTCAGGACATGTGTCAACGCCATGGTCACCTCGATGCCATCGCTGCGAGTGCCATGTGGATTCGCTATGAGCCGGTCGAAGCCATTCGTGATGAAACCATCGACCGGATGATGTCGGTTGGACTCAAGTCGGTGCTGTGGTCGGCTCAAGCTGCGCTTGAGTGCATGGATCCCGCCAGGGGAGGGGCGATCGTTGCTTTCGCATCACCCGTGGCCGATCGGGGGCACCGAGGCACGGCGGTCTATACCGCAGTCAAAGGGGGGGTGGCGGCCTTGACTCGCCAGCTCTCCATCGAATTGGCGCCGCGCGGCATTCGGGTCAATGCGGTCACCCCGGGCGCCACCCCAACGCCGGGTGCACACCAGGTTGTGACCGAAGCCGGCTGGGATGTGCGGCGCAAAGCGACTCCTCTCGGTCGGCTCGGACGCCCAGAGGACATGGCCGAGGCCGTGGCGTTTCTGGTTTCTGACAGGGCTTCCTACATCACCGGCGAAATCCTGCATGTGGATGGCGGCCTCACTGCAGGGGCGTTCTGATGGACTTGCCCTGCCACGAGGTCTATGCCCTGCGTTACGCCACGGTGGCGCGAAAACCCACTGAGAACTTCATCAGTGGGGATCCGCACGACTGGGCCAACCAGATGGACTATTTCATTTGGGCCATCCATGCCGAAGGCGAATGGATCATTGTTGACACCGGGTTTGCCGCCCCCGCTGCCGAGCAGCGCAAGCGCAATTTGCTGCGATGCCCAACCCAGGCACTGCGGATGTTGGGCGTAGATGCCCAGGCGGTGCGTGACGTCATCATCACCCACCTGCACTACGACCATGCGGGCAATCTGGACAAATTTCCTGCCGCGCAGTTCCACATCCAGCAGGCAGAAGTGGCCTTTGCCACGGGGCCGTGCATGTGCGAGCCCTTTTTGCGCCATGCCTATGACGTCGAAGATGTGGTTCACCTGGTTCGACACGTTTATGCGGGGCGTGTGGTCTTTCACCGTGGGGATGTGCACCTGCGGCCTGGCATTTCTTTGCACCGCATTGGCGGTCATACAGAAGGGTTGCAAGCGGTGCGCATACACACCGCACGAGGCTGGGTGGTGCTGGCCTCCGACGCCACCCACTACTTCGACAACTACAAAAAACGCTCGCCCTTTCCCATCGTCTACCACGTTGGCGAAATGCTTCAGGGCTATGACCGCCTGAACGAATTGGCCGACTCAGAGGGCCACATCATTCCTGGCCATGATCCTGCGGTTCTCTCTGGCTATCCGCGACACGCAGGGAACGCCGAAATCGTCGGGCTCCATTTGAATCCCACACGAAGGTCATGACCGCTTCGTCACCACCTGGCTCGCTTTGGAAGGGGTAGGTTTTCGCAGCAGTAATGAATTTCAATGGTCGAGTGAACGATTTCTTCATGGACTGAAAGACGTTCGCGTACTACGTCATCGGACCTCATCTTGAAGCTGTGCGAGCTTGATCTGATTAGGATGCCCCTGCAAATTGCCAACCAGGCTCAACCTGTAGGCCTCTTACTGATCGCAATTCCTAATTCTTTTGAAAACATTTTTTTGAGAAATTTGCACTATGCTGGAGTTTCACAACAATCAACTGGCCAAGACCATGCCACCCAGCCCATCCGTGGCGACCAATTGGGATTGCGCGAAGACGAGGTGAAGTTCTATGACGCGTTGGCTAACAATGAGTCAGCCGTACGTGACCTTCAAGACGAAGCGCTCAAAAAAATTGCCCAAGAGCTAACGCAAAATTTGCGTGAAAACCTAACGGTAGATTGGTCTGAGCGCGAGAGCGAACGCGCCAAGCTGAGGTTGATGGTCAAGCGGATTTTGAAGAAATATAAATACCCACCTGATCATGCTGACGCAGCAGTGCAACTCGTTCTTGAGCAGGCTCAGGCGTTGGGCGAAGAGTGGACGCATCAGGGCGTTGAGACATGAGGTCCCACCAAATATCAATTTTTTCTTTGCTCAAGCCAGAATCCGTATCGGGGGCTTTTTGTCTCAATCAGCTCGAATGTGCGCTTTGATCACCACTGGCCGCCAACGCTCGATTTCCTTTTGAATGATTTGCCCAAAGGCCTCGGGTGTGATGGGTGTCGCAAAGGCACCTTCCGATTTCAGGCGGGCGCTGACTTCAGCCGAGGTCAGGCTGCTGTTGATGACGCTGTTGAGTTTTTGAATCGCGTGGGGCGGCGTCCCCGCAGGCGCAACCACCCCATACCACTGGTCTGCCTCGAACCGGGCTAGGCCAGGCACAGCAGATTCGGCCAGCGTTGGCACATCGGGCAAGGCTTCAAGTCGCTGGGGGCTCGACACGGCAATCGCAAGCAGCTTGCCCGCCTTGACCATGGGGATGATCGCTGGCGCGCCGGTGAACACCATCTGCACCTGACCAGCCACCGCATCTGTGACGGACGGCGCGGTACCTCGGTAAGGCACATGGGTGATGGCGGTCTGTGTCGACAGCTTGAAATACTCCACCGCCAGATGCGCAGCCGAGCCATTGCCGCCCGAGCCGTAGTTCACCTGGCCCGGATGGCTTTTCAAATAAGCCACCCACTCGGCGAGGTTCTTCACCGGCAGCGATGGCGTGATGGCCATGACATTGGGCACACGCGCCACCCATGCCACCGGGGCAAACGACTTGACGGGGTCATAGGGCAAATTGGGATAGAGGGCAGGTGCAAAAGCCAAAGTCCCCACGTGCCCCATGAGTAGCGTGTAGCCATCGGGGGCGGCCTTGGCGACGCGGTCCGCGCCGATGGAGCCACCAGCGCCTGGGATGTTGTCGATCACCACTGGGGCACCCGTGGTCTCGGTGATTTTCTGCGCCAGCGTTCTGGCCAGGATGTCTGGGCTGCCGCCTGGTGGAAACGGCACCACCATGCGGATGGGGCGTGAGGGGTAGGCCTCTTGCGCGCCCGCAAGCAGCGGCACGTTCGCCAGCATCATCCCGCCCCATTGCAGCAGTTTGCGTCGAGTCGTTTTCATCAATGGCCCTGAATCCCTTTCAAAGTGAGTTTAAATGGCATCTTCAACGGCTTCTGAAAGTGTGTCATGCCTCGAATGATCCCTCTGCTTTGTGCCTCGGTGGTGTCGCTCACCCTGGTGGCCTGTGCTGTGCCGCCTCTAGACAACTCACCGCCCCAATTCACCCTCGCCAGGGTGCAGCAAGCCTTGAAAAAGGGGATGTCCCAAGAGGAGGTGATTGCAGCCATCGGTTCTCCCGACAAGCTCAGCCGTGAATCCAGCGGCTGGGAAACTTGGCTGTATGACAAGCAGACTTCGGAGCCCGGCCCCACGCCTGGCGTCGTCAATCAAAAAGCACTGACCGTGACCCTGAAGTTCAAGGACCGGGTGCTTCAGGAATTCAGCTACAGCTCCAGGGCTTGGCACAAGCCTTGAGCAAGAGCATCCCTATAAAAAGCAGGTTCACGGGGATCAACAGGCCAGCGGGTCATGTCAAGCGACCCGCCTGGCCCTGCTGACCTTACTGTGACTGTAAGTTGATGGCTTTGGCCATTGCTCGATAGCGCTCGATCTCGGCGCCATACACGCGGGTGAGTTCAGCCACGTTGCGTGCGGGCAGCACCACGTTGCCGCTGCTCTCAAACGCTTTGTTGAGCACCGCGACGATGGGATCTGGTGTGTTCTTGTGAACCAGGATGCCCGACCAAATGTCAAACTCCATGGACTCCAGCCCTTTGATGGCGGTCATGGCCGGGTATTGTTTGAACAAGGGGTGGGGGGTCTTGGCGGTCACCGCCAAGCCTTGGATCTTGCCATCGGCCAGGGTTTTGATGTTGAGGGAAGACCTCACCGCCAACACCGTGGTGGTCGTTGCAAACTGCCTTGCGTGCGCTGGTCGTAGTTGAGGCCAGTGGCCTGGCGCAACTGCTGCAGCGTTTCACGGCTGTAGGTGCCAAGCCGCACGATTTGTTCAATGTTGTGCCGGGTGCGTGCAGGCGTGCATCCGCGCATGAGGGGCATGAATGGTGTGAGATGGGACACAACAACCATGCGCCTCAAACGCTGATTAGCTGGAGCCATGAAGACAGAAAAGAAGGGAGATCAGCACTCAGGCGCAGTTCGAAGGGTGACAAGGTCAGCATGAGGGCTCAAAGGAGATGAATTGCAATCGCCTTGTGGAAGCCAAAACAGCTGGTCAGCAGGGTGAGCTAGTCTCGCTGAAATCGCAAACCGCATTCACAGCAGAGATGCCGAGTGATCAAGTAGTTGTCCTCTAGGGTCTCAGTGGTTTCAAGGTTTTCATGTTCGCAGGCCTCTACATTTTGGGCGCATCTCTGACAAAGATGGCTAAGTCCGATTTTTGTCACCGCTTCGTTTCCACACATCTCGCATTCATCAACCCGCGAAACACGGGGGCGCTGTTGGAGCTCAAGTTGGTACTTTGCGTAGTCTTGCTGGATGCCTTTATCGATACAAATAGAGCACAGCACCTTCCCCCGATACTTGAAACCGGTCATGGATGAGCAAGCATTGCACTTCACAGGAAAATTCTAGCTTTCTGAGTGGGCCGGTGAAATTTCTTGCGACTCGGTCATCAATTCGGCAAAGAGGGCAGCTGATTTCAACCATCCCTCGATCTTAAAAATCAAACCCCATCTGGTCCTTCGAAGCGGGTGCCTCGGGTGCCACAGGTGCTTTTGCAAGCCCTGGTCGGCGGCTTGGCGCTTTGCGCTGCGGTGGCGATTCGCGCCAGGTTTGACGTGACGCATGCTTGTCAATCACCGCGGCCTTGCCCGCCCGCACTGCGTCGTCTCGTCTTCGCTCATGCAGGCGTTGCTTGGCCACACGCGTCGCGTCGGCGAGTTCGACGATGGGGCGATGAATGTCCACGCCTTGCACCAACCCCAGATCAGCTTGCAGCGAGCTGGGCATGCGCCAGGGTTCAAACAACCATTCATCTGGCACTCGTCGCATGGCAGGCAGCCAGGTGCGCACAAAGCGTCCGTGTGGGTCGTGGTCGTGAGCTTGTTTGATGGGGTTGTAGACCCGTGTGGTGTTGATGCCCGTTGTGCCCGATTGCATTTGCAACTGGCTCCAGTGGATGCCTGGCTCGTAGTCCAGGAACTGGGTCGCCAGCCATTCGCCCACAGGGCGCCAGTGCAACCAAAGCGGGTAGGCCGCCACCGAAACCAGCATGGCACGCATTCTGAAGTTGAGCCAACCGGTCTCGCGAAGCATCACCACGCACGCATCCACCATGGGCCACCCGGTGCGCGCGTGTTGGAGGGCATCGAAGTGCGCCGGGTTGAACTCTGGCTCACGTAGCCCGTCATAGCCCCGGTGCATGTTGTGCCATTCAATGGCGGGCTCGGTCTCCAGCTTTTGGATGAAGTGGCAATGCCAGTACAAGCGGCTGATAAAGGCGGCCAAGCCGGCGCGATGTCGCTTGGCCTGATCGGGGAGGGCTGCAAGCTGCTCGCGCGTGTGCTGCACCACCTCGCGCATGCTCAGGCAACCCCAGGCCAGGTAGGGTGACAAGCGTGAGCAGGCATCGGGTGCCGACAGGGGCGACGAGATGCCGCCTCGGTAGCCCAGGCTGCGCCGGTTCAAAAAGCTGCGCAAGACCGCCAGCCCCTCGCGACGGCCACCCCTTTGTCGTTGCGGTGGATCATGTGTCCAATGGGTGGGGTGGGGCATGCGCAGCATGTCATCGACCTGGGTGCGCGCATCCCGCTCTGCTTGGGCTTGGGGCGTTTGCCAGAATGTGAGGGATCCCGGCTCAGACTGGGGCGCCGCCATGTGGGCTTCATAAGCGGCTTGCCAAAGTTGTCGGCTCTTGAGGCGACGCACCACGCCGAATTGCGGGTACTCGTGCCACACCACCCCATGCGCTTTGCACCAGGCCTGAACCTTGAGGTCGCGGGCATAGGTGTGGCCGTTGCCCGTCTCTTCGTGCGAATGCAGGCGAGTAAACGGCGCTTGCTGCCACAGGCGATCCAGCACCTCGGTCATCTCGCCCAGGTGAATTTCGATGCGCCCACCCTGCTGGCGCAATGCCGCGTCGAGCTCTTGCAGGGATTCATGGACAAACGCAAAGTGCTGCAAGGCCGTGTCCGGCTGCTGCCAGGTAGAGGGCTCAACGACGTACATGCAGCGCAGTGGCCCGCTTTGAGCAGCGTTGGTCAAAGCGGCATGGTCATGCCAGCGCAAGTCGCGTTTGAACCAGACCAACTCATAACTCATGACGACATGCTAGTGAGCCGCAAAAAACCAGGGGTTTGGGGGGTTAGTCCGGGGCCACTGCAATAACCACCCCAAGGCGGCGGGAAAGGGTTTTGGTTACAGTCGCGTTCCATTTTCAGCAGGTGACTTTCATGTCTTTGTTTGCATCCTTCATCCACGGCGAAGCTTTGAGCGAAATCCTGATCGAGGGGCACAACCCCTATGCGCGTCAGAAGCTCGATACCGCAGCTGCCGATGCCTTGCGTCAGCATGTGAATGCACCGGATGCGTTGTTGGCCTATGTCCTGGGTCGCGAAGTGATGTCGGGCGCTGGCGTGTTTGCGCTGACCCAGACCCAGTTGTTGGTCTACAAAGGCGTGACTCGCATGGTCACGCCCATTGCCCTCAAAGAAGTCGCCCATGTCCAAGCCGTGCGTGGCAAATACGGCCACACCGTGCGCATCCACGCCCAGGGGCGCACCTATGCCATGTTCGGCGTCGACAAAGACTTGGCAGAGGCCATGCATCAGGCCTTGTCGGGCGCAGGCGTGCAAAGCACGTTTGAGGACAAGCCGCCGCTTGGAACCCTGTGGGCTGCCTATTCAGGCCCTCAACCCAGTGCGCAAAGCTGCATTGCCGACGCACGTCAACGACTCGCAGCAGCCTGACTGTCATCCAACTGCGCTTGCCCTGTTCAACACCAAGCCAGGCTGGGTGCCGTGCATCATGGACTGAGCAACGCTCAGCTGATCTGAATGCCTTCTTGTCGAATCACGGTGGCCATGCGGTTTGAATACAGTTTGATCAGGGTGCCAAACTGTTCAGGTGACGACAGCTGGGGCATGAGCCCCAAACTTGTCAGACGGTCCTGAACCTCATTCATTTGCACAATCCGATTCACGGCCAGATTCAATCGCGAGACGATGCTGGCCGGCGTGCCAGCAGGCGCCAATACACCGAGCCAGTCGTTGAAGGTGGCCTCGCCAATCCCCGCCTGCTCAAAGGTTGGGAGGCCTGGCATGGCTTTATGAGGAGCTGTAATGGCCAGCGGTTTGATGCTGTTGGGCTCCCGCAAGCCCACAATGGCTCCAACTGGAACGATGGCGGCACCAACTTGCTCGCCCATCATGTCGTTGAGCAGGGGTGCAAGGCCTCGATATGGCTTGTAGTCCAGTCGCATCCCCAAGCTGCGCGACAAGAGGCTTGCCAAGACATGTGACAAAGAGCCGTTCCCAGCATGGCCCAAACTTGGTTTCATTGATCTGAGGTCTGAAACGGAATTCAGCTTCGAACTCACCAGCATTTGTGGTCCATAGGCCAATGTCCCAATGGGTGCCAATGCATTGATGACATTGCCATCTGCAGTCATGTGCGGGGTGATCGCCAAGGGAGTAAGGTTGGAGAACAGCAAGCTGTGTCCATCGGCTGGGGCACGGGTCACAAAGCTGGTTCCGTTGGACCCGCGCACGCCCGCGCGGTTGTCCACCACCACGCTTTGACCCAGCAACGAACTCAATTGGTTGGCCAAGGCCCGTGCAGCTGCATCGATGGTGCCGCCAGGAGGAAAGGGAACGACCAAGGTGATGGTCTTATTCGGGAAGTTCTGGGCCAAGGCCGGGCAGGCGATGCTGGCTGCAGATGCGCAGGCCAACGATAAAACATGACGCCGTTTGATTGAGTTCTGATCGATGTGCATAGGTCTCATTCAGCGCCCCAAGCGCCTCAATTCGGCTTCCATCATGGCATTGAGGTGACCTGCCGGTGTCGCAGGCAATGCAGTTGAACCAGTCACTGCATTGGGTTTGCTAGAAGCGCTCAGCCTGCGACGCTGGTCACTTTCTGCTGCAAGCTTTCGTGCACGGGCGTCCGCGCGAAGCCGTTCATCATCATCACTGAACGGGTTTTTCAATTTGTAGTTGTCCAGGAATCGATCCCAGGCCGTCACCAGCAAGTCGGGCTCGGCTTGAAGGGCGGCCACTTTCTCAAAGTCAGCCTTCATGCTGGCTTGCCATGTGGTCCACCGCTGGCGCAGCTCTTGTTGCTGGCGCAAATCGTCCAATGCAAGACCCTCACTTTTCGGTGGGGTTGTAATTGCTGCAGCTTGGGCAGGGCGGGGATTGGCAGCGCCAAAGTAGAAGTCGCCCTCGATGCTGCCCTCCATCCAGGGTTCTTGCCGGCCTTTGGAGGCGGCCTTGACGCCAGCCACAACACGCTTGAGGACTTGTTCGATGGGCTGGTCAGCCAGCTTCATCTGTTGAAGCAGCACGGAGGTGTACAAACCATTTCTTCCGTCGCCATCGGCGGCCACGCCGCCAGGTCGGGTCGCAAAAGAGATGAGGGTGCCAGAGGGCGCATTTTCTTTGGTGAGGCCGCGTGAGCCCGAGCGAAAACTGCGTGCATAAGGGTTGTCGCGACAGGCATCCAGGAAAACCAGATTCATGCGGGTCTTGGATTCAGCCAAGATGTCCATGATCTGTCGCGTCGATAGGCTTTGCATGGGGACATCCTCTTCACCCGCTATCTCTGCATCCACGGCGGGGAGGTAGTTTTCGCCTTTGATCTGAACGCCGTGGCCCGCATAAAAGACGACGGCCACACTGCCAGGCGAGAGCTTGGAGCGAAATTCCCTCAGGGTGGGGCCAAGTTGTTTGGTCGTGAGGTTGGTGCGCTCCACCACCGTGAAGCCATAGCCTCTGAGGCTGGCCGCCACATCCACGGCATCGTTCACAGGGTTTTTAAGCGGGTTGCCTTTGTAGGCCGCATTGCCAATGACCAACGCCACCCGGTGCTCAGGGGTTTGCGCCTGGCTCATGAAAGCCAAAAGGGCCAATCCCATGGCGAGAAGGATGTTTCTCAATGTGTTCATTCTTTTGGTTTGATGGCCGACAAAATGAGGGCGCCGCCGGTCAATGATCCGTATTCCCAGGGCTGCTGCCGATTATTGGTGCGTTGCATCACTTTTGCCCTCACCGATCGAAGCACCACGCCGATGTCGTCCGCATCATTCAAGTGCTCCAAAAGCGCTCGGGTGAAGGGGGAGTTCTTGTCACCAGCGCCGTCTTCAGCAGTTTGTCCGTCTTTGGTGGCATAGGCAATCAAGGTTCCCTCAGATGCATTGATGGGTGCAAGACCCTTGCTGATGCCTCGGCTGGACGACACTTGAAGGGGGTTGTCACGACAGGCATCCAGAAATACCAATTTGGTTTTACCAGGGAGATACCCTTCAAGCACTTGATTGAGGGACACCGCTTGGAATGCCGCTTGTGTGGCATCGTTGAGTTTCATGTCGATGGGGATCATGTAATTGATGCCAGATATTTGTACCCCATGACCAGCGTAATACAACAGGCTCAAATCCGCTTTTGCCGCGACGCGATTGAATTCGCTCAATTCTCTGACCATGGCATCCCGGCTGGCGTTGGTGACCTCTCTGACTTCAAATCCCATGCCTCTTAATTTTTCTGAAATGGCTTTGGCATCGTTAACCGGGTTATCCAGCTTGCCGCTACCTGGGTAAGCCGAATTCCCAATCACCAATGCATGTGCAGACTTGATCGTGGCCACCTGACTTGGGAGTCTGGCTTGAGCTGGCTGCTGCCTGAGTGCATCAGCTTCAGCTTTGAGCCTTGCAATCTCCGCTTGCAGTTTGGATTGCTCCATAGCGACGGCCTGCTCCTGCTGTTTGCGCTGTTCGTCAAGGCGCTTGCGCAACAGCTGGTTCTCGTCTTTGTACAGGATCTGCTCGATCTGATTCTTATCCACAGAGACCCCGCTTTGCTGGGCAATGGCTTGCACAGGCACTGCAGGCAAATTGACGGATGCCAATTGAGTGGTGGTGTTCACGCTGGCGGCAGAAGGCACTCCCCGCACGCTGATCCCAGCTGCATCAACAGTGACGGATTGGAGTCGAATTTCTCCAAGATCGGACACTTCAAAACTGGGGCGCGCTTTCATGGCATTGGCGGCGGTCAGTGCAGTGCGTCGAAATTCCTGAGGTGCATTGTTGAAAATGAAGTATTGCTTGCCCAATCCCTCAACCTGCGCTGACATGCTCACCGCACCAGATTGCTGATCAAAAGAAACCTCTGATACGGAGACATCGGGGTTGAGCAAGGTCAAGGCTTGAATCACAAGCTCGCGACGCTGGTTTGACAAGCCAGCTTCCCGGTTGGCACGCTGTTTGTTGTAGTCCTCCACACGTTGATTGCGTCGTTCAACCTGTTGCTTGTATGCGGCCTGAATTTTGTCGATGACTTGGCGCCGGTCTTCTCTCGCTTTGAAGACTCGGTCTTCAAATTCTTTGTTACTTTCCCAGGCCTCTTGTTTGAGTGAGATGGCAGCTGGGTAAGTGGGCGGTGGCACTTCGTCGATGTCAGGTGGTTGGATGCTCGCCCATTGCTTCAACTCGGCCTGAACATATTTATCCAGTCGTTCCTTGACAGGAAGGGATCGGATTTCTGTGGCATTGAAGAATTCGTAAAAGCGCTTGAGTTGCGATAGCCTTTGCTCTTTGACACGCGCAGGCTGCGTTTTGACGTGTGCATCAAAAGGCCATTTTTTTTCATCCAGAAAGGTTTTGCTCTCAAATGCACCGTTGGACCAAACACCAGTCTGAAGCACTTGGCCGTCTGCGCTGTAAACAATGCCTTCGCCATGGTTGCGCGCATTGCGCCACATGCCAACATATCGTTTGTTGTTGTCTTTTGCGTAGATGTAGGTGCCAGCACCTTCGTATCGGCCATTTTGAAATTCACCGAAATACTTTTCCCCGGTGGCAAATGAGTAAGCCCCTTGGCCATGGAATTCGCTGTTTTTGAACTCTCCAACATAAGAGTTGCCACTGGCGAAGGTTGCCACCCCCATCCCGTTGGGTTTGCCGTCAACAAATTCACCAAAGTACTTGTCCAAAGGGAAGAAGCGATCTTCACCAATGCAATTGTGTTTAGGGCCACCTGGCTTGCAAAAGGGCAGCTGAATGGGTGCGATGGGTTGCACAACCACCTGCTGGTGATTTGAACTGCTGGCAGCCTGAATTGGATTGGATCGGCTGGTGGCGCCAAAGCGTACGGGGTCAAGCGGATAAGCGCGCACCAGATTGCCCTTTGACCATCTGCCAGATTGTTTGACTTTCCCATTGGCCAGATATTCAACACCATCACCTTCGGGTTCGCCATCGAGGAAGGTGCCAACAAACATCCTGCCATCGGGCCATGAATAGGTGGCATGCCCAGTGGGTTTGCCAGCCCTGTAGTCACCTGAGTATTTTTCTCCGTTGGCGTAAGAGAACACCCCTTGGCCGCTGTACAAACCATTTTGAAACTGACCAGCATATTGATTGCCGTTGGAAAGCGTGAGGGTACCCTGACCATGAAAATTGTTATCTTTCCATTGGCCAGAATAAACAGCGCCATCGGGCCAAGTCTGCGAGCCCTGGCCATTCTTCAAACCTTGTGCATATTCACCCTTGTAGGTCTGGCCGTTGGGAAAGTTGCTGCTGCCTTGACCATGGGGTTTGCCATCGCGAAATTCACCAACATATTGAGTCCCATCGCGCAACGTCTGACTTCCCCAACAGTTGGTCCATCTGCCGTTGTCACCTGGGCATGTGGGCAGTGACGATTGGCCAATGACCGTCAGCGGTGCTAAAAGAATGAGGAGGCCATATAAGAACTTCATGTTGCAACTCAATCAAATCTGGACTTCTTTACCGAGAACCTGTTTCCAAGTGCTGATCCATCACTGACTTCTGAAATAGAACTCGCCAACCACCTGGTCGTAAATCGCAGGGACTTGTTCATGGCCAACTGATTTGGCCAAGTCAACCACTTCTTTCCTCACGTTGCGCAGGACGCGATCCACACTCAACCCCGGCTTTTGCATTTCCTTGATGAAGACGCGCGTGAACAAGCCGTTCTTGTTCTTGTCGGCATTGCCCAGTTTGTCCAGGGCTTGCTGGCCACTGCCCGCCGAGAAGATGATCATTTGCCCGGTTGCCGCTGTGGTGGGTGCCAGGCCTCGACCGCCAATGGATCGCCCCGAGGTTTTAAAGGGGTTGTCGCGACAGGCATCCACGATGGCCAGGGTGAATTTGGCTTTGCGCTCGGCCATGTCATCCAGGATGCGCTGCAATTGGATGGCTTCATCTCGCACTTGCGCCTCGGTGTCACTGAGGATGTCAATGGGGAGCAAGTAATTGGTGGAGGCCAGCTGCACGCCATGTCCGGCAAAGAAAAATAAAACCTCGTCTCCGCTTCGGACTTGGCTTGCAAAAGTCCTGAGCAGGGTTCGCATCTCTTTTTCATTGACATCGGTCTTGAGCATGACCTGATACCCCAAGGCTTGCAGGTTGCTGGCGATGGCCTTGGCATCTTCTCTGGCGTTATTGAGCTTGGGCACATTCTTGTAGTTGTCATTGCCAATGACCAAGGCTTTTCTGGGTCCCAGTGCGGAGAACGCGGTTGCTTTGAATGTGGTGCCGTCTGAAGTGGCCTCTGATCCCACTGGTGTTTTTTTATCGGCCGCTTGCTGAGTCGAAGGCTTGGAGGATTGGGGGGCCATCTGAGCTTGCTGGACCGATTCGGTTTTGAGCAGTTCCAGATTCGCTTTGGCGGTTCGTTTGATGGCTGGGCTAAATTGCGGCAAGTCCATCAGCTTGAGATAGAGGCGCGCGGCCTTTCTTTCGTCTTTCTCAACACCGAGGCCATTTTGGTAAAGCCAGGCCAAGTTGTTGATGGAAGCAGCGTCTTCCCCCAACTCTCCGAGTTCATACCAGTACCGCGCTTCCTCGTAGTCTTTCTGATCGGCGCAGGCGCTATGAAAATAGCCTGCATAAGAAAAGAAGTCCACTGAGGACATGCAACTCACCGCGGTGGATTCAGGGCCTGAATAAGCGCGGCACCTGAGCTTGAGGTAGTCGGGGTTATTGGGCAAAGCCATCTTGGCGCTGTTGGCAAATTGAACTGCCAGGTTCAGATGCCGTTCATTTTTTTCACAGGACTTGGCTTCCTTCACCTCGGGCACCATCAATTGACCCACAACGCTGGTGGGGCTTGTCATCGTTGATCGCCCTGCGCTTTCAACCCGCGTTCCCGTCCCGCCGTTGAGCAGCAGGCCCAAGTTGGCTTGGCTGGCTTTGCGCTCCTGGGGGCTCAGCTTAGGTTGGCGAATGATCTGTTCATACAAGGACTGCGCCTGCTTCAAGTCTTTGGGTACGCCAAGACCGTTTTGGTACATCCAGGCCAGGTTGTGCGTGGCAGCGGCATCGCCCATTTGGATGCCCCAGTCAAACCAGTATTTGGCCTCTGCATAGTTTTGGGCGACTGCGGGGTAGGGAGGTTTTGCCGCACAACCATTTAAAAAATACCAACCCATGGTTGAAATGACTTCAACATACAAATCTAATGAGAAGCGCTTGTCCTCTTGATGGGCGCGAATGGCGCTGGTGGCCTGAGCCTGAACAATCGCAAAGTTCTGGCACTTGGCTTCCCATTGCCCTTTGGGTTCCATGGGCTGTCCGACCACGGTGCTTTGCGCCCACGCGCCCGTTCCCAGGATGAGCAAGGCATGCAGCAATCCAAGCAACATTTTTTTCATGATTGTCATGAACGCAACCTCACCGCCTTGACGGCAATGACCTGCATGGTGAAGCGGCGCGTCCATGACCAGAGCATCGCCATCACTTGGAAGTGATGCGAACCCGGCGGTTCTCTTCCGCCGTGGGGCGATCTGGCACCAGCAGCTCGGCAAAACCTTTGCCTTCATAGTTCAGCTTGCTCTTGTCTACACCCCGCTGGACGAGGTAGTTGAAAACAGCAGCAGCACGCTTGGTGGACAGTTCAATGTTGTAGGCCGCGCTCCCAACGCCATCGGTATGCCCCTCGACGTTGAAGGTCTGGTCTGACAGGCGAGGGCTTTTCATGGCTTCAACGATGTTGTTCAAGGAGGGAATGCTGTCGTCCTTGATCTTGTCCGAGTTGAAATCAAACTGGATCACAAAGTCCATGGATCTGGGCTGGGGAGAAAAGTTCCTGAGGCTGCGTGTTTTGGGGGCAGCGGGCACCGTCAGTCCATCGATGATCTGATCAACGGTGGGGTTTTTGACGGGCGCATCCTGCGCCCAAACCTGGCAAGACAGAACCATAAGCAAGCCAATGATTGTTTTCATGGGGACTCCTGAATCAAATGAAGGGCAGCACCAAAGCGGGAGCTCGGATTGGACGACTGCCCCCCTAAGGTCAAATCGATGAGCGCTCTGCGCCCTTGAGGGGTGTTGAGCGACTGGGTGAATTCCAGTTGCTTGGAGGGCTCCCTCAGCGCCTCCGATCCAAAGTTGCGCTTTTGATCGGTCACGATGAACAGCAGCCGGTTGGTGCCAGCTGGTCCTGATGAGCGCATGGGAAATGGCGTCAGAGAGCGATTGGGGCCAATGGCATTGTTGAGGTCATAGCCATTGGGAAAGAGCATGTAAAAGCTCTTGGCATCACTGCCTAGGCTGAACACATACAAATAGCCATCGCTTCGCGAACGCACGGTGTATTGCAAATTGTCGCGATTGATCTTGAGGTTGGTTTTCTGGAATTCAACCCGCACCTCTTTCCTTGGATCGCGCTGCTGGTAGATGTCATTGAGGGTGGCCACTGCTGAGTCCATCGAGGCTTGCGCTGGGACTTGAACTGGGGCTGATGACTGTCGGATGGATTGAATTTTTTCGGTGGAGAGGCTGGACAAAAAAGCGCCCAGCGCCTGAGGACCGGCTTCTTCGAGGCGAACAACAGGGATCAGGTGTGGATTCCCTGCCAGCTCAAAGGATTGCCCCAGGCTGGCGGCGAATCGCTTTTGAATGGATTTGGCGGCGCAGACTTGCAGCTCATCCACGCTCACTGCCCCGGATTGATCCAAATCCACTGCATCACCCAGGATGCAATTGCGCAGGGTTTGCGTGGCAATGGCGCCGCCATCGGTTTCATCCCAGCTGGTCTGATTGGGCATGGAGGAGGCGATGTAAACCAGATTCTGTAGCGCCGATTCAGGATCGCTCTCTTTGAGGATCTGTCCCCGGCTTTTGACCACGTCCTTGGGCTGACAGGCCTTGACGCCGCCAGACGCCAAAAAGGCCGTCTTGGAAATCATGTCCCTGGATGCCGATGACCCAGTGGATTTGCCTGTTGAGCCTTGATTCACTGTGGCGGAGCCTGCATCGATCAGGACCACCATTTTGTCCAGGCGCGCTGCCACGGGCTTGAGCAGCGCGTGAAGTCGCTGGAAAGACAGCCAGTTGCCGTCATGGGTCCAGATGCCAGGCTCACACGACTGCGTGGCGGGGTTCACAGCTGCGCCCCCGTAACCCGAGAAATACACAAAGAGGCGCCCGGCTTGAGCCGGATTGAGGGACAGCCTGTTGAGGTAGGCCTCCATGGCAGCGGTGCTGACTTGGGCATCTTGCAAGACCGTCATGCGTTGGGGCGCAATGCCCATGGCCGAGGCCATTTGCCTGGCATTGGCGATGTCGGTGCGGGCTGCGTTGAGCGTGCGGACTTGACGGTCCTGGTAGGTGGAGATGCCCATGATGAGGGCTTGTCGGTCCTCGGCCACACTGGCGCACCAGGCCGCAGGCCCCACGCAGGCCAACACCACAGAGGCCATCAGATGACGCCAGTTCATGGGCTTCTCCTTTGCAGCATGATGTGATTCACGCTGACTTGGCTCTGAGGACCGGGTGCCACAAACAAAATCGCGTTGTAATTGCTCAAGGCCAATGCGCTTTGACCCACGGCATTGGCGGTTTGAAGCGGGCTCCAGGACACCATGGTGGGCTCCATGGCAAACACCATGAGCCCCTTGTCCACGCCATAGAGCGAATACACGCGACCCGAGAGCATGGACGTGCTTCGTCCAGGCGTCAAATGAATGTGAAGCAGGTAATCGGCTTCAATCTTGCCAAGAAAACTCTCAATGCCTTCCACATCGAGGTCAGAGAAAACTTCTTTTTCTTTCCAGATGCTTTGGATCGACGCTCGAGGAGATATGCGTGCGCCGAACTGAGAGGCCTCCATCATTTGGGCGGCAACAATGCCCTCAATGTGTTCAAACGAGGCTTGAGCGCGAACAAATTCTTTGGGAGCGGAGACTTTGAGCGCAACAAATGACTTGCTCGGGATCTGCTTGTAGAGGCGGGCAGCAAATTGCTTGGCATAGGCTTGCAAATCCATGGGGCCTGATGCAGTCGCTGGCGTGGATGAGCTGGCATTGGTGTTGCTGTCCGCACTGCGTCCCGTGTTGAGCATGTCGCTCAACAGGCCGCGTGTTCTGGCGGCGGCCTGCATCGGGTCTGACCCTGAGAGGCTTCGCATGGCCAACATGTTTTGTGCATCGACCTGGACAGACACAGTGCCACCCGATGCGTCTATGTCGGCCAACATGCGCTTGATTCTGGCTGGCATCTGGTTGGGGCTGAATTTCTCGAGGAATGAAATCCGAATTTGTGCCTTGGACTGCTTGGCTGCGTCTCCCAACTGGTTGTCAAAGCCATCCAGGTCAAGAAAGCGGATGTTCTGTTCGTTGAACACCTGCTGGGCGGCAGACACCGCCAACTTGTCAAACGCATTGGAGGCGGTCCCAGTGAATCCGCCAAGGCTGTCAATCGCACGCAAGGTGGCAACGACCGCAGCTGGTTTGGTCTCCAGCGAAACACGTTGATTGACTTTGACTTCTCGCACCAGGTTGTCGCTGCTCCAAACGCCAGTGAAGGTGGAGCCGTCTCGTGTGATCAGCACGCCATAGCCATGACGTTTGGAACCTTCAAACTCACCGATGTAGTTTTCTCCGGTTTTGAAGGTGTAATGACCTTGACCGTGGATGTCGTCATTCCTGAATTCGCCCACATAGATGGCGCCACTGCTGAAGCGGTATGTGCCTTGGCCATGAGCCATGTCCGATGAGAACGTCCCTTGGTAGATGGAGCCGTCCCTGAAGCGGTAAGTGCCCATGCAGGCGTCATAAGGACCATTGACCGGGCAGGGAGCTTGTGCAAATGCCGCAAAGGTACTCAGCCAGACCAGCCCCATGACCAGTCGACCGCCCTGGTGCAGGTGATCAGACACACGGCGGATGCGGATGGATCGTTCTGGTTTCACAGTGTTGGCCTGATTCCTACGCGACATTGGGGGATTGAAAACGGCATCCATAGAGTCTAATTTTGATATGGATATTCACCAAATCATGGTTCAACAATCACCCTCATTTCAAAGCCAAACCCCATTGCCAGCCCATACCTGGAGCCCGATGTGATCCTTCACCACTTTGACCTCTCCCCGTTCTCAGAAAAAATTCGCCTCATGATGGGGTACAAGGGCGCGCATTGGGAGTCGGTCAAGATCCCCATGCTCATGCCCAAACCCGATCTGGTGGCGCTCACAGGGGGACATCGACGCACGCCGGTCTTGCAAATGGGTGCTGACGTCTGGTGCGATACGGCCTTGATTTCAAAAGTATTAGATCGCAAGCTGCCAGGTCCCCAGGTTCACCTCGGCGAGATCCCTGTAGCGAATGCATTGGCCAAATGGGCTGATTGGTTTTTGTTTTGGAGTGTCGTGGACTTTGCGTCACAACCCGCATGCCTGGCGTACCGCTTTGGGCATCTGAGCGAGCAAGAGCGGGCGGCCATCGCCCAGGATCGCAACCCATTTCGTGCCAGCGTGCCCAAGCTGTCTGCCAGCGCAGCTGCGGCCAATTTGAATCAATTTTTCACCATGCTGGAGGCCCAGCTCGGCGTCCACCAGCCCCATTTGTTTGGGGTGGCCTCGATTGCTGACTTCAGTGTGGCGCACTGTGTGTGGCATTTGAGGCGTGCTGGACCCCTGGCCTTGTCGCTGATGGCACCTTACGTGAAGTTGATGGCGTGGCATGACCGCATGTTGGGCTTGGGCCATGGCCGCATCACAGAAATTTCTGCTTCGGACGCTCTGTCCAGGTCCCGGCAAGCGACCCATTTTGAGGAGACCGTTTTCATTCCCGAGCCTGGACTGACACGCGGTCAACAGGTGCTGGTGGCGGCCGTGGATTACGGATTCGAGCACTCGATGGGTGCATTGATCGGGCTCAATCCCGATGAAATCGTGATTGAACATGAGCATGAGAGAGCAGGGCAAGTCCATGTCCACTTTCCACGCCTTGGGTTTGATGTGAAGCCAGCGTGACGGTGAGCTGGGCTGAATTCAAGCCATTGAATTCCAAATTATTCGTGGCTGAATTCAAGTGAATCTCAAAGCATGACTGAATAGGTATTGAATGGGGTTGAGCCAGCCGGATTGAATATCTAAGATGGTTTTTAACCAAGGTGTGCCGCCATCATGATGAATGCTGCAGGCAGAGAGATCGATTCATCAGTGCACTTTGTTCTGGCTTGCCATTGAAATGACGCAACTGATTTTTTTCGCACTCACCGCTTTGTGGATGCCCAGTGCCATGGGGCAGGGCAAGGCTTGTGAAGGGCTTAAGAACGAAGAAATCACGAACCGCTGTTTGGCCATACGGGACCGAGACCCCAAACGCTGCAACATGATCGGCAAGGAAGACATCAAATATTTTTGCCTTGCAGTGGTTCTGAACAATCAGCATCAGTGCAATCACATCAAGGATACGGACAACAAAAAGGAGTGTTTCAAGGCCGTGCGTTAAAACCGATGGGACTATGATTCAAGCATGGCATTTTTCAATCGACTCAGGCAAAGCACGGCCTTGCTGGTGGGAGACACACTGCAAGGCGCAAGGATGTTTTTTCTCAACACCTTTGTCATCACCGGCCTTTTTGTGGCTGGAGCCATTTTCCTGATTTACTCCCAGCCTGATCTGCGCTACTTTGGCAAGGTGGTTTTGATCAACCTCATCAGGAATGAAAGCGGCATCCCCGCCGATCCTGCCGCCTCCAACCGGGCAACCTATCTCGAGCCATCCAGCCTGAGCGCGCCCGAATACAGGGTGGCCACATGGATCTCCAAGCGCTACCGTGTTGCGCTCGAGCCTGTGTCGGCACTGGTCAAGGTGGCTTTTGTCGAAGGGGAGCGTGAACAAATTGATCCGGCCTTGATCTTGGCGGTCATGTGCATCGAGTCTGGCGTTCATCCCTATGCGCAAAGCCCTGTCGGTGCCGATGGGCTCATGCAGGTGATGACCACCATCAATGCCAAGATGTATGAGCGTTATGGTGGCACCACGGCTGCTTATGACCCGGTGACCAACCTGAGAGTTGGCATTCAAATCCTCAAGATGTTGATCAAGCGGCGCGGATCTGTCGAAGAGGCATTGAAGTTCTATGTGGGAGCAGGGATATCCGGCGAAGACGGCGGATACGTTGCAAAGGTATTGCAAGAACAAGTCCTGATCCAGCAAACCATGCTCAGGCCTGTCAATTGAGCCCTGCCGCCACAGGTGGCCTCTTCATCCTGCTTTCTTCGGTTTGGCTTTGACCTTTTTGGGTGAAGTCTTGGCATGGGTCTTTTGGCTTTCGGCCGCTGGTTTGCTGGCTTTGCCACCTGCACGGATCAAATCGGGTCGCCGCTCAAAAGGGTGCGTTGATTTGAGCCAGGCAGACACCGACCGGGGAGATTCCTTTTGCTGGGGTTCCATCCAAAGGCTTGACTTGGGGTTTTTCGCGTTCAGGTCCATGGCATTCATCATGGCTTGCGCCAGCAACTCGCCTTTGATGGCATATCCCATGCTGGTCAGGTGCACATGATCAGGTTGAGCCAGGCCATAGGCATACCAGGTGCGCATGGCATCCCTCGCGCCTGCAATGCGGTACCAGTCATAAAAGAGGCAGTCGTTGTCTTTGGCAATTTTTCTCAGCAATACAGAGAAATTCCAGGTTGAAGTGACCTCGTGCTTTTTGAAGTACGTGTCTTGCACGGAGGTCAGGAGTATGAGTGCACCTGGATGTTTGGAGCGCACTTTCTGAATGGTGTCGGAGATGGTTTGTTCGAGTTGAGGTGAGACTCGATTTTTATAAATCAAATCGTTGGTTCCCCAGTCCAGGATGACCAAGTCTGGCTTGAGCAGAGCCGATTGAGATTCAAAATGACTTTGCGCCAGCAATGAGCCAAAGGCTGAGCCGCCCACACCCAGGTTATGGTAGAGGACGCCTGGCAATTTATTCTCAATGTTGATGCCATGGAGCTCGAACAGGTCTTCATCTGAGCCTTGATCCGGCTTGACGAGCTCAAAACGGATCACATCATGAAGTTGAGGCACTTCAATCACCGTGACCTGGGGTGTGTCACTGGTGTTGCTGATGGACCCAGACTCCCAGACCCATCGCCCCGAGCTCATTCTGATCTGGTAGCCGGGGGCAGTGGTTCTGTGAAAAAGATGGATGGACTTGGCACCGGGATCAAATTGTTGGTTGAATTCGAGGGTGAAGCTGGCCTCTTTGCTTTTGGTCTGCGCCACAAATCCACTCACACCCAAAGGCAGTTTGGGGTAGACCTGAATGCTGTTGGCAGTGATCCACTCACCCTGAAAGCTGGACTTGAAGTCATTTTGTGAATAGGTTTTGGCGATGGCATAGGGAAAGACCATGCCTCGTCCTGCATTGCCAGCCACAGACTGGAGCTTGTGCCTTGCAAATTGCGCTGCCGGACCCCCTTGAACATGTGAGTCACCAAAATGAAGAATGGTCATGCGTTCACTTTTGGCGGCATTCCACTTTTGGACCAGCTGATCCAGCAGGCGAGGGTCATGCGCCTCAATGGTGTTGAATTCTTTGGGCAGGTGATGGAAGAGCGATTGGGCTTGGTTTGCCCCCACGGTGCTGGCCAAGCTAACCCAGGCAAATTCAGGTTTGGTCACCACTGCAGGTTCATTGCCCGTGGGCTGAACCTCTTTGAGGCTGGGTGTCGCACTCGCAAGTGTCGCTGGACGTTGGGCGGTAGGCTTGGCTGGGGGTGTCGCAACGCTTTGAGCCTGCTGAGCAGGTTGTTGCGCGGTCGCTGCCGCTGGCGGTGGTGAAACCGCAATCGTTGAACGCTCCGTGACGGAGGGTTGTGTTGCCGCACACGATGCCAAGATGAGCGAGATGGCGATCAGGCCTGGCCAAGATGGCATCGGCTTTGCGGATCGCTTCAATGGGTGAACAGGGAGGGCGATTGGGTTCATGGGGTGGCTTCGGTTGAAGGTGCGGCCGGTGAAGCCGATGGCGCTGGGGTCGCTGCAGCAACGGGCGATTTGGTTCCGCTGGACTTCGAGGCCGCGCCCATTAAAAAGCTGTTGGCCCGTTGTGCGGTGTAGCCGCTGCTCAAGACATAGGTGTTGTGCGCGAACACAAGCTCTTTGATGCCTTCCTTGTCGATCAATGATTTGAGGTTGCCATTGAAATAGCGATAGTCAACGACAAACACATCCTCATAGTGACTTGCCAGATAGGGTGCAAATGCATTGCCGTACGAGTCTTTGATGACAATGATTTTTTTGTTGTTTTTGACATTGCTATGGATCCGAACGAGCGGGTAGTCGCCGCCCAGAAAAACACCATAGGCCATGCCATTTTTGGCGTACTCGGCATACAACTGGGTGGAGCCAGAGGAGGAGTTGTTATAAAAATAATTGACCTTGGTTTCGACAGGTACTTTGAAGTATTCAACCGTGTCGGCATTGTTTTTCAGAACAGGTGACAGGGTGCGGTAATAAAGTGTTCCTAAGAAATTGGGAATTTCCTTGCGCACCAGCGATGTCAGGGGCAGGGGTTGAAAACCGGCGGCTTCTCCAAAAGCGGCATAGGCGTAATAAGCACCGCGACCTGTCCAGTGGTGATCCGTATTGAAATAGGTGTATTCAGCTTTGTGCTGTTCAATTTTTTCGTAAGCATGAACCAGTCTCGCATTGGATCCCACAGCGGAATACAGGTGTTGCAAAAAATTTTTCTCCCGCATGATGTTTTTAGTGACCTTTTCAGGCAAATAAAAATCAGCACCAATGGGGATGCCCATCACGTAAATCGCCACATCAGGCAGTTCCTTGGCGTACTGCTGAACGGTACGAACAAAGGCGGCTGTCGTTGCGGGCGAGGCGCCAAACATTTGCACCGCTTTGCCTTTGTAAATGATGATGGATTCGATGTTTTGGTAGGGGGACTGCTCACCCGCCTGGTTCTCGACGCCTGAGTGACTGGAAGCAACTGAGCTGAATGAGCCTGGGGTGCTTTTGCCGGCCGCTGCATCGCGCTGAGTCGGGGACGCTGGCTGTGGGGGCTGCTGGGAGGCGGGTTTAGACTGGGCATCTTGTGACGAGGCTTTGTCCTGGTGGGCATCAACCCCCTCGTGCTGCGGATTGTTTGATTTATGGTGCGCGCTGACGATCACCTGGATGTCGTCGTTGTTGGTTCCTCTCAAGTCCTTGATGCTGCCGGCAACCAACGTGAGGGTCTCGCGGAACAAAAAATTGTCTGCAATGTAGTCATCGATGGCTCGCATGAGGGAGCCGTCCCCCAGCGCTTGAAGCGTGAAACTTGGGAGCTGGGCGAGTTTTCTTTTCTCAGCTTCAGAGACCTCGGTTTTCGGAGTGATACAAAAAATCACGCCAGCTGCAATCAGTGTCCCCACAAAGAGATAGGAGTGGGTTCGTTTGAATGCCAAGTCTGAGAATTCAAATTTCAGCATCAGAATCGGAAATAAATGAAGGGGTTATAGGTTTTCCCAACAAGCAGCACCACGCTGATGAGAAGGAAGAAGAATGACTGGACCACCACAGTCAATCGGTAGGTTGAGGGATTCATTTTCGGTTCAATGAATCGGTGAATTTGCGCATAGATGGGTGTGCAACAAATGATGGCCAGCATCAGCCAGTAAATGTTGTTCCAGAACGCATGGCTCAATTCAAAATTGGAAAGCGGTGTTTCGTTGATCGCGAAAAGGGTTTGCAGGGATTGTTGAAGTTGCACATGGTCGGTGAAATAGAAAATGGCCCAACCAAAATAGACCAACAGCAGGGCATAGGCATGTGCAACGGCAACGGGAACCGTTTCAAGTTTTTTCAGGAGGTAGGTTTTTTCTAGCCACAGGATGAGACCAAAATAAAGACCCCAGAGCACGAAATTCCAGCTCGCACCGTGCCACAGGCCGGTGAGACCCCAGACCAGAAAAATATTGAAGGTCTGATTTTTCCGGTTGCCCCCCAAGGGGATATACACATAATCCCTGAAAAATGTACCCAAAGAAATGTGCCAGCGCCGCCAGAAATCGGTAATGGATCTGGCCAAATAAGGATGGTTGAAATTTTCCCTGTAATGAAAACCAAACATGAGGCCCAGTCCAATGGCCATGTCAGAGTAGCCTGAGAAATCAAAATAAATCTGAAGGCTATACATCAGCAGGCCAAACCATTCG
Source organism: Betaproteobacteria bacterium (assembly GCA_009919175.1). Classification (GTDB taxonomy): domain Bacteria; phylum Pseudomonadota; class Gammaproteobacteria; order Burkholderiales; family Burkholderiaceae_C; genus Limnohabitans. Next base: position 54,180 of record RGCL01000013.1, read on the forward strand.
CCCAGGACAGTGGATTGCCCAAGTTCCTGCCCCAAGAACTGGTTAGCCAGTTCTCCAGCCACGTTGGCAAAAAATACCTTCTTGAATAAACCCTTGGTGAAGCGGGTCACGCCTTGGCTGAATTCATCCAGGTTGAAGTTGCGCTCTTCAATTTCCTTGGCAATGTGAGCGTATCGGACGATGGGGCCGGCGACCAATTGGTGAAAGCAGACCACAAACAGCATGAAATTGAGCAATTTCTTTTGAGCCTTCACTTCGCCGCGATACACATCGACGATGTAGGACATGGTCTGGAAGGTGTAAAAAGAGATGCCAATCGGCAGAAGAATGCCGGGTTTGCCAAAGTCTGTTTGTGCCAGTGCATTGACTGTTTCAACAATCAGATCGGCATATTTGAACGACACCAGCAAAGCCAAATTGACAGTGATGGAGGCCACCAAGCCTACTTTTGAAATGACTGGGTTGGATCGGTATCGCTCGATGAACAGCCCGATGTTGTAATCCATGGTGGCTGAGAAGATCAGCAAGCCAATCCAGATGGGTTCACCCCATGCGTAAAACAGCAGGGAAAATGCGGTCAGAATCAGATTACGAATGTTTCTGTCTGCAAAGACGTAATAGACAATCAGGCACGCTGGCAAAAAGAAAAAGAGAAAGGTCAGACTGGAAAAGACCATGATTTATTGCTCTGCCACGGCTTGCTGCTGACATTCCCTGGTCCAGGTAATGTGTTGCAAATGCCTGGTGTAACCAGGTGTCCCATATTTGATTTTTTCTAGAAATTGATAATAGTCTTTCACTTCAGAATTGAAGTGCTTGTCTTGCCATTTCTTATAAAAATCGATGCTCTCTTCGAAGTGTTCGAACTGCAAGTATTTTTGATGCTTAAAACCGAAAAGATTATTTCTGTCCATCAGGAATTTGCTGCGAAACCAGCCTGTTTCCAAAATGGCCTGGCGCATGACGATGGTGGGGTATGCAATGTTTTTCTCGCAGATTTTTGAAAATACCTCTTCGACCAGGCTTTGATCAATTTTTCCACTGGCTTGGGTATGCACGGCACTGGCAGCGTGTTGCGTAGGCTTTGTACTGCTGGCCAGCAGTA
>RGCL01000121.1 GCA_009919175.1 Betaproteobacteria bacterium
GTCGAGGCCATGAGGTTAGGCCAGCGGCGCACCACTTCGCCTTGCTCAATGCCAAAGGCATCGAGGATGCGAAGGCCATTCTTTCTGGCGAGCACTTCAAAGTCGGCATGGGTGCCCACGCGGATGTTGGGCGTGTCATACCACTGGTAGGGCAAGCGCTTGGTCACGGGCATGCGGCCAGCCAGCACGCTGAAGCGGTTGGGCCAGTGGGCAAAGTTGGGAAAGGCCACGATGCCCATGCGACCCACGCGCGCGGTTTCACGCAACATGGTTTCGGCATTGCGAAGGTGTTGCAAGGTGTCGATCTGCAAGACCACATCGAAGCTTTGGTCGGCAAAAGTGTTCAAACCCTGGTCGAGGTTGAGCTGCACCACCGACACGCCGCGCTTGACGCAAGCGAGGACGTTGTCGTCGTTGATCTCCACGCCATATCCGGTGCAGCCCTTGGTGGTTTGCAAGTGGTGCAACAACGCGCCGTCGCCACAGCCGAGGTCGAGCACGCGGCTGCCTGCAGGGACCAGCGAAGCCAGGGTGTGCAGGGTCTTCACATCGCTCATGGCTTGGCCCTCAAGGCGATGCCGTCGAAATAGGCGCGCACCAGCGCGTGATAGCGCGGGTCGTTGAGCAAGAAGGCGTCGTGGCCATGTGGGGCGTCGATCTCGGCATAGCTCACGGGCGCGCCGTTGTCGAGCAAGGCCTTGACGATCTCGCGGCTGCGCGAGGGGGCAAAGCGCCAGTCGGTGGTGAAGCTCACCACCAGGAAATGCGCCTGCGCCACGGCCAGTGCCTTGGCGAGTTGCCCGCCATGGGCACGTGCAGGGTCAAAGTAGTCCAGGGCTCGGGTGATGAGCAAATAGGTGTTGGCGTCAAAGTATTCGCTGAACTTGTTGCCCTGGTAGCGCAAGTAGCTCTCGATCTGGAATTCGATGTCTTGTGTGGTGTATTGAAAGTCGGTGCGCTCGTGCAGCAAGCGGCCAAACTTTTCGTTCATCACATCGTCGCTGAGGTAGGTGATGTGGCCAATCATGCGCGCAATGCGCAGGCCGCGCTTGGGCAACACGCCATGGCGCGCGTAATGGCCGGCATGGAAATCGGGGTCGGTGGTGATGGCACGGCGCGCGACTTCGTTGAAGGCGATGTTTTCTGCGGTGAGGTTGGGGGCACTGGCAATCACGGCGGCATGGCGAACGCGCTCGGGGTATTGCAAGGTCCAGCTGAGGGCTTGCATGCCGCCCAGGCTTCCGCCCATGACGGCGGCGAGTTGCTGTATGCCCAACTCATCGAGCAAGGCCGCTTGTGCATCCACCCAGTCTTCCACGGTGACCACGGGGAAATCGCCGCCCCAGGGCTCACCGGTTTGCGGGTTGATGTCCTGGGGACCATAGGAGCCAAAGCACGAACCGACGTTGTTCACGCCAATGACGCAAAAGCGGTTGGTGTCCACGGCCTTGCCCGGACCAATGAGGTTGTCCCACCAGCCCAGGTTGTTGGGGTCGTGTTCGTAACGACCCGCCACATGGTGCGATGCGTTCAGGGCGTGGCAGACCAGAACGGCATTGCTGCGGTCTGCATTGAGCTCGCCGTACATCTCATAGGCCAGGCGCACGCCCGACAGGGTGGAGCCGCTGCGCAAGTGCAGGGGCTTGGGCAACACCAGAGTGCGTGGCTGGGCGATGAACGACATGGATTTTTCAGTATAGCAACGCCCACTTTTTTATCGTTGCCGCCTCGCCATTCTTGTTTTGGTGCACTTTTTGCTGATTCTTGGTGCGCGGGGCCAAAAACCCCTTTTTTGCACCAAAACAAAACGACATTGATCAAGGATCCCCTATGAATGCACCAATTCCGGGCGCGGCAGACGCTTTGTTCATCCTTTTAGGGGCCATCATGGTGCTTGCCATGCATGCTGGCTTTGCCTTTTTGGAGCTGGGCACGGTGCGAAAGAAAAATCAGGTCAATGCCCTGGTCAAGATCCTGGTGGACTTCAGTGTCTCCACCGTGGTGTATTTCCTGGTGGGTTACGGCGTGGCCTACGGTTCCGGGTTTTTGGTGTCGGCCACCGAGCTGGCGCAAAACAGCGGCTACAACCTGGTCAAGTTCTTTTTCCTCCTGACCTTTGCCGCCGCCATCCCCGCCATCATTTCAGGGGGCATTGCTGAACGCGCCCGCTTCTACCCTCAACTGCTGGCAACTGCCGTCATCGTGGGCTTTATTTATCCTTTCTTCGAAGGCATTGCCTGGAACCAGCACTTTGGCTTTCAGGCCTGGCTCAAAGCCCAGTATGGCGAGGAATTCCGCGACTTTGCTGGCTCGGTGGTGGTTCACGCCGTGGGCGGTTGGGTGGCATTGCCGGCTGTGTTGTGGCTGGGTGCGCGGTCCAACCGCTATCGCAAAGACGGCGCGGTGTCGGCTCACCCGCCTTCGAGCATTCCGTTTCTGGCGCTGGGCGCATGGATTTTGATCGTGGGCTGGTTTGGCTTCAACGTCATGAGCGCCCAGATGCTCGAGAAGATGTCAGGGCTGGTTGCTGTGAACTCGCTCATGGCCATGGTGGGCGGGACGCTGGCCGCCCTGGTGGTGGGTAAAAACGATCCGGGCTTTGTGCACAACGGCCCCCTGGCCGGGCTGGTGGCCGTGTGTGCTGGCTCAGACATCATGCATCCCCTTGGAGCGCTGGTGGTCGGCGTGGTGGCCGGTGCACTGTTTGTCTTCATGTTCACCACCACACAAAACCGCTGGCGCATCGATGACGTCCTGGGGGTCTGGCCATTGCATGGCCTGTGCGGCACTT
>RGCL01000122.1 GCA_009919175.1 Betaproteobacteria bacterium
CGATCGTGGATTTTACCGGTACACCGATCTCCGTTAGTTTCGCGCTATCGTCCGCAAGTGATTTTCCGTTTATCGATAATGATAATGGTTTCCGTCCCGCCTTGATGGAAATAGCGGTACGTATGAGTATCCCAACGTATCGTGTAACTGAACAATCAACCGTGAGAGAATAATTCTATGAACCTCAAGGATTGGGTTGTTACCTTTGATCTGGATGACACCTTGTGGCCAGTCTGGCCCATCATAGAGCGTGCCGAAAAGGCTTTGCAGAGTTGGCTGCAAATCCATGCCCCGGCGGCAGCCGTGCTTGGCTCAAGCCCGGAGGTGTTGCGGCAAATCCGCGCTCAGGTGCAGGCCGATTGGCCCGGATCACCCCATGATCTGGCGGCTTTGCGGACTGAAGCCATCCGTCGCCTTTTGGTGCAGGCCGCAGAGCCTGAAGCGTTGGCGGGGCCTGCCTTTGAGGTCTTTCACGCCGAGCGGCAAAGGGTCGAGCTGTATCCAGATGCTTTGCCTCTCCTTCAATACCTGCATGGTCGCTATCCATTGCTGGCAGTGACCAACGGCACCGCCGATGTCGCTCGGGTGGGGCTGGGGCATTTTTTTGACCATGCGGTCAATGCCCCGAGTCTGGGTCACGCCAAGCCGCAGCCTGACATCTATTGGCATGCGGTGCGGATGGCAGGTTTGCAGCCGCATGAGGTTTTGCACATAGGCGATGACGCCCATCTGGACGCCTGGGGCGCACGCAATGCGGGCTTGGCTTGCATCTGGCTCAATCGTCACGGGCGGGCTTGGGATCAGGCCGGGGAGGCGCCGCCCAGTGTTTCTGATTTGTCGCAAATTCAGCGCTGGCTGGCTTCGACGCTGGTTTGAGGGGGTCAAAATCGACCCAAGGCCTGCATTTTCCAGGCCAGCCAGAATTTTCTCAGCGGTGTCAGGGCCACCCGTTCGCGCAGCACCGGGAAACCAGCCCGAGCCATTTCCTCTAATAAAGTCCGGTAGATGCTGCACATCATCAGTCCCGGCTTTTGAGCGCGGCGGTCTGCCGCTGGCAGCAGCGCCAGCGCCTCGTCATAAAGGTGGTGCGTGTAAGCGCATAACTCAGCCATCAGGCGCTGAAACCGCTCGGAGTCGACCCGGTTCAATATTTCATGCGCTCGCACATCGTGGCGTTGAAGATCTTCGATGGGCAAATAAATGCGCCCGCGCATGGCGTCTTCGCCCACGTCGCGCAAGATATTGGTCCATTGAAACGCCAGGCCCAGACGGTGCGCATAGGCCGTGGTGGCGGGTTCGGTCTGGCCAAAAATCCGTGCAGACACTTCGCCCACCACTCCGGCGACCAAATGGGCATATGCTTGCAGCCCCGGCCGATCCAGGTAGCGGGTTTGGCTCAGATCCATTTGGCAGCCATCAATGACCGAAAGCAATTGCGACGCATTCAAATCAAAAGCCCGGGCCCCCGGCATCAGCGCCTGTAATACTGGATGTTGGGCACGCCCCTCGAAGGCTTGCACGACCTCTTGCCGCCACCAAGCCAATTTGGCCTGTGCCACATCTGGCTCACTGACCTCATCCACCACATCGTCCACCTCGCGGCAAAAGGCGTAAAAGGCCGTGATCGCCTGACGCCGTGGGGGCGGCAAAAACAAAAAGGCGTAGTAAAAGCTGCTGCCGGAGGCGGCGGCCTTTTGCTGGACATATTCTTGCGGTGTCATGTGGAGATTGTCCCATCCTTGCGTTCTGTCAAGTGGATGGAACCAGAGACACCCAGAGAGCGCCCCAAGGTCCGCAAGCCTGGGGGGGTCAATCCCCCCAAACTCAAACGCAAAAGCAAGCCACGCACCCAGGTCCGTGGCACCTTGACGGGGACAGCCAAGGCCATGGTCCCAGCGCTTTCCATCATCTGCAAGGTGCGCAAGCCGATCAGGGCGGGCAGGGCGCTGGCCAAGCGCAAGCGCCATGGTCGCACGGCCAATGCGTAAGCCAGACCTAGCGTCAGGTCGGTCCTGATTTGATGGATCCATTCTGTCTGGCACGGGGCCATTCGGGCCAATAACGCCGAGTCACGCATGGCCACCGCATGCGCCAGGCTCGGGGCATCCATGCTCACCTGAGCCAACTGTGTCAGTGGCCAGTAGCAGCGCCCCTGTGCCAGGTCCTGGGCACAGTCGCGCAGCAGGTTCAAGCGCTGTAAGCCCATGCCATAGCGGCGGCCTGCGTTTTGCATGTCCATCAGATCGGCATGACGCCAAGCGGGTACATGGGCTTCAGCCAGATCGGTCCAGAATAGCCCCACGCAGCCAGCCACACGCCAGGTGTAATCGTCCAACTGGACTTCATCCTCCAAAGCATGGTGTGTCGCTGCAGCACCTCCAAAGCGATCCAGGTCGAGGCGTTGGCCGGAAATGATGGTGTCGCAGACCCTGGCCAGAAGATCTCGGTCACGCTGATTCAACTTTGACAAACCCATCAACCCCTCGGGCAATCGTCGCAGCAATTCACATTCCGCCGCGTCCGGCACCCCGTCCAGACAGCGCATGGTGATCTCCAAGGCCGAAGGTGGTGGGCCACCCGCGGCCACAGCCTGGATGGTCCGATGCAATTCGTCCAAGGCCTGCCGTCGTAAATCGGTGGTGGACCCAGTGGCTGCTTGCGGGTCCATCGAGTCGGCGATGGTGTCACTCGCCCTTGCCAGCAGGTAGCCCAATGCCACCGGCCACCGGA
>RGCL01000123.1 GCA_009919175.1 Betaproteobacteria bacterium
CATCACCAAGAAGGGCACCACGTCCTTCCACTGAGACGAGAGGTACGCGCCTGTGAGGTTGGCGCTGACGCCAATGATGACGCCCCCCAAGAGCGCACCCGGCATGCTGCCAATGCCCCCCAGCACTGCCGCAGCAAAGGCGAAGTGCAAAGCGTGCTGCATCATCGACGCGTGCAAGAACGTCAGCGGTGCAATAAGCAAACCTGCCAGCGCCGCGATGACGTGGGAAAGCGACCAGCTGAGCGCATAAATGCGTTTGATCGGAATGCCCATGAGGCGTGCGGCCACTGGGTTTTCCATGGTGGCCTGCATGGCGACGCCCAGTCGGGTGAACCGAAAGAATGCAAACAACACCAAAGCCAGCACAGCGCACACCGCGAGGATGCCAATGTCGGTGCCCGAGACGACGACGCCTCCCCCGATGTCTATCGGTCGGGTCGGGAACACGCTGGGTAGCTCCTGCGTGTCCTTGCCCCAAATCCACAGCGCCAGATCACCAAACAACAAAAACAAACCTAAGGTCACGATGGCTGAAGACAACAAGGACTTGCCAATAAAGCGCCGCAAAATGAAACGCTCAATGCTCCAGCCCATGAGGCCGCCAAAGGCCAAGGTCAAGGGGACCACGGCCCACAGCGGCAAGCCCCACTTCAGCAGGCTGAAAGCGACAAAGGCGCTGATCATGGCGGCCTCGCCGTGGGCAAAGTTCAAAATGCCCGTGGCCTTGTAGACCATGACAATGCCCAAAGCGATGAGGCCGTAAATGGCACCCAGCGCAATGCCACTGCTGATCATCTGCATCATGGCCTGGTGCTCCGATCAACCGCCAGCGGCATGAGCTTTGAAGTCGCGCACGGTGGTGATGAAGTGACGGTCGTCGCGGATCTCCAAGGGCAAGCCACGGGACTGTGCCACCGCTTTGAGGTCATGCAGCACGCGCCAGTCGCCTGGCGCGGTCATCACCAGGCCTTGGGCAGCGTGGTGTTCAAGGGCACGCTGCAATTCGCCCGCGAGGCTGTGGGTGTTGTCGGCTGCATCGATCTCGGTGTAGAGCACCCGACGCCCAAGTTCGCGCTGAGCCTGGGCGAAGTGGCGCATGGCACTGAGGAACACCGCGATGCGCGACTTGGAGGACCAGACATGGGTGGACTCCTGGTCCACCTCGGCCATCCAAATGGCGTCGGTGCGGGCATCGAAATCGTCGAACGCGCTGGCCGTGACATCGAGCTGATCACCCAGGACGATCACCAGATGCCGCAGGGGCGTGGGGCTCATGGCGGGGCAGCCTGCGGCTTGTTGCGCCGGCACGCGTCAGAACAGTACTTGACATGCTCCCAATTTTTTGCCCAGGCCTTGCGCCAGCTCATGAGGCGACCACAGGCCACACAGGGTTTGGTGGGGAGTTGTTGTTTGAAGCCTTTGAGTTGGGAAGACATGGACCAAGTTCTCGGAGGGTCAGTGCAGCAAGCGCTTGGATCCGCCCGGACTTGCGGGGTCGGCCTCGTCAGCATCGGGACGATCGGCGTGTTTGGACGAACCACCTGGGGCAGGTGCGGGTACAGGGCTGGCACCGGACTTGGGGGCAAGGCCCCAGTTGGCTTTGTCCACCATGGTCTCAAGCAACAAGCGCAGTTTGGCCAGCAAGTCGTCATTGAGTTTGAGCGACAAGGTTTTTTGGCCCGCCAACACCAAATGCAGGGTTTGCTGTTGGTCTTGCTGCTCAAAGCGCAGGGCATGAACCAGGATGGGCTCGTTGCCCAGGGGGAAACGGCTGGCGGGTTCGAACTGGGTGAAGGGCGTGGTTTGCTGCACCACTTGCTGCTTGAACTCGGCAATCGCCTTGGCTTGCTGGGGTGGGTGCTCGGCTTGCAGCTTCACGATCGCGGCCTGTTCGCCCTGGCTGAGCAATTCGGCCACACGGGCGCGGGAAAGCCACAGCCGGTATTCATCCGAGGGATGGGTGGTCAAGCGAAACAAGACCCGATCCTCTTGCGGGATGTATGTGGCGTTGAGCTGCTTGATGGACATCTGACCTTCAGTGTAAGGGGCAGAACAATTCCCTTGCCCAGGAGGTCTTGCGCCGGCGGACACGCCCCGCGCAGGCCCCACAGCGGCACCATGAACTTCTGATAAATTCGCTGAGTCCTGACCTGAATGCTCCACCATGACCATCGTTCGCAAGGCCGTATTCCCTGTCGCAGGGTTAGGCACACGATTCCTACCTGCCACCAAAGCCAGCCCCAAGGAAATGCTGCCGGTGGTGGACAAGCCCCTCATCCAATACGCCGTGGAAGAAGCCGTCGAGGCCGGCATCACCGAGATGATCTTTGTCACAGGCCGCAGCAAGCGCAGCATCGAGGACCATTTCGACCGCTCTCTGGAACTGGAATACGAACTCGAAGCCAAACACAAGACACAACTGCTGGAATTGGTGCGCAACATCAAACCCGCCCACGTCAACTGCGTCTATGTGCGCCAGCCCGAAGCCCTGGGGCTGGGTCATGCCGTCAACTGCGCCGCCTCCCTGGTGGGCAACGAGCCCTTTGCCGTGCTGCTGGCCGATGACTTGCTGGATCACCAGCCTGGGGTGCTCAAGCAAATGGTGGACCTCTATCACCGGCTCCAGAGCAGCGTCATTGCCGTGGAGCAGATCAAGCCCGAGCAAAGTCGCTCCTATGGCGTGGTGGCTGGCACACCGGCCGGTGAGCGGCTCATGCGCATGAGCC
>RGCL01000124.1 GCA_009919175.1 Betaproteobacteria bacterium
TCACTGCCCACCCATTTAACCGAATAAGGCGGGTTGGAGACGATGGCATCGAACGGTTTGTCATCGCCAAAGTGAGGCTCGATCAGCGTGTCGCCCAGCTGGATGTTGAACTTGTCGTAGTTCACGTTGTGAAGGAACATGTTCATCCGCGCCAGGTTATACGTGGTGTGGTTGTTGACGCCGATCCAATATTGACCACCTGTGCCGATTGAATTTTGACCAGGGGCTTGAGCCAGCTTTTATGTCTGCTGGCTGTGGATAACTATAAGTTCAATTGTCGTCCTGCAGCTCCTTTCTCTCCGTTTTTCTTGCCTGCTCCCTCGCTTTGATTCGGCCTCTGGCCTCATTTGAGCTGTGCCTGAACCGATAGGACTCATTGCCCGTTTCCACAATGTGGCAGTGGTGCGTCAACCGGTCTAATAGCGCCGTCGTCATCTTGGCATCCCCAAACACGCTCGACCATTCGGCAAACGTCAAGTTCGTCGTGATCAGCACACTCACGCGTTCATACAACTTGGACAGCAAGTGAAACAGCAATGCTCCCCCGGCTTGGCTGAACGGCAAATACCCCAACTCATCGAGCACCACCAAGTCCATGCGCGACAAACTCAGCGCTAGCCGCCCAGCTCTGCCTTGCGACTTCTCCTGCTCCAGCGCGTTGACCAGATCCACCGTCGAGTAGAACCTGACCTTTTTGCCATGGTGCGTCAGCCCCGAGATGCCCAGCGCCGTGGCCAAGTGAGTTTTACCCGTCCCCGGCCCCCCAATGAGCACCACGTTTTGCGCATCCTGCGTGAACGACAGATCGGCCAGTTTGTGCACCAAGGCCCTGTCCACTTGTGACGCCTCAAAGTTGAAGCCCGCCAAATCCCGGTGCACCGGGAACCGGGCCGCCTTGGTTTGATGCGCAATCGATCTCATGTGGCGGTTGACTGCTTCAGCTTGCAGCAAGTGCTCGATCAGCCAGCGAGATGCCTGCAGCTCGGCATTGCCACCTTGCTCCACCAGATCCGCCCAGGCCATGGCCATGCCGCTGAGTCTGAGACTTTTGAGTTCTGCCTGGATGTCCCGCTGCGTTGGCTTGTGCTCAGTCATAGCTCACCTCCACGCCAGAGCGCAGGCCGTCGTAGCGCGCCGTGTTGGCCAGCGGCACCTCACTCAGCTGCAGCGATGTCTCGGCTTGCTGCGGCATCGTTGGGCTGCTCAAACGCGCCAAAACGTTGCGCACATGCTCCACGCTGATGCCACCGCTGGGTGTGGCGCCTTCCAGCAAGACTTCCACCGCAACCAATACAGCCTCCAGCCCCGCTTGCGGCACCACGGCCAGCACCTGGGCCATCACCCGGTCACCTCCCGCATGGCGCATCAACGACTGCCTCAACCTCAGCAACGCAGGCGGCAAGTCCATAAACGGGATTGGTCAGCCTTGTGTGGCTGGCCACGATGGCGTCTTGGGCCACCACATCCACCCGGCTCGGATACAGCCTTGTACTCACCATCTGCCCAGCCCACTCGCAGGGCACCGAATACTTGTTGCGCGCCACATTGACCAAACAGGTGCTGCTCACCCGGGCCGGATTCTCCACATACCCATCAAACGGCTGGGGCATGCTCATCAAGTGCTCACGCTCCAAATCCAGCATCTCAGCCAGCGTGAACTGCTTGTGCTCGGGGTGCGCTGTTTCGGCCCAGATCGAGCGGCAACGCTCAGCCAACCAGGCATTGAGCTCCACAAAAGAGCCAAAACGTTTGGTGCCAGCCTCTATCCAGATACGCCTGCGGCTGTCTTGCACGTTCTTCTCCACCACCCCTTTCTCCCAGCCCGAGGCCACGTTGCAAAAGTCCGGCTCAAACAGGTAGTGGCTGCACAGCGCATTGAAACGGGCATTGACGATGCGACCTTTGCCTTTCTTGACCTTATCCACAGCCGTCTTCATGTTGTCGTAAATGCCCCGGCACGCCACACCGCCCAGCGCCGCAAAACTGCGTGTGTGCGCGTCAAACAACATCTCATGCCCCTGGCTGGGGTAGGCCACCACCCAGAACGCCCGGCTGGCGCACAACTTGAGGTGCGAGACCTGCATGTGGTGGTACACCCCGCCAATGAGCAGCCCTTCCTCGCTCCAATCGAACTGAAACGCCTCGCCCAGCTCAAAACTCAAAGGCACATAGGCCTTGGATGCAGCCTTGCCCTCTTGTGCTCGCCAAGCCCGAATGAAATCGGTCAATCGGCTGTAGCCGCCCCGATAGCCCTGCGCCTGCAATTGCGACAACAACGCCCGCGCACTGCGCCGGGCATGTTTGGGACGGTGTGAGTCGGCCTTGAGCGCTTGCACCAACACCCCCTCAAACGCGCTGAGCTTGGTGAATCCGCGTTGCCTTTTGTATTTGGGAGCCTGGTCGCCTGGGGCCTTGAGCCATTTCTTGACCGTGTTGCGCGACAAACCCGTGCGCTTGGCGATTTCGCTGTTGGAGAGTTGCTCGCGCAACTTCATGCGCCTGACCTTACCTATCATTTCCATGGTGATCACCTTCTTGCTCTCCTGCTGAATATTTCAGCAGGCCAGTTGAACACCCTGGTCAATTTTGAGTCGGCACTCCTAGGTTTAG
>RGCL01000125.1 GCA_009919175.1 Betaproteobacteria bacterium
AGCGAAGGTGGGGTGTCGATGGTGAACACTGGCAGTTTGTTGGGCAAGTTCTGACCGTGTCCTGTTGAGAGCGGGTCAGGCACGGCCGATCAAGGCGCGGATGGCCACCATGGCCTCGGTGTGCAACTGGCTGATGCGACCGGGCGTGAGGCTCATCACCGCGGCAATCTCCCGATAAGACAAGTCCTCCTGGTAATGCAGGGCCATCACCATTTGCTGTTTCTCAGGCAAGCGTTTGAGGATATCCACGATGCGTAGCATGAACTGGCGGGATGCCAGCTGATGCATCGGGTCCCCGAAGGGATCGGTGGGCAGCATGTCCTCGGGCACATCGTCCAGCGGCATGACATTCACCAGCGAGTCCACAATCTCATGGTAGGCCGACAAGGGCATTGCCAGCGCATCGGCCACTTCCTTGTCAAAGGGCAAGCGGCCCAGCACTTGTTCCAGGTGACGGGTGGTCTGCTCCAGTTGGTCCAGCTTGTCACGCTGGTGCCGGGGCAACAGGTCGTCACGCCGACAGGCGTCATAAATCGCCCCTCGAATGCGGGTGGAGGCATAGGCCTCAAAGGACAGGTTGGGCTGGGGTTTGTAGCGGCGAATCGCATCGATCAACCCGGTCATGCCTTCCTGGAACAAGTCGTCCAGCTCGACATTGGCGGGCAAGCGCGAACCAATGTGTGAGGCGATGCGTCGCACCAATCCCGTGTGCTGCCGAATCAGTTCGTTCGGGTCAAGCGATTTATAAGCTGTCATCTCAGCGCTGGCACAGGTGCGTCAGGATCAGGTCCCGCAATTCCAGGGGATGCTCCCAGGCACTGGACAAGGCCCCCGGCGGGAATTGCGACGACACATGTCCGAGCAAGGTCAGCGGCTGACCCAGCAAAGGCTCCACCGATGCCGCCAAATGCGCGAAGGCGCTGTGGTCGGCATCCCCCCCCACCAGCACCACACTCCAGCTGGCGGCGCGCTGCTGGGACTGGACTTTCACCATCCAGTCGCGCGTCAGGGTCAGGTCGTCCTCGCCGCAGGCGGTCAGCACCGTGTGATGAATGGCATCGTGGTAGTGGTGCAAGGAGCGCCCGAGGGTGCTGGCCAAACACAGCAACACCCGATCAAACACGATGCCGCTGTCTTGCAAGCGCTGCATCAAGGTCGGGAAAACCTTGGCCGGCACGCGCGCCAGTCGCCTCGAGAGCGAATACCACAGGTGCGGGTTGAGAGACTGCAAGCCCGAGGCCAGGGGCACATGGTTCATCAGGCTTTGCGACAAGTCGAAACGAACAGGGCAAGGCAGCGGCCAGTCCTGGCGCATGGACAAATCGAATTCATCAATCCAGGCTATGTTGAGTCCTCGCTCCACCAGGGCGTGCACCAGCACCTGGGCGATGGGCAACACCAGGGCTTCGCGACGCGGACACGACAAGGCGTGGAATTGCGGCGGCGCGGCCGGCGCAAACAACTCACGCAATCCGCTGGCCTGGTCTTGTTGGGTGTCTCGATGCATGGTCACCTCACCGCAAGGGCTTCCACTGACTGAGTTGATCGGCCATCAGCGCAGGCAATTGGTGGTCTCCCAGCGCCATGTCGTCCCCCAAGGTGCGGGGATGTAAGGCCCGATGGCTCAGATAGGGCAAATTGGCAGGACTCAGGTCCTCCGGAACGCGTTGGCCATTGGCCAGGAACATCAGGGGCAACTGATGGCGGATGAGGCAGTCAACCGCCGGTCCGAGTTGTGCCGCCTCATCGGTTTTGGTGATCAGAGCGGCGAGGATGGAGCCCCCTCGTGCGCTGCGAGCAGCCTGTTGATGCATGAGGATCACATCCTCTTGCGTGCGCAAGTCGGTCGTGCTGCTGACCACCAGAATCCGCTTGAGTTCGGGCGCACCTTGCTGTAACAGCTGAGACTGCTCGAGCATGCGAATGTCACGCTGGTTCACCCCGGTAGTGTCCAGCAAGACGATGTGCCGCTGCCCCAAGGTCTTGATTTTGGCTGCCAGGTCTTCGCTGTCCCGCAGGGTGGCCACAGGCACGCCAATGATCTTGGCATACACCTGCAGTTGCTCCTGGGCCCCAATTCGAAAGGTGTCAGTGGTCAGCAGGGCCAATTGATCGCGCCCGTACCGCAAGACACAGCGTGCCGCGATCTTGGCAATCGCAGTGGTCTTGCCCACTCCCGTGGGACCCACAAAGGCGAAGATGCCACCCGGGTCGAACACAGACAACGGGTCCACCACCTGCAAGCGAGTTTCTATTTGTTGCAGCAACGCTTGCTGCACCGCCACCGGTGAGGGAAGTTCGGCGGGAATGGCCTTGACCATGTCGGCACTGAGGGAGGGAGAAAACCCGGCGTGCAACATCAGGCGCAAGGCTTCAGCCTGACGAGGCGAGTGCTCCTGCATCTCGCCCCACACCTTTTCGGACAAATGCGTTTGCAACAACTGCTTGACCTGGGCAAACTCGGCCAGCAGATGATCCATTTCCGCCGCTGAGACCGCCTTGGCCGCCGCCGCCACGGGCACCTGCGCCAGGGGCGAGGGCGATTTGAGA
>RGCL01000126.1 GCA_009919175.1 Betaproteobacteria bacterium
GGCCGAGCGGGTTTGACTGGAGAGCCAGCTCACCTGGGGCGGGGAGGTGTCGAGACCGGCGAGGAGCGCGTCACCCGAGGACCAGCCATAGCCTTGATCATTGGCGACCCACACCAGGGCTTGGCCCTGCGACCAGGCTTGTTGCCGAAGGATGTCGAGTTGAGCGGCCAGGCGCTGCGCATCCAGGTTCAGATCGCGTTCGGGTTGCTGTTCAAGCCGCACCACCACCAACGCGGTGACCAGCCCCATGACCAGCAACACCCCCATCAATTCCAGGAGGGTGAAGCCCGCGCGGGTCAAGGCGCGCAGGCGTGCGGGGTCACTGCCAGTTGCCGATGTCGGCACTGGCACCGTCGCCACCTGCTTTGCCGTCAGCTCCAAACGAGAAGACATCGATTTCACCTCTCACACCTGGGCTCAGGTATTGGTAGGGTCTGTCCCAGGGATCATTGGGCAGCTTGTCGAGATAGACACGCCATTGGGTGGGCTGGGGCTCGGTGGTGGGCTTTTGCACCAGAGCCTGCAAGCCTTGTTCGGTGGTGGGGTAGGTTTTGTTGTCCAGGCGATAGAGCTTGAGCGCCTGCACCAGGTTGTTGACATCGGTTTTTGCAGCGGTGACGCGGGCATCGTCAGCGCGGTCGATCAGGCGGGGCACCACCAGCGCGCCCAGGATGCCCAGGATCAGCAACACCACCATCAACTCAATGAGCGTGAGGCCCTTTTGTTGTTGGGGCGAGAGAAGGTGGGCAGTGCGCCGTTGCCAATGGGTTTTGTGATCAGTCATGATGAAATCTGCAAAGATTGGGGCATCATACAAATCTTTCCTGCCCCTCGATGGGATGATGAGCTCGAGATGAACACAACACCTGTGCAACGCACCCTGATCTGGCGAATGGGACTCGTGGTCCTGGGCTTGGCGCTGGGCGCGAGTGTGGTGGGCTGGAGCCTGGCCTTGTGGCCAGCGCCCGAGCGCGAGAGCACACCCATCCAGGTGCCCGCGCAAGCGCCTGCAGTGGAGTCGGTGGTGAAGTCCTTGGCCGGCGGCAATGAGGCCGGCGCGGCTGTGTCGGCTGATGCAGTGGTCGAGCCGGTGGGGGGCACCTGGAAACTGCAAGGGGTGGTGGCTGCCGCCGAGGGTCAGGGCTTGGCCTTGTTGTCCAAAGACGAAGGCCCAGCGCGCAACTGGCGCGTGGGGCAGACCTTGCCCGATGGCCTGAGCCTCTTGAGAGTCAGCCCCACGGGGGTGGAGTTGGGCGACGCCAAAACGGGTGAGGTCAAGCAGCGCCTGAGCCTGCCCAAGCCACCGACTCCCTAGCCTTCATCGGATCCGATGCCCCCAAAGACCCGCTGGGTCTGCGCGCGTGCCTAGGCGGGGTTGTGGGTTTCGTCCACATGCGGGTAGCCCAGCTCCTTTAAAAAGCGCTTGAAGGCGGCTTCGTCCCGGGCGGGGACCTGGAGGCCAACCAGGGTGCTGGCGTGGTCTGCGCCCTGGTTGCGATAGTGGAAGAGGCTGATGTTCCAGTTGGGCTTCATGTGCGAGAGGAATTTCATCAGTGCACCCGGCCGCTCGGGGAAGGTGAAACTGAGCAAACGCTCATCGCTGGCCAGCTCCGAGGCGCCCCCCACCATGTAGCGGATGTGGGACTGAGCGAGTTCGTCGTGGGTGAGGTCAATCGCTGCAAAGCCTTGCTTGTTCAGGTGGGCGGTGATCTTGGTCGATTCGCCTTTGTGCGTGGTGGTGATGCCCACGAACACATGGGCTTGCGAGGCATCGCCCATGCGGTAGTTGAACTCGGTGATCTGTCGCGGGGCTTTGTTACCACCAAACGCAGGCAGGTCGCCCAGCAAGGCGCAAAAGCGGCGAAAGCTCCCGCGCTCCTCGGGGATGGTGACGGCCATGAGGGCTTCGCGCTCCTCGCCCACACTGGCGCGCTCGGCCACAAAACGAAGGCGGTCGAAATTCATGTTGGCACCGCACAAGATGGCGGCATAGGTTTCGCCCTTGGTCTTGTGCGTGGCCACGTATTGCTTGATGGCCGCAACCGCCATGGCACCCGAGGGCTCGACGATGGAGCGCGTGTCAATGAACACGTCCTTGATGGCCGCGCACACCGCATCGGTATCGACCACCACATAGTCGTCCACCCATTCGCTGGCCAGGCGGAAGGTTTCCTGCCCCACGGTTTTGACAGCCGTGCCATCGGCAAAGAGGCCCACATCGGACAAGGTCACGCGCTCGTGCGCCTGCACCGATTGCAGCATGGCATCGGAGTCGCGGGTTTGCACGCCAATCACCTTGACCTCCGGGCGCACGGCCTTGATGTAGGCCGCCACGCCGGAGATGAGGCCGCCTCCTCCAATGGCTACAAACACCGCATGCAGGGGGCCTTGGTGCTGGCGCAGCATCTCCATGGCGATGGTGCCTTGGCCGGCGATCACCTCGGGGTCGTCAAACGGATGGACAAAGGTCAGCCCCTGGGCTTTGGCCAGCACTTGGGCGTGCTGCTGGGCGTCGGAATA
>RGCL01000127.1 GCA_009919175.1 Betaproteobacteria bacterium
GGTAGGGTTTCAGAGTGAACTAGTCAGGGAGTCTGTCGCTTGATGACAAGTAAAGAGAAATGCGGAGCACATGCTCGATCAACTGGACAGCCCTGCCAAGCCAAGGCTCTGGCGAACGGAAGGTGCCGTAACCATGGAGGTTTGAGTACTGGTCCTAAGACTTTTGCGGGGCGGCAGGCTATTGCCGAAGCGACACGACAGAGAATGGCTTCAGGACAGCGCAAACGGGCTTTGGAAGGGTTTTTTCGGTGGCTTCAGGGTGGCGGCAGGAGCGAACATAGAAATCGTGTAATGACCCACTAAAAACCTGCACAGGTCATACTATTGGAGAAATCAACCATGAGTATGACGATGGAAGACGACATCAAGCGATGGACAGCCAAGCGCAAAGCGGCTTTGGTGATGGAAATCATTCAAGGCAAGACCACGATTTCAGAGGCTTCGCGCTCCTTTGACATTTCCCCCTCGGAAATCGAGGAGTGGGTGGACGAAGCCAAGCGAGGCATGGAAAACGCTTTGCGAGCCAAGCCACTGGATATCAGGGAACAGTACGAGCGGCAACTCAAAGAGTTGCAGGAGGCCTACGGTGAGGCGATGCTGGAGATACGTGCCAGAAAAAAGCTCCAAGCCCTGCTGGGCAACGAGGACGAGAAGTGATTCTGTCTATCCAGCAGGGGCTGCAAGCCGAAGGCTTCAAGGTGTCGATGAGCAAGCTGTGCCGCTGGTTTGAAGTGCCCAGGCGCACGGCGTACTACAAGCCCTGCAAGGCTGCCCCAAAAGTGCAGGAGCGGTTTGAGAAACCCATCAAAGCCATGATTGACCAAGACCCCTCGTTTGGTTACCGCACTGTGGCGGGCTTGCTCAAGTTCAACAAGAACACGGTGCAACGTATCTTTCAAATACGAGGTTGGCAGGTCAAGCAGCGCCCGATCGGCTTTAGGCCGCGGGTACAAGCGATGCCATCGATGGCGCAAGCCCCAGATGAGCGTTGGGCGACAGACCTGTGTCGTGTCTGGACAGGGCGAGATGGCTGGGCAAGCTTGGCGGTGGTGATTGATTGCTACACCCGTGAACTGTTGGGCTGGCATTTATCGAGATCGGCTAAAGCCACTACGGCAGAGTCAGCGCTGGAGCAAGCCTTGATCAACCGCTATGGCACTTTGGGCCGTGTGACAACCCCGTTCCTGCTGAGAAGCGATAACGGGTTGGTCTTTACAAGTCGTAGCTATACCCGACTGGTCAAGAGTTACGGTTTGCAACAGGAATTCATCACGCCGCATTGCCCAGAGCAAAACGGATTGGTGGAGAGGGTCATTCGAACGATCAAGGAGCAGTGTGTCCACCGGCAACGGTTTGAGACGCTGCAACATGCGAGTCGGGTGATTGCGGACTGGATTGTGTTCTATAACCAACAACGCCCTCATCAGGCGCTGAAGATGAAGACGCCCATCCAGGCATTTGAAATGTTTAAATTAGCAGCTTGACCTGAGCAGATTCCGCTGGGTCATTACACACACCCATTCGTTCAAAAAAAGACCCTGCCTGGCAAACCAGGCAGGGTCTTTGACTTAGCGCTGTCAGTCAAGCCTCAGAGGCCGATCTTGCCACCATCGTTCTTGGTGATGATCAGCGTTGCAGAACGGGGGCGACCTGCCACACCGTAACCGCCGGAGGTCAGGCCACCACCATTGCCAGGCCACTGGCTTTCAAAGGTGAAGTTGCTGGCCGTGCCAATTTTGGCGGTGTTTTCACCAGGGTGCTGAATGTTCACCAACAAGGCTTTGCCGTCTGCGGTTTCGGTCAAGCCGGTCACTTCGGAGCCTTTGGGGGCCACCAGGAATCGGCGCAAGCGGGACTCACCCAGCAAGCCACCGACAAAGGTGCGGGTCTCGCCCGTCGTGGTGCCAGCGGTCACGGTCAAGTTGTTACCGACCATGAATTCGCCACCATCACCGACCGAGCCTGGCACTGCCGCCAGCAACATGCAGTTGGTTTCGTCGGTGAAGGCGCCGTCGTCGGTCTGGATCCAGAGCACGCCGGTGCTCTTGCTGAACCACAGGCCATCGGGGGACGAAAAGCTGTTGTTGGCGGTGAGGCCAGAAATGTTCACACTGGCAGGTGCGTCTTCCTCGGACCCGAAGGCAAAAATGTCCCAGCGGAAAGACGTTGCCACAGCGGAAGAAGTGGTCTCGCGGAAACGAATGATGTGGCCGTTCGGGTTGCCGCTGGATTTTTTGCCATCGGCATCGTTGTACGAGCGCGGGTTGGCTGCATCGGCAGTGGCGGGGGTGCGGTTGCTGTTGCTGTTGTTCGTGAGGGCAAAGTACACCTCGCCATTGGCCGGGTTGACGGCGCCCCATTCCGGACGGTCCATCTTGGTAGCGCCCACGGCATCGGCTGCCAGGCGGGTGAAGACCAGCACATCGGCCTGCTTGGCGAAGGTAAAGCCTGTGTAGGTCGAGCTGGTGTAGCCGCTGATCAAGGTGTTGG
>RGCL01000128.1 GCA_009919175.1 Betaproteobacteria bacterium
CTTTGCATGTTGATTCATCGGCCAAACTGAGCCAGTGTTCACGTTGAATATTGAGCCACTGGTTTTAGGGAAGTTTTGTTCAGTTGGTTGTGGGTAAGTCTAGCTGCTCGGTGTCTTTGGATTCTCCTTTCTGGGCTTTGGCCCGCTGAGGTTTGGTTGGAACGGCAGCTGCCGTTGAGTTCTTGAACCGCCAGCTTTCATTGCCGGTCTCCACGATGTGGCAGTGGTGCGTCAGGCGGTCCAGCAGGGCCGTGGTCATCTTGGCATCACCAAACACGTTGCTCCACTCCGAGAAGTTCAGGTTGGTTGTGATGACCACGCTGGTGCGCTCGTAGAGCTTGGAGAGCAAGTGAAACAGCAGTGCCCCGCCGGACTGGGTAAAGGGCAGGTAGCCCATCTCGTCCAGGATCACCATGTCCACGTACATCAGCCGATAGGCCAGTTGACCGGTCTTGTTTTGCGCTTTCTCCAGCTCCAGAGCGTTGACCAGTTCCACCGTGGAGAAGAACCGAACCCGTTTGCCGTGGGCGCGGATGGCTTGAACGCCCAAGCTGGTGGCCAGGTGGGTTTTGCCCGTGCCCGGACCGCCCACCAACACCACGTTGTGCGCCGAGTTCACAAACTCCAAGCTGTGGAGCTTTTGGACCAAGGCCTCGTCCACATGAGCTTGCGTGAAGTCAAAGCCCAACAAATCCCGGTGCGCCGGGAACCGGGCCACACGCATCTGATAGGCCATGGAGCGCACCTCGCGTTGCGCCTTCTCGGCCTTGATCAATTGCATCAGCACCATCTCGTGGTCCAGCGACTTGATGCGGGCCGTGCCTTGAACTTCCGGCCAGGCGCTGGCCATGCCATGCAAGCCCAGTTCCTTGAAGTCACCAATCAGATCAAGCATGGCTGACCTCCTGTCCGCTCATCTGCTGACTTCGCAGCCGGTCATACCGGTCCACATTGGCCTGTGACGGCCTGCTCAGGTTCAGGTGGGTGTGCACCGGCTCACTGCTGCGGGTTTGCTCCTTGAGTCGAGACAGGACGTTCAAGACATGCTCGGCACTGACCCGCCCGGACTGCAAGGCCAGCTCAGCGGCCACCAGCACAGCTTCCAGCCCGTGCAAGGTCACCGCGTTGAGCACCTGCGCCATGACCCGATCGCCACCGGGGTGGCGCAGCAACTGATCCTGCAACTGCCGTAATGGCTCGGGCATCGTCCGAAACGGTGCCCCATTGCGCAAGGCACCAGGCTTGCGCTCGATCAGCGCAATGTAGTGCGTCCAGTCGTAAAGGGTCTGGTCCCGCTCAAAGCAGCGCTTGAGCCGTATGAATTCCCCATCTGGCGAGACCACCATCAAATGGTCGTGATACACCCGCACACTCACCATCGCGTTGACCCATTCGCATGGCACGCTGTAGCGGTTGCGCTGGAAACTGATCAGCGATGTGGAAGACACCCGCGCCGGGTGCTCGATGTACCCATCAAACGGCCGGGGATTGGGCATCAACCGCAACCGTTCGTCTTGGTACACATCGGCAATGCTCATCTGAGTCCATTCGGGATGCTGCAAATGCTCCCAGGCGTCGACACAGGCTTTGTGCAGCCAGGCATTGAGTTCTTCGAGCGAGTTCCAGCGCCGCTCACTGGCCTCGCGCCAGATGCCCCGGCGCCGGTCCTGCACGTTCTTCTCAACGATGCCTTTCTCCCAACCCGATGCCCGGTTGCAGAACTCAGGATCAAACAAGTAGTGGCCCGTCATCGTCTCAAAGCGGGCGTTGACGATGCGCTTCTTGCCTTCGCCCACCTTGTCCACCGCCGTCTTCATGTTGTCGTAGATGCCGCGCTTGGTCACGCCGCCAAACACAGCAAAGGCCCGGGCATGGGCCTCAAACAACATCTCGTGCGCCTGGTTGTAATAGGCCGACAGCACAAACGCCCGGCTGGCCGCCAGTTTGGTGTGCGCCACCTCCAGGCGCCTGCGCATTCCACCAATGAACGCGTACTCGGTACTCCAGTCAAACTGGAACGCCTCGCCCATGTCAAAGTGCATCGGCACATAACCCTGCCCCTTGGCCGCCAAGTCCTGTTCTTTGCGCCAGCGCAGGGCAAAGGTGTAAACCGGCCCTCGGCTGCCCGGATAGCCCAGCGCCCGCAGCCCTTCAAACAAAGCCTTTGTGCCCCGGCGCTCGCGTTTGTTGCGGTGGCTGTCTGACTTGAGCCACTGCGCCAGCACCTCCTCAAATGGCCCCAAGATCCCCGGGCCTGACGCCCGCTTGGGATACCGGGGCTCCACCATCTCGGGCTGATCCAGCCATTTCTTGGCCGTATTGCGAGAAATCCCCAGCCGATTGCTGGCCTCCCGCACCGATACGCCATCCCTCAGCACGAGGCGGCGCAATTTACTCAATGTGCTCACGTTGATCACTCCTGACCACCTTGCTGAAAAATTCAGCAGCGTAGCCGTCAAC
>RGCL01000129.1 GCA_009919175.1 Betaproteobacteria bacterium
TGGTGAGGGCGCCGAGGCCGGAGACGACGCCGGTGACGGTGAGCGAGTCGGCGGCGACGGCGACGGCGAGGTTCGAGGCCAAGGTGGCGGCGGTCGCGACGACGTGGGTGCCGGCGGTGGCGTTCAGCGAGGCGACGCCCGTGTCGGACTTGAAGGTCAGGGCGCCACCGGTGCCCGCGGCGAGGGTGAAGCCGCCACCCGCGGTGTTGAAGGCCACGGACTTGAGGCTCGGGGTCGCGCCGTCGAGCGAGACGGTGGCGGAGCCGCCGGCGACGAGGCCGGTGTTATCGAAGGTCGCGGTGTCGACGCCGGCGAAGGCCGCGTCAAGACCCGCGGAGCCCTGGTTGGCGCCCCAGTTCGCGCCGAAGCCGGTGGCGAAGGTACCCCACGAGCCGTTGCCGTTGGTGCTCCAGACCGACTGGCCGGAGTAGACCAGGCCGGTCGTGGCGATCGTGGCGCCCGTGGACAGCGTCTTGGCGTCGAGGCCGGAGACCGTCGAGGTCGAGGTCAGGTTCAGCGTCACGGCGCCGGCCAGCGAGCGGGCCACCGAGGTGTCGGCCGTGAAGGTGAGATTGGCGGAACCGCCGGCGGCGAGCTCGGTGACCGAGGAGGTCGTGACGCCCGCGACGGTGGTCGCGGTGGCGCTGAGGTTGTCCTGGTAACCGGCGGCGACCAGGGTGTTGGCGACGGCGACGGTGTCGCTGACGGCCGTGGCGCCGACGTGAAGCTGGCCAAAGGCGATCGTCTTGCCGGTGACCGCGGCGACGGCGTACTCGTAGGCGCCGCCGGTGATGGCGACGGTCTTGGCGGTCAGGGTCTCGTTGCTCAGGCCGGCGACGTTGTTGGCGTTCGAGGTCAGGTTGAGCGTCAGGTTGGCGGCGAGGTCGCCGGCGGCGTTGGCGGCGAGGCCGACGTTCGCGGACTGGCCGGCGGCGATCTTGGCCGGGTTGACCACGGTCAGCTTGCCGTTGGAGGAGGCGGCGACCACGTCGAGGCTATCCTGGAAGGCGGCGTTGGTGACGGTGGTGTTGGCCACGGCCAGGCTGCCGGCGGCGCCCACGCGGAGGTTGCCGAGGCTCAGGCTGGCGGCGACGGTGGGCTTGGCCAGGTCGTAGACCGCGCCGGTGACGGCGACGGCGCCGCCGGTGAGGAGGGTGTCGCCGAGGTTCGTGCCGGCCTTGGCGAGCGAGGTGAAGCCGAGGTTGACGGTGCCGGCGAGGGAGCCCGCGGTGGTCGTCGAGGCGGCGACGCTCACGTCACCCGCGGCGTTGCCGGCGGCCAGGCCGGCCAGCGAACCGAAGGCGAGCTTGGCGTTGGCGGAGCTGGCGGAGACCGCGAGGGCCTCCTGGTAGGCCGCGTCGGTCACGACGAGGTTGTTCACCGCGATGCCCTTCGCCGCGACGGTGGCGCCGGCGCGGACGTTGCCGAAGTCGAGCGTCGTGGCGACGTAGGTCGGCTGGGCGTAGTCGTAGACGGCGCCGGTGGTGGTCAGCTTGCCAGCCGTCAGGTCGGCGTTGTTCAGGCCCGTGCCGGACTTGGCGAGCGAGGTGAGCAGGAGGTCGAGGTCGCCGGCGAGCGAGCCCGCGGCGGCGGTCGAGGCGGTGACCGTGAGGTCGGCGGTGTCGCCGGCGGCCAGCGAGGTCAGGCCCGTGGCGGTGAGCTTGCCGTTGGCGGCGTTGGCGACCACGCGGAGGGCGTCCTGGAACGCGGCGCTGGTGACGACCGTGTTGGTCATCGAGGCGTTCTGAGCGGCGAGGAGGTCGCCGACGTGGGCGTTGCCGAAGGCGAGGACCGCGCCGTTCGCGAAGGTCGGCTGGGCGAAGTCGTAGACGGCGCCGGTGACGGTGAGCGAACCGGCGGTCAGGGCGCTGTCGGCCAGGTTGCTGCCGGCCTTCGCGAGCGAGGTCAGGTCGAGGGCCACGTTGCCGTTGAGCGAACCGGCGGCGGTCGTGATGGCGCCCACGGTGACGTTGGCGCGTCGGTCACGACCGCGTTGGTGAACGCCACGGTCTTCGCGGCCGGGGCGTCGCCCACGCGCAGGTTGCCGAAGGCGAGGGTCGCGGTCGAGTAGCCCGGCTTGGCGTAGTCGTAGGCGGCGCCGGTGACGGCGATCGTCGCGCCCGCGAGGGCCTCGTCGTTGAGGTTGGTGCCGGCCTGCGCCACCGACGTGAAGCCGAGGCTGAGGTTGCCGGCCAGCGAACCGGCGGCGCCGGCGCTCGGGGTCAGCGTCAGGGTCAGCGCGCCCGTGCCCGCGGCGAGGCTGCCCGCGCCGGTCACCGCGATCTTGGCGTTGGCCGAGCTGGCCGTGACGGCCAGGCCGTCCTGGTAGGCCGCGTTGGTCTTGGCCAGGTTGGTGACGTCGATCGTCTGGGCGCCGAGGGCGTCGCCGACGTGGACGTTG
>RGCL01000130.1 GCA_009919175.1 Betaproteobacteria bacterium
CCTGGCGCGCCGGCAGTGCTACGCCGTTCACCGTCAGCGCACCCGCTGCAATTGAAACCGATCCCTTGGTCAACGCCAGCTCTGCGGTCAAGCGTGCCGGCCTGCTTTCAGTGGCAACGGGCACATGGTCAGTTCCCATCACGTCAATCGTGGTCGGCAATGCCCTGGCCCCGTAGAACAGCGACAGATCACGGTAGGCATCCGTACCAGACTTGTTCAGGTACTGGGCGCTGTACGTACTGTCAGGGGTAAACGGTGCGGGCAGGCTCGTGATGGCCGATACGAAACTCGCGCCGTCTGCTTGGGGAGTACCCAGCAGATGGCGCCCGTCTCGCGTGAGCACCTGGAGGTTGGCCACACTGCCGCGCGGATCCAGGTAGATCGCCACATTGCGTTGCCCAGCCGCCACCGTGGCAAGGGGTATGACCCGCTGCGCCACCCAGTCTTGCGACTCGGAAACCACTGGATTGCTGGACAGTCCGGTTCGAGACCCCAAAATCGGCGCTGCTGGCGCCGGATCGTTCAGGCCGATCTCATCAACAACAGAAGCCTTCACGGTACTGAGGTTGTCGACACCTCGAACCACCCGAAAGGCCGAGGCTGCCGCCACCTTCATGGGGTCATCCAAAACAGCCTCAATTCCCGCTGCTGGGCGAGACGATGAACGGACCACCAGCTGCTCGCCGTCCACGGGTTGACCCGTGAGATTCACGGTCACCCCATCGATATCCAGCGAGTTGACACCCGTGATCCGCTCGCCAGCCCGGTTGGTTGCAATCCATAAACCCTGGCTAGACCCCAACTGCACCCGTGCCGCATCAGAGGACAGCCGCATGTCAAGCGAGAAGCTCTTCATAACCGAGCTGCTCACGATCACCTGACCCTTTGGGTCGACACTGGTGCGCAATTGAACGCCAAACGTGCCGTCGATGAACTGTCGAAGCTGCGCGGCCACGCCACCGAGTGACGTGTCGCCTCCTAGCGTGAAGACCTTGCTCAAACCATTGAGCGTCACTTCAAACCGGTCGCCAGCCTTGAAGGGCCCCAGCAAGGCAGCCGAGTACACCTGCCCAGCCTGCGCGTCAAACGCCAGACGTACGTCCTTGCCGTCGAACTTCGCCAAGTCACTGACCGATGCCTCAACCGTCAACGGGTTGGTGCCTCTGATCCGCTCAAACTCAAACTTGGTGTCAATCTGAAACAAGGAGCTGCCGGCCTTGCCGTAGCCATCAACGCCCTGGCTGTGTGTACGGTTTACCTCGGTGATAAACGTCTTGGCCAAACCATCTAGATTGGACAAGGCAGGCTCCAGCACCATGGAACGGAACCCAGCCAAGCCTCCAAAAGAGCCGCCGCCCACACCAGCGATGGACGTTGGGCTACGCCCCCAAGGGTCAAGCAAAAGGCTGAGACGCTCTGGAGACTGTTTATCGAAAGTAGCCTCAAGAACCTTGGCCACTTGGCCCTCTACGAGCGCTCCGGAACTTCCTGCTCCCCCAATGCTGACATTGACAACGCCGTTAGGTTCCTCAACAACTTGTAGATCGATGTGCTCCGACAGCTGACGCAGAAGGTTGTCACGCTGATCCAGCAGTGTGGAAGGCTGCCTGTCTAAGCTTCGGCTACGGCTGAGTTCAAGGTTTACCTTGGCCAACTGCCCGGCCAAGGTGTTGACCTCCCCGAGGTCGCTTTTCATGGCTTGTTGGGTTTCGGCCTCCAACTGCTGCAGTTGCCCGGACAGATCTCGAAACCGTGCTGCCACACCGTCTGACTCTCTTAGCACGGCAGTTCGGGCGATTGTGCTGGCAGGATCTGCAGCCAGGCTCCTGGCTGCAGCGAAAAATCGATCCAGTGCGGGCGACATACCGATCTCGCCGCTGCCCAAAACGTCCATAACCCGGTTGGCGTAATCCACCAGCGACTGTTGGCCGCTCAGGTTTGAATTGGCATTGCGAAGGCTCGTCTCGATGAAGGCGTTGTACTGGCGTTGAACGCCTTCGAACATCGCCCCCGTACCCAAGAAATTCCGCCCGTCGTACGTCGGAGGTGTCTGGCCAATGGAGGCGTCTTGCTTGACATAGCCATCGTTTCCGACATTGGCGATATTGTTTGAGACAACACCCAGCACGCGCTGGTACACGCCCACCGCGCTGCTGCTGATGCTCAGAATATCGGCCATTTATCGCTTACTCAGCGTAGTCACGCGCCTTCAAGCGCATGCCTTGGGGCCCAGCGTTTAAGGGGTATGCCTTGGGGCCAGCCAGCGTCAAGCCCGGCTGCGGCCGCGCTGTGTTCAATTCATGGGGTACAGCGGGCCGTGCCAAGGGCAGCCCGGCGGCCTCGCGGCCTTGGAGCACGCTTTGGGTGGAGG
>RGCL01000014.1 GCA_009919175.1 Betaproteobacteria bacterium
CACAAGAAGACGCCGGTTTGGACATCATTGGCGATGGCGAGCAAGCGCGTCAGCATTTTGTGCATGGCTTTTTAGAGCAGGTGGAAGGCATCGACTTTGAGAACAAAGTCAAGATGGGCATCCGCAACAACCGCTATGACGCCATGGTCCCGCAGGTGGTGGGGCCGTTGCGCCTCAAGGGGCGTGTGCATCAGATGGAAGCCCATCTCGCCCGCGCGAGCACGCAGCGCACCCTCAAGTTCACCTTGCCGGGACCCATGACCATTGTGGACACGGTGGCCGACCGCTTCTATGGCGAGGGCGACGAAGGTCGCCGCCGCATGGCCTTTGCCTTTGCCGAGTTGCTCAATCAGGAAGCGCTGGCCTTGCAAGCCGATGGCGTGGACATCATTCAATTCGACGAACCCGCTTTCAATGTCTACATGGAGCAAGCCGCAGACTGGGGCGTGAAAGCCCTGGAGCGCGCCATCGAGGGCCTCACCTGCAAGACAGCGGTTCACATTTGCTATGGCTATGGCATTCAGGCCAACATCGATTGGAAGAACACCCTGGGTCACGAATGGCGTCAATACGAGCGGGTCTTTCCGGCGCTTGCGGCCAGCCGCATCGATCAGGTGAGTCTGGAGTGCATGCACTCGCACGTGCCCATGGACCTCATGGCTTTGTTGGGTGACAAAGAGGTGATGGTGGGGGTGATCGATGTCGCCAGCGATCAGGTTGAAACGGCAGAGGAGGTGGCCAATCTCCTCGTCGAGGCTTCACGCTACGTGAAGCCGCACCGCCTCATTGCCTGCACCAATTGCGGCATGGCGCCCATGGACCGCGCCGTGGCCGAGGCCAAGCTCAAGGCGCTGGTCGCCGGCGCGGCATTGGCCAGTCAGCGTTTGTGAGCCCAGCCCCTGCCATGCGGGGGCTTTAACTGCAACTCGAGCCGCCGCAGCCGTGGATCTGGCTCTTGGGCAATTCGTCGGGGTTGCGCACTTCACCTGTGGCTTGGTCGTAAGCCACGCGGCGCAGGTGCAAGGCCAGGGCAGCATCCATGCTTTGTGCATGCTGGGGAAACCAAATGCCCAATTCCTTGGCCATCTCGCGCAGCAAGTCCAGGTCGCTGTGATCGCGGCCACGGCGCAAGCCTTCTTGCATGACTTGCAACACCACGTTGTGTTGCAGCGTATGGCAGTTGCCCGATGAGAACTGGGTGTCGCGCATCCAGCGGTCCTCGGCACCAAAGTGCTCGATGGTGTGCTGCACCATGGCGTCAAAGCAGTCCACCAAGTCCTCGTCGTTGGCGGTCTGGGTTTTCACCAGCAGGTCGATGAATTCTTGGTGGGTGTCGTCCATGAAGGCCAGTTCCAGTTCGAGGGCAGCGCCCCATTTGATGTTGGCATTGCGGGGTGGGGATGCGGTGTCAGTCATGGTCAGGCCTTTGGGAAAGAAGTGTGCTGACCCAGAATGTGCAACGGACCCCGAAGGGTCCGTTTGATGCCGGTCAATCCAGACGCATTCAGGTCATCACATGCGCTCAAAAATCGCCGCGATGCCCTGACCACCGCCAATGCACATGGTCACCAATGCATAGCGCCCCTGAATGCGTTGCAACTCGTACAAGGCCTTGATGGTGATGAGCGCGCCTGTTGCGCCAATGGGGTGACCCAGCGAAATGCCTGAGCCGTTGGGGTTGACCTTGGCCGGATCCAGACCCAGCTCCTTGGTCACCGCGCAGGCTTGAGCCGCAAAGGCTTCGTTGGCTTCGATCACGTCGAGGTCTTTCACACTCAGGCCGGTGCGCTTGAGCACGGCTTGGGTGGCAGAGATGGGTCCCACGCCCATGATCTTGGGGTCAAGGCCCGTATGGGCATAACCCACCAGACGACCCAGGGGCTTGGCACCGCGAGCCTGTGCCACCTTGGCTTCCATGAGGACGACCGCCGCTGCCGCATCGTTGATGCCTGAGGCGTTGCCTGCGGTCACCGTGCCGTTTTCCTTGGCAAACACGGGCTTGAGCTTGGCAAAGTCTTCCAGCTTGGCGCCGGTGCGGAAATGCTCGTCGGTGGTGTAGGCCACATCGCCCTTTTTGCTCTTGAGCATGACGGGCACGATCTGGTCTTTGAAGAGGCCAGCCGCCGTGGCTTTTTCGGCGCGGTTGTGGCTTTCAACAGCCAGGGCATCTTGCATCTCGCGGGTGATGCCGTACTTGGCCGCCACGTTTTCTGCCGTCACGCCCATGTGAATGCTGTGGAAGGGGTCGTGCAGGGCACCCACCATCATGTCGACGAGTTTGGCGTCGCCCATGCGTGAGCCCCAGCGCTGGCTGAGGTTGGCGTAGGGACCCCGGCTCATGTTTTCTGCACCACCGCCAATGGCGATGTCGCAGTCACCCAGGGCAATCGCCTGGCTGGCCGACACAATGGCCTGCAAGCCCGAGCCGCACAGGCGGTTGACGTTGAACGCAGGCGTGCCTTCGGCGCAGCCGCCGTTGAGCGCGGCCACGCGTGAGAGGTACATGTCTTTGGGCTCGGTGTTGACCACATGGCCAAACACCACATGCCCCACTTCCTTGCCGTCGGTATGGGCACGGGCCAAAGCTTCTTTCACCACCAAAGCGGCCAACTCGGTGGGGGGGATGTCTTTGAGGCTGCCACCATAAGTACCAATGGCGGTGCGAACACCACTCACAACAACGACTTCACGCATTTCCTGCTCCTGGGAATTAAAAAAGGGATCCACTCACCATAAGGGAGATTTCTGACGAAGGACTGAATCCATGTTAACGACCGCCCCAGGGGTTGGGCGGCGCGCATGTCCAATGCAAGACATCACCGGTTTGCGGATGGGGCAAGCTCAGCGAGCACGCATGCAGCAACAAACCATGCTCGGCAGCTTGCCCGTAGAGCGCGTCGCCCAGGATGGGATGACCCAGGTGTGCCATGTGCACGCGCAGCTGATGTGTGCGCCCACTCAGTGGCTGCAATTCAACACAGGTGGCGGGCGTGCTGGGGTCGTGTCGCACAGCGCGCCACAAGGTGCTGCTGGCCTGGCCGCGCTCATGAGCCTGGGCTACTTTGCGTTTAGGACGTTGCGCCCAATCAAACCCAATGGGCGCATCGATGCGCTGCCAATCCGCGTCAATGGGCAAGAGGCCCTCAACCCAGGCCAGGTAGCGTTTGCTCACCTGCTGTGACTCAAAGAGGCGCCCCAGCGCACGCGCCGAGGCCAGCCCCAAGGCCATGATCATCAAACCTGATGTGGCCTGATCCAGGCGGTGCACCACCATGGCCGTGGGCTCATGCGCCTGGATGCGGGTGCTCAGGGCATCTTGCTTGTCGGCGCCACGCCCCGGCACGGCCAGAAGGCCTGCGGGCTTGTTGAGCACCAGTGCAAAGTCCAGGCGCTGGACCAGGTGGGGTATGGCCGAATCGCTCATGCAATCAGGTGCGCGGCAACTTCGGTAGCTGCGGCAGTTGCGCCAGCCAATGCTCGGCAAAGCCAGGCGCGTCGCAGCTCAGGATGTGGCGCTTTGGCATGCTGCGCAACCAGGTGAGTTGTCGCTTGGCCAACTGACGCGTCGCGGCCACGCCGGTGTCGCGCAGGCGTGTGTGTTGTTCGGGCGAGAGACTGTCCTCAGGGTGGTGCAGTTCGTCCAGGATCTGCCAGGCCTGCCGATACCCCACGCAGCGCATGGCGGGCAAGTCGGCCGTGAGGTCGCCCCTGGCCTTGAGTGCGCGCACCTCGTCTAGAAAGCCCTGGTCCAACATGGCCTCAAAACGCTGGGCAATGCGCGCATGCAGCCAGGCTCGGTCCTGAGGCTCGAACGAAAAGAGCGTCACATCGACGGCAGGGGTGCTTGCCGTCCGTTGCCCCCACAGTGCCGACAAGGGCTTGCCGGTGAGGCTCCACACTTCGAGTGCGCGGCCAATGCGTTGGGCGTCGTTGGGCGAGAGGCGTTGCGCGCTCACTGGATCGACCGCCATGAGCTGTGCATGCAGGGCTGGCCAGCCTGACTCGCTGGCGCGTTGTTGCCACAGGGCGCGCACGCTGGGATCGGAGACCGGCAAGTCGTCCAGGCCTTCGAGCAAAGCCTTGAGGTAGAGGAAGGTCCCGCCCACGATCACCGGCCAGCGCCCGCGTGCATGGATGTCGGCCATGCAGGCAAGAGCGGCTTGCGCAAACTGTGCTGCGCTGAAGGCCTCGCAGGGGTCGATGAGGTCGATGAGGTGATGCGGCACCTGCGCTTGCTCGGCAGCGGTGGGTTTGGCTGTGCCGATGTCCATGCCCCGATACACCAGTGCCGAGTCCATGCTGATGATCTCGATGGGCAGGCGCTTGGCCAGGTGCATGGCTGCTGCGGTCTTGCCCGATGCAGTGGGTCCGATCAAAGCCCAGGCCTTGAGGGCGGGCATGGGGGTGGACTCAGAGTCGGCCATGGCGTTGGACCCCAGTCCAGCAAACGATGGCCAATGCGCTGCCCCAAAACGCCAGCCCATTCACCAGCAAATCGATGCTGCCGTCAAAGCGCATCCCCAGCCACTGACCCATGACAAAGGCGGCCACCATCATGGCAAAACCATTGAGAGCCGATGCGGTGCCGGCTTCTCGCGGGAAGGGCGCGATGCTGGCGCTTTGGCCAATCGGCTGGTGGATGCCATGCGCAAAAATCATGATCATGATGGGCACGGCCAAGCTCCACCAGGTGGGTGTGAGCAGCGCAGCTCCCGCAACGCCCAGCCAAGCCCCGGTGAAGCTGATGAGCCCCGCCCAGGCCGCTGCGCGGTGCAAGGCCTGCCGCCTGAGCAGCCAGCGACAAAAAAACGTGCCCGACAAATACGACAGGCTGCTGCACGCCAGCAAGCTGCCATAGCCCAGCCCGGTGAGCCCCATTTTCTGGATGAACACAAAAGGCGATGTGGCCAGGTAGGTGAACAACACTCCGTAGGCACAACTGCTTTGCAAGGCAAAGGCCTGAAATCCCCGGTGACCCACAATGCCCAGCCATTGGCGAGGCGACACCCAGGGTCCGCTGGTGATGCGCCGCTCAAGGGGCAGCGTTTCTTGCAGGTTCAGCCAGGCATGCAGCCAGGCCAGAAGACCAAAGCAGGCCAGTGCCGCCAGTGCCCACGTCCAGCCCCCCACACTGGCCAGCCAGCCGCCCAGCACGGGGCTGGCCAAGGCAAACACACCCAGCCCCGACAAGCCCTTGGACATGACCTTGGCGCCTTCTTGCGGCGGGTAGAGGTCGCGCACAATGGCACGCGCTGCCATCACCACCGCGCCCATGGCCATGCCTTGCAAGGCGCGGCACACGATGAGCATGTGGATATGAATGGACATCACACTCATTGCACCCGCCAGGCTGTACAGACCCAAACCCCACAGGACCACGGGGCGGCGACCCACGCGGTCGGAGATCGGTCCCCACACGAGTTGCGAAAGGCCAAAGCTCAACAAGAGTGCGGTGAGCGTGAGCTGCAACTGAGCCATGCTGGCTCCAAGTTCACGCCCGATGGCGGGCAGTGAAGCCAGGTACAAATCGGTGGTGATGGGCTGAATGCCCAACAGAATAGAAAGCAGGATCACCACCTGGGACGGCGTCATGACCACTCAGCGTCCCCGCAGGAACAATTGATCGAGCTCCTTGAGCGACACGGCGCGCCAGGTGGGGCGGCCATGGTTGCACTGATCGGACCGTTCGGTGGCTTCCATTTGTCGCAGCAGCGCATTCATCTCCATGAGGCTCAGCTGCCGATTGGCACGCACGGCACTGTGGCACGCGAGGGTGGCCAGCAATTCATTGCGGTGTCGCTCCAGCACGGTGCTGGCTTCGTGCTCGGCCAGCTCAGCGAGCACCGATCGCGCCAAGGCCACGCCATCGGCTTGCGCGAGGCGAGCGGGCACACTGCGAATGGCCATGCGGCTGGCCGACAGCGGGGACAAGTCCAGCCCCAGTTGCGACAGCGTCTCGGCGTGGGTTTCGGCGGTGGCGATTTCTTCTGGCGTGGCAGCAAAGCTCAAGGGCACCAGCAGGGGCTGGGTCTCCAAGGGTTGGGCATCGAGTTGCTGCTTGAGTTGCTCGTAGAGGATGCGCTCGTGGGCGGCATGCATGTCGACCACCACCAGGCCTTGGGCGTTCTCGGCCAGGATGTAGACCCCATGCAATTGGGCCACCGCATGCCCCAGGGGCATGTCATCGTGCGCAGGCTCCGTGCTGCGCTCGGTGGCGTTGACAGAGGCTCCCATCGCGTTCCCCGTCACCACAGGCTGGACTTGAGCCCCCGTGTGGGGGGTGGTGGCCGCCCATTTCGGTGCGGCCTGGACATCGTTGAAGGTCAGCGGCTCGGGACGAAAAGCCTGCCACTGGGGATCCGCCCGCAAACCCAGCGTGGATTGCCGAGCCGGCATGCCGCTGGCAAAGCCCGAGGCTTGGAGGGCGGGCCTGGGCTCTGGCGACGACAAGCCCAGGCTGGCCTGTGGCGCATCGGGCGTGGCTGAGCGAGGTGCGGCCAGCGCGGCTTTGAGGGTGGACTGCACAAAGTGGTGCACCAAGCGGCCATCGCGGAAACGCACTTCGATCTTGGTGGGGTGAACATTGACGTCCACGCCCAATGGATCCAGACCCAGGTGCAGCACAAAAACGGGTTGCCGCTGTCCGTGCAGCACATCTTCGTAAGCGGCACGCACAGCATGCTGGATGACTTTGTCGCGCACAAAGCGGCCATTGACGTACATGAACTGCTGGTCTGCACGCGAGCGCGCCTGGTCGGGCACACCGATGAGGCCTTGCAGGCTCAGCCCCGCTTGCTGGACTTGCACGCTCAAGCTGCCCTCGATGAATTCGCTGCCCAGCACATCGCTGGCTCTGGCCTTGAAGGCCTCAGGACCGCTGTGGGCACGCCACTGCGCGGTGCACTGGCCGTCGTGCCAGACCGCAAAGCCCACCTCTGGGTGCGACAAGGCATGGCGCCTCACCACATCCATGCAATGGGCATATTCGGTGGCTTCGGACTTGAGGAATTTGCGCCGTGCGGGGGTGCTGAAAAACAGCTCGCGCACTTCCACGCTGGTGCCCACGGCACGCGCGAAGGGACGCAACTCGCCGGTGCGGGCTTGCAAGGACCAGGCGTGTTCGTCGGCTGCGGTGCGCGAGGCCAGGGTCAATTCGCTGACCGAGGCCATGGCTGCAAGCGCTTCGCCCCGAAAGCCCAGGGTGCCCACGGCCTCCAGGTCGTGCAGGTTGCCAATCTTGCTGGTGGCGTGACGCTGCAAGGCCAGGGCCAATTGGTCGCGTGGGATGCCGCAGCCATCGTCTTCGACATGAATGAGCCGGATGCCGCCAGACAGTAGCCGGATGACGATTTGGGTGGCCGAGGCATCCAGGGCGTTGTCGAGCAACTCGCGCACCACGGAAGCGGGTCGCTCCACCACTTCACCCGCCGCAATCTGGCTGATGAGTTCGTCGGGCAGGGCGCGAATGGGGGAGGGCATGGCCGTGTTCACGCAATCATTCTAGGTTGAGCACTGGGTGCAGACTTTGGGGTTGATAATCCCCAGCCATGGAATGGATCATGACCCTCATCGGCTGGATCGTGCACGTTGACCAGCATCTGACCGACTTTGTGATGAACAACGGCGCCTGGGTCTACGCGCTGATTTTTCTCATTGTGTTTGTCGAGACCGGTTTGGTGGTCATGCCGTTTTTGCCTGGCGACTCCTTGCTGTTTGTCATCGGGACTTTGGGGGGTCTGGGCTTGATCGATACCCCCAGCGCCATGGCCTTGGTGTGGGTGGCGGCGGTGTTGGGCGATCAGCTCAACTACACGATTGGCCAGACGGTGGGGCAGCGCCTGTTGGCCATGCCGCCCAAACCCTGGTTCAACCGCAAGGCCTACGACCAGGCGCACGACTTTTACTTGCGCCACGGCCCCATCACCATCGTGCTGGCGCGCTTCATGCCGTTCATCCGCACCTTTGCGCCCTTTGTGGCGGGCGTGGCCCACATGTCCAGGCCTTTGTTCGTCCGCTACAACCTGATCGGAGCCACATTGTGGGTGGTGAGCGTGACCCTCATGGGGCATTTCTTTGGGCAGCTCCCCTGGGTCAAGCGCAACCTGGAATGGATCATCTGGGGGCTGATCGTGGTGCCTGGCCTCATCGCCATGTTGGCGGCCTGGCGCGCGCGCCACAAGGGCTGATTCAAGGCACTCAGGCTTGTCGCTGCTTGGCGCGAGGCGGGTTGCGCTTGAAGTACTGCACGATGCCATTGAGCAATGCCTGCACCAATTCGTTTTGATGGGCTTCACTGTTGAGCAGTCGTTCTTCTTCCGGGTTGCTGATGAATGCGGTCTCGACCAGCACGCTGGGGATGTCAGGTGCCTTGAGCACCGCAAAGCCAGCCTGTTCAACCTGGGGCTTGTGCAAGCTGCCCACTTGCCGGATGTGACGCAGCATGTGGCTGCCCAGCTCCAGGCTGTCGTTGATCTGGGCGGTGGTGCTCATGTCCAGCAAGGCCTGTTTGACCGATTGATCCCGGCTCTGGATGCTGATGCCACCCACCTCGTCCGAGCGGTTTTCCTGCTCGGCCATCCAGCGTGCCGCCGCACTCGAGGCAGCGCCATGGCTCAGGGCAAACACACTTGCGCCGCGCGCTTTGGGCGTGAAGAAGGCATCGGCGTGGATGCTGATGAACAAGTCCGCTTTGACCTTGCGCGCTTTGATCACACGTTGATTGAGGGGCACAAAAAAATCGGCATCACGCGTCATGAACACGCGCATGGCAACTTCGCCATCGCGGGTGTTGAGGGTCGTGTCTTCAATGCGGGCTTTGAGTTTCTTGGCGATTTGCAGCACCACATCTTTTTCGCGTGTGCCCCTGGGGCCAAGCGCACCGGGGTCTTCGCCGCCGTGACCGGGGTCCAGGGCAATGATGACAAAACGATTGCTGGTTGCTCGCGCTGGCTTGGCAGGCTCTGCGGGCTTTTCAACCGGGGGCGCTGGCTTGGTGGCAACGGGTGGTGGGCTGGGTTCGCTGGGTTTGGGGGCGCGTGACGCCCAGTCGCCCAAGCCATCGGTGGGTTTGTCTAAAGAAGAAATCAGCGCAGCCAGCGGGTCGGCGTCTTGCACAGGATAGAGGTCCAGTACCAGCCGATGTTGGAACCGTGCTTGGCCTGCGAGCAAGGGCGCGAGGGTGAAGACCTGCGGCTTGGCCGCTTGCCTGAGGTCCAGCACCAGCCGCACCGTGTCGGCATTGAACTGACCCACGCGCACGCCCTGAATGAAAGGGTCATCGGGTTTGACCTGGCTCACCAGATCGCGCAGGGTCGGGTTGAGCACCAGGCCTTGGATGTCCACCGCCAGGCGCGGCGGGTTGTCCACAAAGGTTTGCTCGGTGCGCAGTGCCACGTCCGATTCGATGGTCACGCGCGTGTATTCGGCCGCAGGCCACACGCGCACCGCCACGATGGTGGCACCCCACAGCAATTCCGAACGACCCAGCAGCAACACCAGGCCGCTGGCCTGCAGCAACCGGCGCCGTTGTGTGGCCACCAAGACGGGTGTGCGTGAACCCTGCGTCATGCCTCCCCCCCTTCTTGCAGGGCCTGCAACCAGGCTTGACCCAAAGGGCTTTGCGCGGTGATGCGAACTTCGCGCTGCTCTGCCGAGACGAATCCAATGTTGACCAGCCAGTCTGCCGAGGCCACCAGCCCCGGCACTTTCTGAGGCCATTCGCACAGTTTGAGACCGGGGCCATCCCACAGCTCGCGAAAGCCCGCGTCGTCCCACTCCTGTGGGTCTTCAAAGCGGTAGCAGTCGAAATGCAGGATCTCGAACCCGCCATGCGCTGCATCGGCCTGATGCTGTTCGAGCACGGCATAGGTGGGGCTTTTGATGGGACCTTGCACCCCCAAGGCTCGCAACAGATGCCGCACCAGGGTGGTCTTGCCCGCCCCCAATTCACCTTGCAAGGCAATCCGGCCCTGATCAAGGTGAGCGACGCGCGAGAGGCGTTGGGCCATGGCCTGGGCATCGGCTTCACCCAGCCATTGGTCGATTCCTACAATCGGACCAGCCAGGGGAGGTGATGTGTCGTGTCGTTGAATGGTCAAAGCCATGAGGTTGAGAGATTGACTCAGTTGCAGTCTTGGGGGAGAACGCTGGGATTCTCCCAAATTGCGGTGGCCTCTGTGGATTTGTCACATGCCGAGGCTGGCCTTTTGGATTGGCTGGCCAAGGGCTTTCACGGCGACATGGCCTACATGGCGCGCCACGGCCTCAAGCGTGCGCGCCCCGCCGAGCTGGTGCCCGGCACGGTGAGCGTGATCACCGCCCGCATGGATTACCTGCCTCGGGATACCCCGCCCGACTGGATGCAGCGCGAGTGGCTGCGCCTGCATGCGCCGGGTCAGGCCGTGGTGTCGGTCTATGCACGGGGGCGCGACTATCACAAGGTCTTGCGTCAGCGATTGCAGTCCCTGGCCGAGAAGATGCAAGCGGCCTGGGGACCTTTGGGTCACCGAGTCTTCACCGATTCTGCCCCTGTGCTGGAGGTGGAACTGGCCACCCAAAGTGGCCTGGGCTGGCGGGGCAAGCATGGCTTGCTGCTCCACCGAGAGGGGGGCTCCATGTGCTTTTTGGGCGAGATCTACATCGACATGGCCTTACCACCCACACCCGCCGTCTCGGTTCATTGCGGCAGTTGCGAGGCTTGCCAGGTGGCTTGTCCCACGCAAGCCATCGTGGCTGACGGCGTGGTCGATGCCCGGCGTTGCATTTCCTACCTGACCATCGAGCACCCAGGTGACATCCCGGAGGACTTGCGCGCGCCCATGGGGCAGCGCCTCTATGGCTGTGACGACTGCCAGTTGGTCTGTCCCTGGAATTCCTTTGCCAAGCCTTCAGAGGTGGTGGACTTTGATGCGCGCCCGGTGTGGTCGGACATGGACCTGGTGGACCTGTGGGCGTGGAGCGAGGCGGATTTTTTGCGCCACACCCAAGGCAGCGCCATTCGGCGCATTGGTTTTGAACGCTGGCAGCGCAACCTCGCGGTGGTGAGTGGCAATGCCTTGCGCGCCCATCCGCAAGCGCCTTGGCGCGCACGCCTGCTCCAGGCCATGGCCCAGTGCGTCAACGCTTCGCCTCTGGTGCAAAGGCACCTGGCGTGGGCAAGGGCGCAAGCCCCTGCTTAGCGCAACACCAGCACCGGGATGTGGGCGTGGGTGAGCACGTGCTGGGTCTCGCTGCCCAGCAAGAGCTTGGACAAACCCTTGCGGCCATGCGAGGCCATGACGATCAAGTCGCACTTGGATTTCTTGGCGGTCTGAATCAAGGCTTCGGCCACGCTTTGACCTTTGACCACCAGGGTTTTGATGGGCACCTTGACGGCCTGGGCGGCTTTCTCGACGCTGGCGAGCGACTTGTCGGCCTCGAGCTGCCATTGCGCTTCGATCTGGCTCACGGCCTTGGGGTCCAGGGGCATGCTGCCTTCGAAATAGGTTTGCACATAGCGAGGGATCACCCGCACGGCGACCAACTCGGCCTGGCAGGTGCCTGCCAGCGCGATGGCCGACTTGACGGCTTTTTTGGACAAATTGCTGCCGTCGGTGGCGACAAGAATACGTTGGTACATGGTGATTCCCTTCGGTGCGGTGATGAGGAGGTGCGAATGAGCCCAGCTTAGGCGCCTTCACCAAAGGTAGCTTGATCCAGGTCAACTGACTGTCACTGACCAAGTCCTACCCTTGCACCATGTTGATTTGTGTCACCTCCGAGGACAGCCCAGCCGTTGCTGTGGGGCCGCCGCATCC
Source organism: Betaproteobacteria bacterium (assembly GCA_009919175.1). Lineage (GTDB taxonomy): Bacteria > Pseudomonadota > Gammaproteobacteria > Burkholderiales > Burkholderiaceae_C > Limnohabitans. The sequence goes on from RGCL01000014.1 coordinate 11,796, forward strand.
GCAGGCGTCGTTGCACCAAGTGCTCGACGACCCCCTGGAGTGGGCGGCCTTCAGTGAACGCGTCTTGCCGGGTTCATCGGCCTTAGGGGGCGAAGCGCCGCAGGACTGGTGGTCTTATGTGAGCGTGGAGGGCATGCATTGCGCCGCCTGTGCCCTCAACGTCGAAGCGGCTTTGCTGGGCGTGCCGGGGGTGCGTCAAGCCGTGGTGGACGCCTCCACCCATCGCGCGCGCGTGTTGTGGCGCGCCAGCGACGTGATGCCCTCGACCTGGTTTGAGGCAGTGCGAAGGGCTGGCTACGAGGCCATCCCCGCCCATGATCCGGTCTCACGGCTGCAACGACAGGCTGAAACCCGCAAGGTGTTGTGGCAGTGGGCGGTGGCTGGCTTTTGCATGATGCAAGTCATGATGTACGCCGCCCCCGAATATGTGGAGGGTGGGGCAGACATTCCCTGGGACAACCTGCAGCTGCTGCACTGGGCGGGCTGGGTGCTGAGCCTGCCCGTGCTGATTTTTTCCTGTGCGCCCTACTGGAAGAGCGCCTGGCAAGACCTCAAGGCCAGGCGCATGGGCATGGACTTGCCCGTGGCCCTGGGCATGGCCATCACCTTTGGCATCAGCACCCTGGCCACGTTTGAGCCCAAGGGGTGGTGGGGTGCGACGGTGTATTTCGACTCCTTCACCATGTTTGTGTTTTTCCTGCTCACCGGGCGCTGGCTCACGCTGCGCCTGCGTGACCGCACAGCCGGGGCGCTCGATGAGGTGCTCAATCGCTTGCCCGATGTGGTGCAGCGTCAAACCGCGGATGGCCAGTGGCAGACCGTGGGCCTCAAGCAATTGCGCCTGGGCGATGTGGTGAGGGTTAATCCAGGCGAACGCTTTGCTGCCGATGGCGAGTTGCTCGACGACGCCACCTGGGTGGAAGAGGCCTTGCTCACGGGCGAGTCACGCCCCCAAAGGCGCCAGCGCGGGGACACCGTGCTGGCGGGTTCGCACAATGTGTCCGATCGAGTGAGCGTGCGCATCACGCGCCTGGGCGACGACACGCGCCACACGCAGATTGTGAGGCTGATGCATGACGCGTCGATGGACAAACCCCGCATTGCCCAGCTGGCCGATCGCTGGGCCAAGCCGTTTTTATGGGGCGTCATGCTGGCCGCGCTCGCCGCCTTTGCTTATGGTGCCACCCAGGGCATGTCGCATGCGGTGATGGCTGCTGCATCGGTGCTCATCGTGACTTGCCCCTGTGCCTTGTCGCTGGCCACGCCCAGCGCCCTGATTGCGGCGACGGGACGCCTGGCCAAAGAGGGCGTGCTGGTGCGCAAGGTGCAGGTGCTGGATTCGTTGGCGCACATCGACACCGTGGTCTTCGACAAAACGGGCACGCTCACCACGGGCTTGACCCGCCTGGAAACCCTGTGGTCTGCCAAACACCCCGAGGGCTGGCAGGCCAACTCCCAAGCCCTCAAGACCCTGGACCAGGACACCCTGGACCTCATCGCCATGGTGGGCGCAGCGGCCACCGCGTCGGCTCACCCCGTCTCCCGCGCACTGTGCGAGCTCGCTCAGACGTGCGCTCCGCAAGGCGTGCATGCGGTCTCTGATCGTGTGAGCCAGGTGCGCGAAGTGCCTGGTCTTGGCTTGGTGGCTCAGGTGAAGGGGAATGGGGAGGAGCGCCCGCTTGAACTTCGCATGGGGTCGCTCGCGCATGTGCAAGCCGGCCAGGGCGCGAGCGGACTGCCTGAGGCCGCCAAGGCTGCAACCGTGCAGGTGGCACTGGATGGGCACTGGGTCATGAGCCTGAGCTTTGGCGAGCAACTGCGCCCCGACGCCTTGCAAGCCCTTGAGCGTCTGCGCGACATGGGCTTGGGTCTGCGCCTCTTGTCGGGCGACCGCACCGAGCAGGTCCAGCGCATGGCCAAGGCTCTGGGACTCTCGCCCGAGCAAGCCCTGGGGCACTGCACGCCAGCGGACAAATTGCGTCACCTGCAAGCCTTGCAGGCTCAGGGACATCGTTTGCTGATGGTGGGCGATGGCTTCAATGACATGCCCGTGCTGGCCGGTGCCGATGTGTCCATGGCTTTTGCCAAGGCCGTGGCGTTGGCGCAGGCGCATGCAGATGTGGTGACGCTGGGCGAACAACTCCTGGCCGTACCGCGGCTCATCGACCTCTCGCGCCAGACCATGGTGGTCATCCGTGGCAGCTTGTGGTGGGCTGTGGCCTACAACCTGATGAGCATTCCTCTGGCGGTCATGGGCGGCTTGCCCCCGGCGCTGGCTGGCCTTGGTATGGCGGCGAGTTCATTGTGGGTGGTGGTCAGGGCTTTGCCTTTGAATAAGGCCTCGACAAAACATCGGTTTGTACAGGACACATGACATGGAAATCCTGTTGATGCTCATTCCCTTGTCCGTTGGCCTGGTGTTGATCATTCTTTTAGGCCTGTGGTGGGCCATTCATAGCGGTCAATTCGAGTCGCTTGACAGCGAAGCCGAGCGCATTCTGAAAGACGATTGACTCAAGTCAAGCCGCATGCATCGTTGAGAAAGCAAACTCTCAACGTCACATAGTGAAAGGTCCTACCCATGAGCACAAGCTCGAATGCAACGTACAACGACTGGGTTGTCCGCGCCTTTTCGATCATGACGATCGTCTGGGGTGTGGTTGGCTTCCTGGTTGGTGTTTTCATCGCAGCCCAACTGGCATGGCCCGAACTCAACTTCGGCATCCCCTGGTTGAGCTTTGGCCGCCTGCGCCCCTTGCACACCAACGCAGTGATCTTTGCTTTTGGCGGTTGCGCCCTGTTTGCCAGCAGCTATTACGTGGTGCAGCGCACCAGCCAGGTGACCTTGTTTGCGCCGGGCTTGGCGGCATTCACCTTCTGGGGCTGGCAACTGGTGATCCTGCTGGCGGCCATCACCTTGCCTTTGGGCATCACCTCGGGCAAGGAATACGCCGAGCTTGAATGGCCCATTGACATCCTCATCACCTTGGTCTGGGTGTCGTATGCCGTGGTGTTCTTTGGCACTGTGGCAATTCGCAAGGTGCGTCACATCTATGTGGGCAACTGGTTTTATGGCGCCTTCATCCTGGCGGTTGCCGTGCTGCATTTGGTCAACAGCGCCGCCGTGCCCGCTGGCTGGCTCAAGTCCTATTCGGTCTATGCCGGTGTGCAAGACGCCATGGTGCAGTGGTGGTACGGTCACAACGCCGTGGGCTTTTTCCTCACCGCAGGTTTTCTGGGCATGATGTATTACTTCATTCCCAAGCAGGCGGGTCGTCCGGTGTATTCCTACCGCCTGTCCATCGTTCACTTCTGGGCCTTGATCTTCACCTACATGTGGGCTGGCCCCCACCATTTGCACTACACCGCCTTGCCCGACTGGACCCAGTCCCTGGGCATGTTGTTCTCGCTGATCCTCTTGGCACCCAGCTGGGGTGGCATGATCAACGGCATCATGACCCTCTCTGGCGCATGGCACAAATTGCGCGATGACCCGGTCTTGCGCTTCCTGATCGTGTCCCTGTCCTTTTATGGCATGTCCACCTTCGAAGGTCCCATGATGTCCATCAAGACGGTCAACGCCTTGTCGCATTACACCGACTGGACGATTGGTCACGTTCACTCTGGCGCATTGGGCTGGGTGGGTTTGATCTCCATGGGCACCATGTACTTCCTCATCCCCAGGCTGTTTGGTCAGAAAGCCATGCACTCGGTCAAGGCCATCGAGGTTCACTTCTGGCTCAGCACCATTGGCATCGTGCTCTACATCGCCGCCATGTGGATTGCCGGTGTGATGCAAGGCCTCATGTGGCGCGCCATCAACGAAGACGGCACGCTGACCTACACGTTTGTCGAATCGGTCAAGGCCACCTATCCCTACTATGTGGTGCGTTTCCTGGGTGGGGTGCTGTACCTGGGCGGCATGTTGATCATGGCCTGGAACGTCTTCATGACCGTCCGCAAAGGCGAGCCAGTGGCCAAGGCCATTCCCGCTGTCCTGTCACACGCCTAAAAGAAAGAGGTTCACATCATGTCAACCCAACCCTCCGGTTTCTCCCACGAGAAGATCGAGACCAACAACTTCCTCATGATTGTGCTCATCGTCCTGGTGATCGCAGTCGGTGGTCTGGTGGAGATCGTCCCCCTGTTTTTCCAGACCTCCACCACGCAGCCCATCGATGGGGTCAAGCCCTACACGGCCTTGCAGCTGGCTGGGCGCGACATCTATGTGCGAGAAGGCTGCTACAACTGCCACTCGCAAATGATTCGCCCCTTCAGGGCGGAGACCTTGCGGTATGGACCGTACTCGGTGGCTGGGGAATCGGTTTATGACCATCCCTTCCAGTGGGGCTCCAAGCGCACAGGCCCTGATCTGGCGCGCGTGGGTGGCCGCTACAGCGATGAGTGGCATCGCATCCACCTCAACAACCCCCGCGACCTGGTGCCCGAGTCCAACATGCCCTACTACCCCTGGCTGGACAAGAACAAGGTCGATGCCCAGAGCATGCCCGTACACATGAGCGCCCTACGCAAAGTGGGTGTGCCCTACACCGACGAACAAATCGCCAGTGCAGCCAGCGAAGTGGCAGGCAAGACCGAGATGGAAGCCCTGATCGCCTATTTGCAATCCCTGGGTCTGGCTCGCAAGTGAAGGAATGACCATGGACATCACCACCCTTCGCATCATCACCACCGTTGCCAGTTTTGCGATCTTCATCGGCATCGTGGTGTGGGTGCTTGATCGCAAAAAATCCCGCCGCTTCGAAGAAGCAGCCCAACTCCCATTTCAGGATGATTGATCATGAGTGACTTCATCAACACTTTCTGGGCCAATTACGTGGCCATCCTCACCGGGCTGAGCATCGTCGCCTGTGCGCTTTTGCTGATCTTCACCGGCAAGAAAAAAGTCATTGCCGCGAGCGACAACACCACAGGGCATGTGTGGGACGAGGACCTCAAGGAAATGAACAACCCCTTGCCCATGTGGTGGGTGGGTCTGTTTGTGATCACCATCGTCTTTGCCATCTTGTACCTGTTCCTGTATCCGGGTCTGGGGCAACGTGAAGGATCCCTGAACTGGTCCTCGCGCAACCAGTACGACGCCGAAGTGGCCAAGGCCAATGAAGCCCTCCAGCCCCTTTATGCCCGGTTTGATGCCATGCCAGTCGAGGAGTTGGCCAAGGATGGCAAAGCCAAGGCCATTGGCGAGCGGTTGTTCATGAACAACTGTGCCCAGTGCCATGGCTCAGATGCCAACGGCTCCAAAGGCTTTCCCAACCTCACCGACGGCGATTGGCTCTATGGTGGACAGCCCGATCAGATCAAGCAGACCATCACCAAGGGGCGCAACGGCGTGATGCCGCCCATGGCTCAGGCTGTGGGCAATGCCGATGACGTGCGCAACCTCGCCAACTATGTGCTGAGCCTGTCCAACAGCCCGCATGACAACGTGCGGGCTCAATTGGGCAAGTCCAAATTCGTCGCCTGTGCAGCGTGCCACGGACCCGATGGCAAAGGCATGCAGGCCGTGGGCGCGCCCAACCTGACCGACAAGGTCTGGTTGCATGGCTGGGGTGAGCAGGCCGTGATCAGCATGATCAATGGCGGCAAGAACAACCTCATGCCTGCGCAAGAAGGCCGTTTGACCACCTCGCAAATCCATGTTCTGACGGCTTACGTCTGGGGCCTCTCCAATCGTTGAAGCCCTGGGGCTTGAAGTGAAACGACCGTGAATCATCCCGCCAAGAAAGTCATCCCCATCCAGGTGAGTGATGACGAACTGGTTTCGTTGTACCAGTCCAGCAAAAAGATCTATCCACGGTCGGTCACTGGCCGCTTCACCAATTGGCGATGGGCCTTTGTCTGGCTTACCCAATTGGTGTTTTATGGGTTGCCCTGGATACAGTGGGGCGAGCGGCAGATGGTGCTGTTTGACCTCGAGGCGCGGCGTTTTTACATCTTTGGCCTGGTCCTGTATCCACAGGACTTCATTTATTTGACGGGGCTGCTGGTCATCAGCGCCCTGTCTTTGTTTTTATTCACGGCGGTGGCCGGTCGGTTGTGGTGTGGCTACGCCTGTCCTCAGACGGTCTACACCGAAATCTTCCTCTGGATCGAGCGCCAGATTGAAGGCGATCGCTCAGCCCGCATGCGCTTGGACGATGACCAGTTCAGCCTCGAAAAGCTGGTGAAGAAATGGTACAAGCACCTCGTGTGGCTTGGCTTTTCCATTTGGACTGGCTTTACCTTTGTGGGGTACTTCACCCCCATTCGTGAGCTGGGCATGGAGTTCTTCACCACCCGGATGACCTCTTGGGAAGTGTTCTGGGTGCTGTTTTACGGCTTTGCCACCTACGGCAACGCAGGCTTCATGCGCGAGCAGGTCTGCAAGTACATGTGCCCTTATGCGCGCTTCCAAAGCGCGATGTTCGATCAGGACACCCTCATCGTGTCCTACGAAGAAGCCAGGGGCGAGCCCCGTGGCAAGCGAACCAAGGTCGATGCAGCCGCCACCACGGGCGATTGCATCGATTGCACCTTGTGTGTTCAGGTGTGTCCCACTGGCATCGACATCCGAAACGGCTTGCAATACGAATGCATAGGCTGTGGAGCTTGTGTGGATGTGTGCGACACCGTGATGGACAAAGTCGGTTTGCCCCGAGGCCTGGTGCGCTATGACACCCAGCGTGCGGTGCAAAGCGGGCACCGGGAATCCATCTGGTCCCACATCTTGAGACCCAGGGTGCTGGTTTATTCGGCCATTCTGGGTGTACTGAGTTTGGCCATGGTGGTGTCGCTTGGCTTGCGCAAGCCCATGAAGGTGGACATCGTACGCGACCGCGCAACCCTCGCGCGCATCACCGAGCATGGCATGTTGCAAAACGTCTATCAACTGCAACTCATGAATGCCAGCGAGGACGCGCACACCTACACCATCTCTGTGCGCGGTCTGGACCAGATCGAGTTGCATAAAAACGCTGAGTTCGAAGTGGGTCCCACCCAGTCGCGCTGGGTGGTGTTGCAAGTCAACATCCCCTACGGTTCCGCTGCATCTGGCTCGCACAAGATCTGGTTTGACATCCAATTGAAGGACTCCGATGTCAAAGTCAGCGAGTCCAGTGTCTTTTTGGTTCCCCGTTGATTCCTCTAGGAGTTTGAGATGAACACACTTGCACCCCTTCACCCGCCCAGCAAACCCTGGTGGCGTCATGGCATGGTGTGGCTGGTGATCAGTGGCCCTCTGGTGGTGATCGTGGCTGGCGTGTTCACCGCTTACATCGCCATCCGTGGCGCCGATGTGGTGGTGACCGAGGCAGGTACAAAGACTCCAGCCATCACAGCCCGCAACCACGCGGCCACACCCGACAAGGATGTGCCGCAACACCAACCCCAAAAGCCCTGATCACAAGGGCCACACACAAGGAGACGGGGACATGAAGCTGCGACTGATGTGGATTTTGTGGCCGGCCTTCCTGGCAGCAGGCCTCATGGAGCTGCTGGTCTTTGGCCTAGTGGACCCGCAAGACATCCAGTGGTTGGGTCAATTTGAAAACGAGGTCTCGCGCAAGACGTTTTATGCGCTGTCCTTTTTTGCTTTTTGGGCGGTGACGGCCACCTCCAGCGCCATGACCTGTCTGCTGGCCAACTCACCGTTCGAAAAGAACCGTTGCACCATGAATCCCGAGGATCGTCCTCATGGGTGCAACAAGAAACCCAACTGAGGCCTTGGCCGTGAATGCGATGTCAATCGACCTGAGCCGTGTGCACGATGCGATGCAAGCCATCGGCATCGAGGATTTGCACATGCCGCTGGTTGACCAAGATGAGGCCATCGTCCACAAATTTGCTGAAGGTGCGGCTCACGGTCTCGAGCTTCATGCCCAGGTAGCTGCCGATTTCCTCGCGCTTCATGCGCAGGATCATCTCGGAGCGGGAAAAGCCGCGCGCGTGCAGGCGCTGGGCAAGGTTGAGCAAGAAAGCAGCAAGGCGCTCCTCGGCGCGCATGCTGCCCAGCAGCAGCATCACGCTGTGTTCGCGAACGATTTCGCGGCTCATGATCTTGTGCACGTGGTGCTGCAAGGCGTTGACCTCACGCGAGAGCTCTTCCATGCGCTCAAAGGGCATGACACAGACCTCGGCATCCTCCAGGGCGATGGCGTCGCAACGATGGACCTGATTGACGATGCCGTCGAGCCCCATGATTTCGCCTGCCATCTGAAAGCCGGTGACCTGATCCAGGCCGCCATCGGTGACCACACTGGTTTTGAAAAAACCCGTGCGAATGGCATAGAGCGAAGTGAAGGGGTCACCAGCGGTGAACAAGGCCTGGCCGCGTTTGATCTTGCGGCGGGTCTGAACGAGTTGGTCGATCTTGGCGACGTCGGTCTCGGTGAGGTCGACGGGCATGCACAGCTCGCGCAAATTGCAGTTGGAGCAGGCGACTTGAATGGCTTGAACTTGCATGTGATGTGGAGTGAACGTGTTCACTCAGTTGCGTTTGAGATTGATCGGTGTGCACGCAAGGCACGCCGACCCAGTTGATGCGGCCTGGTCGCTATTTTATGAAGTGATTGAGAGAATCCCATGCTCACGCTGACTCCAGAATTGATCACCCGCCACGATGTATCGGGGCCACGATACACCTCTTATCCCACGGCGGATCAGTTTCAGACCACATTTGGCCCCACCGAGCAGGCGCAAGCCTTGAGTATGCGCCGCCTGGGCATTGGCTCAGGCCATCAGCCCTTGTCGGTTTATGCGCATTTGCCCTTTTGCCGCTCCCTTTGCTACTACTGCGCCTGCAACAAAATTGTCACAAAGCAGTACGACAAGGCCACGAATTACCTCGACCATCTATTGACGGAGTTGGAACTGACAGTGGACTTACTGGGCAAGCGCGAGTCCGTGGCCCAAGTCCATCTGGGCGGTGGCACACCGACCTACTACCACGATGATGACCTCACTCGCCTCACCCGTGCCTTGCAAGAGGCCTTTGACTGGCAAGAGGAGGGCGAGTTTGCCGTTGAAATCGATCCCCGCACGGTCACTTACAAACGGCTTCATCACCTCAAGCTGCTGGGCTACAACCGCCTGAGTTTTGGCGTGCAGGACCTCGATCCTCTGGTGCAAGAGGCGGTACATCGGGTGCAATCCGTGAGCCAGGTTCGCACCACCCTGGACCATGCGCGTGCCCTGGGCTTTGAGTCCATCAACCTGGACTTGATTTATGGCCTGCCCCATCAAACGCCCGAGCGCTTTGAACAAACCCTGCGCTCGGTGGTGGCGATGCGACCCGATCGGTTGGCCATTTATGGCTATGCCCACTTGCCCTTGCGCTTCAAGCCGCAGCGGCGCATCGACGAAGCGGTCTTGCCCGATGCGCGCAACAAGATTGCCATGCTGGCCTTGGCCAACCACCTGCTTCAGGACGCGGGCTATGTCTACATTGGCATGGATCACTTTGCCTTGCCCAACGACAGCCTGAGCGTGGCCAAGCGCCAGGGTCGGCTGCACCGCAACTTTCAGGGCTACAGCACACAGCCTGATGGCGACCTGGTGGCTTTTGGCGTGTCGGCCATTGGCCGCATGGGACCCAGCTACAGCCAAAACGTCAAGACGCTGGATGCTTATGCGCAGATGCTCTCGCAAGGGCAATTGCCGGTGGAGCGGGGTTACCGGCTCACGCGCGAGGACTTGCTGCGCCGCGCCGTGATCATGAGCATCATGTGCCAGGGCAGGGTGGACATGGAGTCCATCGAGTCGGCTCACCTGATTGACTTCAAGCGCCACTTCCACCAGGAACTCAAACGGCTTGGTGAGCTGCAAGAGCAAGGCCTGGTGGTGGTCAAGCCCCGCGAGTTCGAGGTCACCGAGCTGGGCTGGTTTTTCGTTCGTGCGGTGGCCATGGCCTTTGATGCCCACTTGCAGAACAGCCGGGAACGCCAGCATCGGTTTTCTAGAATCCTCTGATGAACAACTCACTCTGGCTGGCTGCGCTGGTCATGGGTTGGGTGGGCTCGCCGCACTGCGCTGCCATGTGTGGTCCGGTGTGTGCCACCCAGTCCAAAGTTTCTGACCAATTGGCCTTCCAACTCGGTCGCATGTCGGGCTATGCGGCGGCGGGTGCTTTGGCGGGCTGGTCCATCCAGACCGTGGGCAGTTGGAGCATCCATGTTCAAAGCCTCAGACCTCTGTGGTCGTTTTTGCATGCGCTCTTTCTGATCATGGGCGTATGGATGCTGATTCGGGGCGATCAACCTGGCTTTTTGGTGCACGCAGCGGCGAGGCTCTGGCGCTGGATGCAGGCGCTGGTTCAGACTCGCCGCGCAGGGGGCAAGGGCATGGGGTCTTTGTTGCTGGGCGCGGTGTGGGTGTTTTGGCCTTGCGGCCTCTTGTATTCGGCACTGACCCTGGCTGCCCTGAGCGGATCGGCTTGGCAAGGGGCACTCACCATGGTGTGTTTTGCCTTGGGCTCGGGTGTGGTGCTGAGTCTTCTGCCGTGGCTGTGGCGACGGCTACAGGCCTGGCGCAACGGTGAGTCTGCTCAGCAAGTCCGACAGTGGGGCATCCGTGCAGCGGGCGGGGTGTTGGCAACGATGTCGGCCTGGGCCTTGTGGCAAGGGCTGGTGATGAACCAAGCTCCGTGGTGCGTCACGCCCCCGTGATCCAGGCCTGGAGGCTCAGCTGGTGAGTCCCTTGAACAGCATGGAAATCGACACAAAGTAAAGCAGCACGGCAAAAGCCCGTTTGAGTTTTTGAACCGGCCAGCGATGCGCCATGGCCGCGCCCCTGGGGGCCATGAAGATGCTGAAGGCACAGATGATCACGACAGCGGGAATCCAGACAAAGCCCACGGCACCCGGCATGGTGGGCAAGCCCCAGCCGCTGATGACATAGCCAACCATGTTGGTGAGGGCAATCGGAAAGCCAATGGCGGCACTCGTGGCGACCGCCGCGTGAATGGGCACACGCTTGGAGAGGAAGGGCACGCTCAGGAAAGCGCCACCTGCACCCACCAGCCCCGAGAAAAAGCCGATCACCGTGGCCATGGCCATTTGTCCCAGCGGACCCGGCATGGGTTTTTCACCCACGGGCTTTTTGCTGAAGAACATGTTGGTGGCGGCATAGCCCACGAAGAGCGCAAAGACGATGCTCAGGTAACTGCCCTTGACCAGGCTGAACACGCCCAGGCTGGCAAGCAGGCTGCCCACCACCAGGCCAGGGGCAAACACCTTGACCACCGACCACATCACCGCGCCCTTTTTGTGGTGGGCGCGCACGCTCGAGAGCGAGGTGAAGATGATGGTGGTCATCGAGGTGGCAATCGCCATCTTGATGGTGAGGCTAGGGTCAACGTCGCGCATGTCCAGCATCAGCGTGAGAAAGGGCACCATGACCATGCCCCCGCCAATGCCCAGCAAGCCGGCCAGAAAACCCGCGCCAACGCCGAGCACGGCCAGTTCAAGAATGAGGGAAAGGGGTAGGTCCATGATGTGTGGGGTGTAGGTGTCTGCAAGAGTCCCGAGCCGTCATCCTGAACGGATGGGTTCAGGTGGGCGAGGGCAGGCGGCCTTTGGGATCATCTGACGCGAGACGTTCACGCCGGGTCGCCGATGTTCCAAGCCCTGGCTCTTACGAGCATTGGTTCAAGGAAATATAAAGCTCGGGAGCTTGCAGACCAGACCATTCTAGGTGAGGCCCCATGGCGCGCGAGGCTAGGGATTTCGAGGGAGGAGATCAGAGCAGTCGCCCGTCGTCGGCGAGGGCGTCGTCAAGGCGGGCGAGGATGCGGTCGTAGGCGTTGGTGTCGAACTCGCCCGAGCTCAGATCCAGAGGCATGGCCGCATTGACCTGTTCAAAAGCCAGGTTGACGGCGGCCAGCACGGCGATGCGGTCGCGGGCTTTGATCTTGCCGTTGTCCCGGATGCGGCACATGGCTTCGTCCACCTTGTGCACGGCATCGTTGAGGCGTTGCTCGGCGCCCACGGGGCAGCTCAGGACATAGCCTTGACCCATGATTTGTACTTCGAGTTGCTTCATGGGGCATCCTTGGCAGTGACTTCTGCGGGCAAGCGCTCGAGCAGGGCGTCGATGCGGTGTCGGGCAGTGCTGAGGCGAGATTTGAGCAAATCGCGCTCTTGCGTGAGCGCGGCCACCTGCTCGGCCAGGAGCGCATTGGTGCGCTTGAGTTCTTGATGCCGCAACAACAAACGCTCGACGCGTTCGATCAAGGGGGCCAACATGGGGTGCTCGCTCATGACACGCATTCTAAAAGCAAGGCGCACATCGGTCTAGAATGATCTTTGTTGGTGCTCGGGGCGTGGTTCACACGCCCCAGTTCAACGGGAAGCAGAGGCAATGGCCCTCACTGGAGTCCATTGTTAGCCTGCGCTGCCCCCGCAACGGTCAAGCGAACGGTTCTCACGAGCCCGCTTCATCGAACACAGCCACTGGAGGCCTTGAACAAGCCCCTGGGAAGGCCGATGAAGTTGCTTTCGCCAGCCCGGATACCGGCCAACACGGTGGTTGTCTGCCTTGGCGGACAGCTGTGTCGCCCATGCACTGTCGGGGAAGGCGGTGAGGGCATCAAAAGCTGTGTTCATCATGTCTATTTTTCCCAAATCGGCCAACCGTCTTGTGGTTGTCTTTGCACTTGGCTCCTCTCTTCAACCCATTGCTTCTGCCCTCACGCTCGACCCCGTGGTGGTGATTGGTGAGCATCCTGCACTGATGTCGCAGACCTTGGCCTCGGTCACGGTCATTGATCGCAATCAGATTGAATCCACCCACGCCAACGACATTTCCGAGTTGTTGCAGGGCCAGGCTGGTCTGGAAATCGCCCGCCCTGGCCCACCCGGCAGTCCCATTTCCATTTACATCAGGGGGGGCGCAAGCACCCATGCCTTGATCTTGTTGGACGGCATCCCTTTTTATTCCGAGAGCGCAACGGGTTCATCCTCCCCCATTGAGAGCATTTCTCTGGATTCCATCGAAAAAATAGAAATCATCCCGGGTGGCTTCCCCAGCGTGCGTGGCATGAGCGCGCCCGGTGGCATCATTTCCATCACCACTCGATCGGCTCAAGCTGGAGCGGACACGCAAAGCTACTCGCAGACCCTTGGATCCCGATCCACCAGCCACACCTCTGCATTCCGACGCTGGAACGGCGACTACGGCCGATTCAGTGTCAATGCCAATCGGCAATACACCGGCGGATTCGGTGCCATCAACCCAGCCAAATACCCGGCTGTGAATCCGGGCAATAACCCCACCATGAAAAACACGGTGGGCATGGGCTGGTCCAAGGATGTGGGATTGGATTCACAAATGGGCGTGCAATTCATGCAGGCCAAGACGGACTCCTCTTGGGATAACGCCTGGGCGGATTCACCAAGAGACGATTGGCTGTCGAGGTCGTCAACCACTTTTCTTGGGGTGTACTTTCAGAGTCAAATCAATTCGGCCTGGTACGCCAAGTGGGAAGTCCAGCGGTCATTGACCGAAAGCACCACGTTGACCAATGAGGCCGTGAATGCGTGGTACGGCAGCTATTCAACAGAACACAATCTGCTGAGTTGGCGCAATGAATACCGGCTCAATCCCGCCACCTTACTCAAAGCAGGGCTCAGCCAGGACAGGAACCGATACACCTATACCTACACACCTTTGGATCAAACCAAGCGGCGTGTCAATTCGAGCGTGGGCATCGAGCAAAAGCTCGGTGGCGGATTGGTCACCCTGGACGTGGCCCAGGTGGGCGATCAAAACACGGCTTACCTGAACCGAGGCGTTGCTTGGATGCTTCCGATCCAGACGGGTTGGGCTTTGATGGCGCAACATGGCGTGACCTATCGCTTGCCCACCATTGGTGAATTGCTGGATCCCAGCTCTGGGGGGAATGCAGACCTCAAAGCCGAAAGAATCAAAAACACACAGCTTGCCATTCAATTCAAGCAGGACACCGATCTGCACCGGTTGACCTGGTTCAACACCATCTACACCAATAAAGTGGCTGCGGGTCAGACGCCGGTCGATGATCCTGTTTGGGCGGCTCAAGGTGTGAATAAGCTCGAAAACATCAACGCATCTCACAACGCAGGCATTGAATGGTCTTGGCGACACCAACATCAGGCCTGGTCTTGGGCAACCTCGTTCACCGTCCAGCAGCCCCAGGTCGATGGCGCCAGCACCAGGCTGAAAAACCTCTCTCACCAGTTTGGATCCTTGGACCTCTCGCGGTCTTTTTCCACCGGCGACTCTATTTTTGTGAAGTGGTTTTCCAGATCCTCCCAGTTCAATACAGATCCCAAGGGAAACAATGCGTTTTCCTCAGGTTATGCGGTGACCAAGCTGGGTTGGAATCGACGATTGAATTCAGAGTTACAGACCCAAGTGAGTATCGATAATCTGTTTGACCATCGTTATGAATCAGTTGCTGGATTCAATGCACCGCCCAGAGGCCTCTTTTTCACCTTGACTTATCAACCCAAGCCTTGACCCATGCTTCCCCGCCGCATCATTTGCCTCACCGAAGAAACCACCGAGTGGATTTACCGCCTGGGGCAATCCGATCGCATCGTGGGGGTGTCGGGCTACACGGTGAGGCCGCCGCAGGCGCGTCACGAAAAGCCCCGCGTGAGTGCTTTCTTGAGCGCCAAGATCGACAAGATCCTCGCGCTCGAGCCCGACTGCGTCTTTGGCTTTTCCGACCTGCAAGCTGACATCGCCTCGGCGCTCATCAAGGCCGGGGTTCAGGTCACCATCTTCAATCAGCGCAGCGTGAACGACATTGTGGCCATGCTGCATCAGGTCGCAGCCTGGGTGGGCGAGACCGAGCAAGCCCAGCAGCTCATTGATGAATGGCTCACCCAGTTGCAGGACTTCAAACGCATGGCCAGCCAGTGGCCACGCCGACCTCGGGTTTACTTTGAGGAATGGGACGAGCCGCCCATGAGCGCCATACGCTGGGTCTCCGAGCTCATCGAGTGGGCTGGGGGCGAGGACATCTTCCCCGAGCTGGCCTCGCAAGCCATGGGCAAGGACCGCATTGTTCGCGACCCCGATGAAGTCATTCGACGCAACCCCGACATCATTTTGGGTTCGTGGTGCGGCAAGAAATTTCGCCCCGATCGCGTGGCGGCGCGTCCGGGCTGGTCAGGGATTGCGGCGGTGCGGCATCAACAGGTGTTCGAGATCAAATCGGCTGACATCCTTCAACCCGGTCCCGCAGCCCTCACCGACGGCGTGCGTCAAATCCATGCGCGTTTGTCGGATTGGGCCAAGGCGCAAGCCACGCGCAACCCCCGCACATGAAGTGCGCGCGCCTCATGCGCCATGCGCGCGCGGTGACCCGGCTGTGTGTGTTCAGCCTGGGGCTCATGTCGTTGTCGGTGCAAGCACAGGCACCGCTGCGTGTGGTGAGCCTCTTGCCCTCCACAACGGAGCTGGTGTGTGAGTTGGGTGCCTGTGATCGGCTGGTGGCGGTGGATCAGCACACCAACCACCCCCAGTCGGTGAACAAGCTGCCCAGGGTGGGCGCCATGGGCGCGTGGTCCATTGAAGGCCTGGTGCGGGCTCGCCCCGACTTGGTGCTCATCTCGCGTGACCCTCAGCTGGCCGAGCGCCTCAAGCAATTGGGTTTGGCGCATCGCGTAGTCGATCCGCGCAACCTCGACGAGGTGCGCAGCTCCTTCGAGGAGGTGGCTCAGGCCTTGGGTCTGGGTGTCGCGCCAGGGCAGCGCCTGTGGCAAGACCTTCAGTCGCAATTGCAAAGCCAGCGTGCCGCCATGCCCGCATCGACCCAAGGGCAGCGTGTGCATGTGGAGCTGGATTCGGCAGGCTATGTGGCCGGGCCTTCTTCTTACCTGGGGGAATTGATTCAGGCCTTGGGCATGCGCACCGCGATCACTCTGCAAAGCCCTGCTTACCCCCACCTCAGCCCCGAGTGGGTGGTGCGCGAACAGCCTGACTGGATCTTGCTGTTGTTCACACCCACCACGCCCTTGAGCCAACGCCCCGGATGGTCTCAACTCTCGGCGGTCAAGGCGCAGCAGGTGTGCCAGTTCAAGCCCAGCGAGGTCGATGTGCTGGTGCGACCAGGTCCGCGTCTGGTGCAGGCGGCGCGTTTGCTGCGCCAATGCATGGAGGGTCGTGCCCGTGAACGCTAAGGCGCATCAGCCCCTTGCACGCGCAGCGGCGCACTGGCCTGCACGCCTCTTCCTGCTGGTGTTGGCGGTGCTGGGCATGGGCTCGGTGCTCATGGGTTTGCTCTGGGGGTCGCAAGGCTGGGAGCCTTGGTGGCAGGGCGAAGCGGCACAGAGTCTGCTGGCCTTGCGCTGGCCGCGTGCGCTGGGCGCCTGGCTGGCTGGCGCAGCCTTGGCTCTGGCCGGCCTTCAGGCGCAAACCCTGTTTCGCAATCCGCTGGCCGATCCCTATTTGTTGGGCAGTGCCACGGGCGCAGGTCTGGGCGTGGCCGTGGTCCTGTGGCTGAGTCAGTCGGCCTGGGTGCTGGCGGGGGCTTGGTCGCCGGTCATGGGGGGCTTCATGGGCGCGTGGCTGGCCCTGGGCTTGGTGTTGATCCTGGTTCGCGGTCAAGTGCAGGGCGGGGCACTCATCATGGCGGGCATGGTGGTGTCGGTGTTGCTGGGGGCGACCTTGGCCTTGCTGCTGCGCAACCATCCTCAACTCATGCCGGCCATGCAAGGTTTCATGCTCGGTCAAACGCTGTTCCTCGATCCCGCCGCGGTCCATCAACTGGCCTGGGTCTTGTTGCTCTGCGGGATGCTGTCTTGGTGGTGGGGACCGGCGCTGGATGCCATGTCACTGGGCGACGATGTGGCGCTCAGCCTGGGCGTGCAGGTGGGGCGGATGAGGGCTTTGCATTTGGCGTTGCTCAGCGCCCTCACGGCCACTGCGGTGGCTCATTTGGGTCTGGTGGCGTTTGTGGGATGGGTGGCGCCACACCTGGTCGCACGCTGGTTGCCCCGCGCCATGCGCTGGCGCATGCTGGGTGCAGTGCTCGCGGGTGGTCTGGTCTTGTCGGCTGCCGACGGCCTGGCGCGCACCGTGGTCGCGCCTCAGGAATGGCCTGTGGGTTTGATCACGGCCTGGCTGGGGGGTGCGTGGATGTTGTGGCAGATGCGCAGTCAAGGCCACGGCGAGCTTGGGGAGCGGTCATGACCCAGCCCTTGTTCCAAGGCCAGGGCGTGACCCTGCAACGCGGTGAGCGAATCGTCCTGAGTGACCTGGACTTTGAGTTGCCCCGGCATCGTTGGACCTGTGTGGTGGGTCCCAATGGCGTGGGCAAATCGACCCTGCTGCGCGCCCTGGCGGGCCTGTTGCCCGTGCGCGGTCGCCTGAGTTTCGAGGGGAACACCCGCTTTGTGACGGACCCGGCCTGGCGGGCCACGCGCATGGCGTGGCTGGGGCAGGCTGCTCAGGAGGACGCAGGCTGGCGCGTGGGTGAATTGGCGCTCATGGGGCGCTACCCGCACGGCTCGGCCTGGCACCTGAGCAGCGCACACGACGAGGAGGTGGTGAACCAGGTCTTGCAGGGGCTGGATTTGCTGGACCTCCAATCGCGTCGCCTCGATAGCCTCTCGGCCGGGCAGCGCCAACGGGCCAGAATGGCCAGGCTCTTGTGCACCCAGGCACCGACCTTGTTGCTGGACGAACCGGTCACGCACCTGGATCCGCCCCACCAGGCCGATTGGTTGGCGTGGGCCAAACAGTGGGTGGCACAAGGCGGCCACCTGGTCACCGTCTTGCACGAACTGCCTCTGGCTTTGCAAGCCGATCACCTGGTGGTGCTGCACCAGGGGCGCTGCCTGCATCAAGGTGCACCAGCCGAGCTGGCCACCCGAGAGGCGGTGGCGCAGGCCTTTGACGGGCGCATCGAATGGGTCAATCACAAGGGGCAGTGGCTCAGCGCCTGGCGCAGTTGAGTGCGGCTCAGGGGTTGGCGCTTGGGTAAACTGATTTGATGAACACCAGCGCCTCCAGCCTACACGGTCTGCCCCTGCCGCCTCACGATGCCCACCAGGACCTGCGCGATGCCCTGCGCGATCTGTGCCGCCGCTACGACGGCGCTTACTGGCAGTCCATCGATGAAGCCAGGGGCTACCCCGAGGCCTTTGTCAATGAGCTCACCCAGGCGGGCTGGATGTCTGCCCTCATCCCCAGCGAATACGGGGGCTCGGGTCTGGGCTTGGCAGAGGCCTCGGTGATCATGGAGGAGATCAACTTCAGTGGGGGCAACGCCGGCGCCTTGCATGGTCAGATGTACAACATGGGCACGTTGCTGCGCCATGGCTCAGACCAGCAAAAGGCGTTGTACCTGCCCAAGATTGCCAGCGGCGAATGGCGCTTGCAGTCCATGGCCGTGACCGAACCCACCACCGGCACCGACACCACCCAGCTCAAAACCACAGCGGTGCGCAAAGGCGACCGCTATGTGGTCAACGGCCAAAAGGTGTGGATCTCGCGCATCCAGCATTCCGACTGGATGATCCTGCTCGCGCGCACCACGCCCGTGGATCAGGTGAGCAAGAAAAGCGAAGGCTTGTCCATCTTCATGGTGGATTTGCATCAGGCACTGGGTCAGGGCATGACGGTGCGCCCCATTCGCAACATGGTCAACCATGAAACCAACGAGGTGTTTTTTGATCAGCTTGAAATCCCCGCCGAGAACCTGATCGGCGAGGAGGGCAAAGGCTTCAAGTACATCCTCGATGGCCTCAATGCCGAACGCACCCTGATTGCTGCCGAATGCATTGGGGACGCCTACTGGTTTTTGGACAAAGCCAGGCGCTACGCCAACGACAGGCGGGTGTTCAACCGGCCCATTGGGCAAAACCAGGGCATTCAATTCCCCATGGCCGAGGCCTTCATCGAGACCGAAGCGGCCAACCTCATGCGCTTCAAGGCCTGTGCGCTCTTTGATGCCAAGGCGGCTTGCGGTGCCGAGGCCAACATGGCCAAGTACCTGTGCGCCAAAGCCTCCTGGGAGGCGGCCAACATGTGCTTGCAGACCCATGGCGGTTTTGGATTTGCCGCCGAGTACGATGTCGAGAGAAAGTTTCGCGAAACCCGGCTCTACCAGGTGGCGCCGATTTCAACCAACCTCATCCTGTCCTATGTGGGCGAACACCTTCTGGGTTTGCCCCGTTCTTTCTGAAGCGGGAGTGCCCCATGCCCTCACTTGAACTCGATCCCCATTTCCACAGCCGCGAGCCTGCGCTTTACGGGCCTTTCTCGGCGGGGGATGCGTTTTACGAAGCGCTCATGAAAGCCCACCAGGGTTTGAGCCACGAGCAAAGCGACCTGTTCAACGCCAAGCTGATCCTGTTGCTGGCCAACCATGTGGGCGATGTCCAGGTGCTCGAGCAAGCCATTGCCTTGGCCAGAGAAGACCTCTGAGGCGACTTGCGCTGGCGCGGCGCATCAGGGAATGCCCCTCTGGAATCGGCAAGCGGCATTGAGTCCAATGGGGCACTGATTCATTGAGGAGAAGCACTGTGAGCCTAAAGCCCATTCCCCGTCGTCAACTGTTGCAAACCGGTTCAGCGCTCGCCGCTGGCCTGGCTTTCCCGGCTTTGTCTTTGGCTCAGGCTTTCCCGGTGCGCCCCATCAAGCTCATTTGCCCCTGGCCGGCTGCGGGCTCCAGCGATCTGGTCATGCGCTCGCTGGCTGAGAGCGCCAGCAAAGTCCTGGGGCAACAGGTCATCATTGAAAACAAGCCGGGTGCCAGTGGCATGCTTGGCCCCAATGAGTTGCTCAAGGCTGCACCCGATGGGTACACCCTGTCGCAAATCACCATTGGTGTTGCGCGCTTGCCCCACATGCAGAAGATGCAGTTTGATCCGCTCAGCGACTTCACCTACATCGCCTGCCTCACGGGCTACACCTTTGGCATCGTGGTCAAGGCCGATTCGCCCTTTAAGACCATCAAGGACCTGGTGGACTACGCCAAGGCCAACCCCGGCAAGTTCAACTACGGTTCAACGGGCGTGGGCACCACGCCCCACCTGGCCATCGAAGAGTTCGCCTTCAAGGCGGGCATTCAGATCACGCACGTGCCCTTCAAGGGCAGCTCAGACGGCTTGCAGGCTTTGCTGGGGGGCCACATTCAAGCCCACAGCGACGCCACCGGTTGGGCGCCCCATGTCGATTCAGGTGCGATGCGCCTCTTGGCCACCTATGGCAGCAAACGCACCAAACGCTGGCCCAAGGTGCCCACGCTCAACGAGCTGGGCTATGACACGGTGTCGGATTCGCCGTTTGGCATTGGCGGACCCAAGGACATGGACCCCAAAGTGGTTCGCAAGCTGCACGACGGCTTCAAGAAGACCCTCTCGGACCCTGCTTTTTTGGCGACCCTGGACAAGTACGACCAGCCCGTCATCTACATGGACACAGAGGCCTACACCCAGTTCATCCTGGCGAGCTATGTCAAGGAAAAACGGGTCATCGAGAAGCTAGGGCTGGCCAAAAAAGCCTGAGCCTCGCCGCGCACGCACTCAGGCGGTTTTTTCCTTGAAGCCGCATTCGGCGCGCACCAGGCAGCGCCCACAGTCGGGCGATCGGGCGGTGCAGATGTAGCGCCCGTGCAGGATCAGCCAGTGGTGGGCATGCAGCAAAAAGGTTTTGGGGATGCAGGCCAGCCAGGCGTGTTCCACCTCCAGCGGGGTGCGCCCAGGCGCAAAGCCCGTGCGGTTGCCCAGCCGGAAAATGTGCGTGTCCACAGCCAGGGTGGTTTCCCCAAATGCGACGTTGAGCACCACGTTGGCGGTCTTGCGACCCACCCCTGGCAAGCGTTCGAGTTGTTCGCGCAGGCGCGGCACCTGGCCCTCGTGTTCGCGCACCAGGATCTCGCAGGTTTGCAGCAAATGCCTGGCCTTGCTGCGGTAGAGGCCAATGGTGCGGATGTACTCACACAGGCGCGCCTCGCCCAGAGCCAGGATGGCCTGGGGGGTATTGGCCACCGGGAAGAGGCGACGTGTGGCTTTGTTCACGCTCACATCGGTGGCCTGGGCGCTGAGCAGAACGGCCGCGAGCAGCTCAAAGACGCTGGTGTATTCCAACTCGGTTTGCGGATGTGGGTTGGCCGCTTGGAGCCGTTCGAAAAACGTGTGGATGCGCTGGGCTTTGTTCATGGCGGAAAGTGTAGGGCAGGGCGCTACCATAATGCGCATTCACCTTCACCCCATGGACGAGGCCTCAATGACCATCCCCTTTGCCGATCGACTGCAATCGGTTGAAACCTCCGCGATTCGTGAATTGTTCAAGCTGCTGGGCAAGCCCGGCATCATCAGCTTTGCGGGGGGCTTTCCCGACAGCGCCATGTTCGATGTGGAGGGCATTCGTCTGGCCAGCGAGGCGGCCTTGCGCGAGCAGCCTGGCGCGGCCTTGCAATATGGCGCAACCGAAGGCCACACGCCCCTGCGCGAGGCCTTGGCGGGCCTCATGGCCACCAAAGGCGTGAAGGATCTGCGCGCCGAAGACCTCATCGTCACCACCGGTTCACAACAAGCCTTGGATTTGCTGGGCAAGACCTTGATGCAAGCTGGTGACACCGTGCTGGTCGAGTCACCCACCTTTTTGGCCACGATCCAGTGCTTTCGGCTCTATGGCCCCACCGTCAAGGGTGTGCCGGTGGATGCGCACGGCGTGGATGTGCAAGCCCTTGAGGCCGCCATCGTGGCGCATCGCCCCAAGGCCATCTACCTCATTCCCACCTTTGGCAATCCGTCGGGTGCCATGATGAGCTTGGCGCGCCGCCGCCGGGTGTTGGAGCTGGCCGTGGCGCACCAGGTGATGGTGATCGAGGACGACCCCTATGGTGACTTGTATTTTGGTGAGGCACCGCCCCCGTCCTTGCTGGCTTTGAGCGAGCAGGTGCCCGGCAGCCGCGACTGGCTGGTGCATTGCGGCAGCCTGAGCAAAGTCCTCAGCCCCGGCTTGCGCATTGGCTGGATGATTGCCCCGCCGGAGTTGCTGGCCAAAGCCACCATGTGCAAGCAATTCAGCGATGCCCACACCTCGACCTTTTCGCAAGTCACGGCCACGCATTACCTGCATTCGGGCCGCATGGCGCCCACCCTGGACAAGGTGAGGCAGGTCTATGCGCAACGCGCCACGGCTTTGTGCCAGGGTTTGAATCAGCACCTGGGTGAGGCCATCCGCTTCGATGCGCCGCAGGGCGGCATGTTCGTGTGGGCCAAACTCACCGGGGCGCAGGGCGCGCCGCGATCCGGGGCTGTTTTTGCCAAGCAGGCCATCGCGCATCAGGTGGCTTTTGTGCCGGGTGCGCCCTTTTTTGCCGACCACCCCGATGAAGCCAGCCTGCGCTTGAGCTTTGCCACCGCCAACGAGGCCTTGATCGCCCAGGGCTGCGAGCGATTGGGCCAAGCCCTTCGGGCGGGTTGAGCCCTGCTCCCCATTCCCCAGGCTGCTGAGCCTGGGGGCATGCTTTAAGCGCTCACCGCCTCCAGGGGCAGGCAGCTGCAAAACAGGTTGCGGTCGCCATAGACGTTATCCACCCGACCCACCGGTGGCCAGTACTTGGTGTTGACGGGGTTGTGGGTGCTGGCTGCAGCCACATCGCGCCCATAGGGGTGAGGCCATTCAGAGGTCAACACGCTGGAGGCGCAGTGGGGTGCGTTCTTGAGCGGGTTGTGATCCGCAGGCCAGACCCCGGACTCGACCTGGCGGATCTCATCGCGGATCGCCACCATGGCGTCAATGAAGCGGTCCAGTTCGTCCAGGCTTTCGCTTTCCGTGGGCTCGACCATCAGGGTGTTGGCCACGGGGAAAGACAAGGTGGGCGCATGAAAGCCGTAGTCCATCAGGCGTTTGGCCACGTCCTCGGCCAAGATGCCGCAGCTGTCCTTGAAGTGACGCAAATCCAGGATGCATTCATGCGCCACATGCCCCTTGTCGCTGGCATACAGCGTGGGGTAGTGCGCGGCCAGGCGCTTGCTGATGTAGTTGGCGCTGAGGATGGCCACTTCGGTGGCTTGCGTGAGGCCACGCGCACCCATCATGCGGATGTACATCCAGCTGATGGGCAGCACCGCCGCGTTGCCCAGGGGCGCAGCAGAGACGGCGCCCACGCCACCCGCAGAACCAGCAGACCCGCCACACAAGGCGCCAGCGGCTTGGGCGCTGGCGTGATGGGGCAAAAAGGGCACGAGGTCTTGCACCACGCACACCGGACCCACGCCGGGGCCACCGCCGCCGTGGGGGATGCAAAAGGTTTTGTGCAGGTTGAGGTGGCTCACGTCACCGCCGAATTCACCGGGTGCTGCCAGACCCACCAGGGCATTCATGTTGGCGCCATCGACGTACACGCGCCCACCGTGCTGGTGCACGCAATCACACAGGTCTTTGACGGCTGTTTCGAACACGCCATGGGTGCTGGGGTAAGTGATCATCACGCAGGCCAGGTTGGCGCTGTGCTGCTCGCACTTGGCCTTGAGGTCGGCCATGTCCACATTGCCGTGCTCATCGCATTTGGTGACCACCACCTGCATGCCCACCATTTGAGCGCTGGCCGGGTTGGTGCCATGCGCGCTCGATGGGATGAGGCAAATGTTGCGATGCGCCTCGCCACGTGAGCGGTGATAGGCCGCAATGGCCAGCAAGCCCGCATATTCACCCTGGCTACCCGCATTGGGTTGCAGGCTGATGCCGGCATAGCCCGTGGCCTGACACAGCCACTGGCGCAGTTGCGCGTCGAGCTGGGCATAGCCCTGGAGCTGGTCGGCCGGCGCATAGGGGTGGACTTGCGCGAACTCGGGCCAGGTGATGGGGATCATCTCGCTGGTGGCATTGAGCTTCATGGTGCAAGAGCCCAGCGGGATCATGCTGCGGTCCAGGGCAAGGTCCTTGTCAGAGAGGCTGCGGATGTAGCGCAGCATGCTGGTTTCGCTGTGGTGGCGGTTGAACACCGGATGGGTGAGGAAGGCGCTTTGGCGCTGCAAGTTGCCGGGGATTAGCGGCTGGAGCTGCTGTTGCACATCGTCGAGCCGGGGCAGCGAGGACGGATTTGAGGCAAAGAGCGACCACAGGCGAACCAGGTCGTCACGCACAGTGGTTTCGTCCAGCGTCATGCTGACCCAGCCCGCGCGCTCACCCACGTGGCGGCGCAAGTTGATCTGGGCGGCATGGGCTTTGCGGTGGACTTCGTCGGCTTTGGCCGCGCTGCCCAAGTCCAGGGTGAGGGTGTCGAATGCGTTGGGATTGACGCGCTTGAAACCCATGGCTTGCAGTCCCTGTGCCAGCATGGCGGTGAGGTGGGCCACGCGCTGGGCCATGCGCTTGAGGCCTGCAGGACCGTGGTAGACCGCGTACATGCTGGCCACCACGGCGGGCAAGACTTGTGCGGTGCAAATGTTGCTGGTGGCTTTTTCACGGCGAATGTGTTGCTCGCGGGTTTGCAGGGCGAGGCGGTAGGCCGGTTGACCATGCACATCCACGCTCACACCGACCAGTCGGCCTGGCAGGCTGCGTTTGAACTCATCGCGGCACGCCATGTAGGCGGCGTGGGGACCGCCCGCGCCCATGGGCATGCCCAGACGCTGCGAGGTGCCCACCACGATGTCGGCGCCCATTTCGCCGGGGGGTTTGAGCAAGGTGAGGGCGAGCAGATCGGCCGCAAAAATCACCAACCCGCCCTTGGCTTTGTAGTCCTGCACCCATTGACGCCAATCGCGGATGTCGCCGTGGTCAGCAGGGTATTGAAGCAACACGGCAAAGCTGTCTTCGCTCAGGGCATCCTGGCCGTTGACCAGGCGCACCTCGATGCCCAGGGGGGCTGCGCGGGTCTGGATCACCTCCAGAGTTTGCGGCAGCACCTGGTGGTCCACATGAAAGACGGTGGACTTGGACTTGCCGCTGCGCATGGCCAGCGTCATGGCCTCGGCGGCGGCGGTGGCTTCGTCAAGCATGGACGCATTGGCGATGTCCATGCCCGTGAGGTCACAGACCATGGTTTGGAAGTTGACCAGCGCTTCCATGCGGCCTTGACTGATTTCAGCCTGGTAAGGCGTGTAGGCCGTGTACCAGGCGGGGTTTTCAAGGATGTTGCGCAGGATCACGCCGGGTGTATGGGTGCCGTGATAGCCCTGGCCGATGAAGCTCTTATAGAGCTTGTTGCGGCTGGCAATGGCTTTGAGCTCTGCAAGCGCCTGGGCTTCGCCAAGCGGCTCTGGCAAGTCCATGCCCTGCGTGCGGGCGATGCTGCGCGGCACGATGGCCTCGATCAAAGCCTGGCGCGAGGCCACACCGATTTCGCGCAACATGTGCTGCTCTTCGGCCGGACTCACGCCAATGTGACGGGCGACGAATTCACCAGGGTTTTCCAGTTCGTGCAAAGTGCTCATGCGGGCCTCGTGTGGATGAAGGGCTTAGGCGGTGAATTGCTCGTAGGCGCTCAGGTCGAGCAGGGCATTGACCTGATCGGGCTGACTGAGTTTGACCTTGAAGAACCAGCCCTGACCCAGCGGATCGGAGTTCGCCAGCGACGGATCGGCGCGCAAGGCTTCGTTGACTTCGGTGATGTCACCGCTCACCGGCATGTAGACATCGGCAGCGGCCTTGACCGACTCGACCACCCCGGCCACTGCCTTTTGCTCCAGGTGCTGACCCACCTCGGGCAGTTCGACAAACACCACATCCCCCAAGGCATCTTGGGCGTGGTGGGTGATGCCGACCGTGGCGATGTCGCCCTCGATGGTGAGCCATTCATGGTCTTCGGTGTACTTGGTACTCATGGTGTTTCCTTGAAAAAAATGGGGTCAGGTTAAAAATGGGGTCAGGTTCAATGCCCACGGAAATAGCGGGTGGGGTGAAAGGGCATGGGGCGAACTTCCATGGGGATGGCCTTGCCGCGCACCATGGCCTGCACGCGGGTGCCCACGGCAGCATGGGAGGGCAGCACATGGCCCATGGCGATGGGGGCGTCGACACTGGGGCCAAGCAAGCCGCTGGTGACCTCGCCAATGCGCCGGCCTTGTGGGTCTTGCAACTCGGTGTGCTCGCGAACAGGCACGCGCTCGAGCGCCACCAGACCAACGCGTTGCTGCCTCAGGGGCACGCTGCCATCGAGTTGACCCAGCACGGTCTGCGCGCCGGCAAAGCCCCCCGCGCGTGCGCCACCGGTGCGCCGCACCTTTTGAATGGCCCAGCTCAGGCCTGCTTCAACGGGGGTGGTCTTGGTGTCGATGTCATTGCCATAGAGGCATAGCCCAGCTTCCAGGCGCAAGGAGTTGCGCGCACCCAAACCAATGGGCTTGACCTCGGGTTGCGCCAGCAAGGCGCGGGCAAAGTCTTGCGCGGTCTGGGCTGGCAAAGCAATTTCAAATCCGTCCTCGCCGGTGTAGCCGCTGCGGGTGACATAGACCGCTTGGCCTTGCCATTGGGTGGCCAGGCCGGTCATGAACACCAAGGCCTCAACGCCGGGCAGCACGCGCTGCAAGGCGGTCACGGCCTGTGGTCCTTGCAGGGCGAGCAGGGCGCGGTCAAATTGCACGTCGATCTGGCAGTCCATGCCCGCTTGGTGGGTCAGTCTGGACTGCAGGTGCGCCAGGTCACTGTGCTTGCAAGCGCCGTTGACGATCACCATCAAGTCATCCCCCCGG
The DNA here is from genome assembly GCA_009919175.1 of Betaproteobacteria bacterium. GTDB lineage: Bacteria > Pseudomonadota > Gammaproteobacteria > Burkholderiales > Burkholderiaceae_C > Limnohabitans. The sequence continues at coordinate 38,435 of RGCL01000014.1, forward strand.
TTGACGAATATCAGGTCGTCGAGGATGCCGCCCTCGTCGTTGAGCAAGAGCCCATAGCGTTGCTTGTGCAAGCCAAGCCCCATGACATCCACCGGCATGAGCTGCTCAAAAGCCTGGGCGGCGTGTGAGCCCACCAGGCGCAGCTGCCCCATGTGGGAGACATCAAACAAGCCTGCCGCCGTGCGGGTGTGGTGGTGTTCGGCCATGAGGCCGCTGGGGTATTGCACCGGCATGTGATAGCCCGCAAAGGGGACCATGCGCGCACCGAGTTCGAGGTGCAAGTCGTGCAGTGGGGTGGTCAACAAAGAAGCGGTGTCAGCGGACATGTGCGCTCGCAAGCAAAGGCGTTACACCGCAGCACATGCTGTGGCGTGGCCCTCGCTGTCCGCTTTACCTGAGCGATTCGCCGGGGACTGCCGTTGCGACAGGCCTGCGGGTTGCGCCTTCGGTGGGTGCCGTTGCTTGTGGCGCGGCACCTCTCTCCAGAGAGGAAACGTTTGTTGCCAAACGCTGGTCAGTCCTTTTGCCTGAGCGTTCAGTGGAACACGGCCCCGTGTGCCACTTGCGCCTTCGGCGTTTGGGTGAGGGTTCACCCAACACTCTCCTGACCGTGGGCATTCTAGGTGCAAAAACCCAAGGGCAACGCAAAGGCTGCCCGTGCTCACATGCCCGCGTAATTGGGGCCTTCGCCACCTTGGGGGGTGACCCAGACAATGTTTTGAGACGGGTCCTTGATGTCGCAGGTTTTGCAGTGCACGCAGTTTTGTGCGTTGATCTGCAAACGCTCGCCGCCGCCCTCACTGGGCACAAATTCGTACACACCAGCAGGGCAATAACGACTTTCGGGTCCAGCAAAGGTGCTCAGATTGAGCGCGACGGGCACCGAGGCATCCTTGAGGGTGAGGTGAGCGGGCTGGTTCTCTTCGTGGTTGGTGTTGCTGATGAACACGCTAGAGAGCCGGTCAAAGGTGATCTGGCCATCGGGTTTGGGGTACTCGATCTTGGGGCTTTGGGCAGCGGGGCGCAGCTTGGTGTGATCTTTGACGTGGTTGTGGATCGTCCACGGAGGTGACTTCACCCCCACCTTGGGCAAGAACCAGTGCTCGACCCCCGTCATGAGTTTGCCCAGCGTGGGGCTCTTCTTGAACCAGTTTTTGAAGTTGCGATAGGTCCAGAGTTCTTCATGCAACCAGCTGGACTTGAAGCCTGTTTCAAAGGCAGTGAGCTCATCGCTTTGACGGCCGGCCAGCACCGCCTCGGCAGCGGCCTGGGCGCACAGCATGCCGCTTTTGATGGCGGCGTGGCTGCCCTTGATGCGGGCAGCGTTGAGAAAGCCTGCATCGCAGCCGATCAGTGCGCCGCCGGGAAACACGGTTTTGGGCAAGGCCTGGGGCGTGCCGTTGTTGAGCGCGCGCGCGCCATAACCCAGGCGCTTGCCGCCTTCGATGTGGGGGCGGATGCTGGGGTGAGTTTTCCAGCGCTGCATTTCCTCGAAGGGGGACAGCCAGGGGTTGGCGTAATCCAGCCCCACCACAAAGCCCAGGGTGACTTTGTTGCCTTCGAGGTGGTAGAGGAAACCGCCGCCAAAGGTGTCGTCGTTCATGGGCCAACCGGCGGTGTGCACCACCAGGCCTGGTTTGGCTTGTGAGGCGGGGATTTCCCACAACTCCTTGATGCCGATGGCAAAGGTTTGGGCGTCCTTGCCCTGATCGAGCGCGAATTTGGCAATGAGCTGTTTGCCCAGATGACCCCGCGCGCCTTCAGCGAACAAGGTGTATTTGCCGTGCAGTTCCATGCCGATCTGGAAGGCCTCGGTGGGCTCGCCGTCTTTGCCAATGCCCAGATTGCCCGTGGCCACGCCCTTGACCGCACCGTCATCGGTGTAGAGCACTTCGGCGGCGGTGAAGCCCGGGAAAATTTCCACGCCCAGGGCTTCGGCTTGCTCGGCCAGCCATTTGGTCACCGCGCCCAAGCTCACCACATAGCAGCCTTCGTTGTGAAAGTTGCGAGGCAAGAGCCAATCGGGGGTGCGGGTGGTGCCGGTCTCGGTGAGGAGAAGCACATCGTCGCCGGTGACGGGTTGATGCAAAGGCGCTCCGCGTTCTTTCCAGTCGGGAAAGAGCTCGGTGATGGCGCGGGGATCCATGACGGCGCCCGAGAGGATGTGCGCACCCGGCTCAGAGCCTTTTTCGAGGACCACCACCGACACATCCTGACCTTTTTCGGCGGCGATCTGTTTGAGGTGAATGGCCGCAGACAGACCGGCTGGGCCGGCGCCGACGATCACCACGTCGTACTCCATGCTTTCGCGGGGACCAAATTGAGAGAGGATGGCTTCGGGCGTCATGGTTGTGAATTCCAAATTGATGAAGGCCATTTTAGGCAGACTGTTCGACGACATAATCGCAGCACCCTCAGCATTGGAAATGGGAGATCTTCATGGCCTATTCGATTGATTTGTCTGGGCGCGTTGCCTTGATCACGGGTGCTTCCAGCGGTTTGGGCACTCAATTTGCAAAAACCCTGGCTCGCGCAGGGGCTGCTGTGGTGCTGGCCAGCCGCCGCACCGACCGGTTGGAAGACCTGCGCGTTGAAATCGAAGCCGAAGGCGGAGACGCCCATGTGGTCCAGATGGATGTCACCCGCATCGACAGCATTCGCTCGGCGGTCGCCCGTGCAGAGACCGAGGTGGGGCACATCGACATCCTCATCAACAACTCCGGCGTGAGCACCACCCAGCGGGTGCAGGAGGTGCAAGAGGCCGACTTTGACTTTGTGTTTGACACCAACGTCAAGGGCGCATTTTTTGTCGCGCAGGAGGTGGGCAAGCGCATGCTGGCGCGCGCCAAAGGCCAGGCGCCTGGCACCTACGCGGGCGGGCGCATCATCAACATCGCCTCCATGGCCGGTTTGCGTAACTTGCCCCAGATCAGCGTCTACAGCATGAGCAAAGCCGCTGTGATCCACATGACCAAGGCCATGGCCATCGAGTGGGGGCGCTACGGCATCAATGTGAATGCCATTTGTCCGGGCTACATCGACACCGAAATCAATCACCACCACTGGCAGACCGAGCAGGGGCAAAAACTCATCCAGATGCTGCCCAGAAAACGCGTTGGCCAGCCCAGCGACCTCGATGCGGTGCTGATCATGCTCGCGAGCAACGAAAGCGGCTTCATCAATGGTGCAGCCATTGCAGCAGACGATGGGTTTGGCCTATGAGGTATGCACTGCCCGAACACAAGAAGCAGGTCTTCGAGACCGTCATGCCCATTCGCTGGGGTGACATGGATGCCATGGGCCATGTGAACAACACGGTGTATTTCAGGTATTTGGAAACCGCCCGCATCGACTGGTTCACTTCGTTGGGGGTGGCTCCCGATCCCAAGGGCCAAGGCCCGGTCATCGTGAATGCCTTTTGCAATTTCCACCGTCAACTGGAATATCCGGGCGACATCCGTGTCACGGTGTATGCCAGCGACCCGGCTCGCACCACCTTTGAAACCTGGGTCACCATCGAGCGACTGGACCAGCCGGGTGAGGTGTATGCATCGGGCGGTGCCACCACCATTTGGGTGGACTTTCCCCGGCAAAAGGCCGTTGATTTGCCTGGCTGGTTAAGAGACCTGGTGACGCTGGTTGACCGCTGACCACTGATGCTGGTGCTGCTGCAGCCAGTCGCGCGCGAGTTGTGAGTCCCCCACGCGCATGGGGTGAAAGTCACGCTTGAGGTACTGGGCAACCGGGCCTGCGCAGCGCCACACCAGACCATGGCGACCGAGGAAAAACTCAAACCCATCGCGCCAGGTGCGCCAAGAAAACAAAGTCTTGTCGTGCCAGAGGTTGTTGAGGGTCTGGCGGGTCACGTCCAGGGTGAACAAGACGGTGACATAGGCAAACCAGCGCAGGCGCCCACTGTGGCTGCCACCCAGGATCTGATAGAGGTCATGGGCAATGCACTTGTGTTCGCTTTCCTCGCTGGCATGCCAACGCCATAGCGTTTTGACCTGGGGCTGGGCATGGAGGAACCAGTCGCCAGGGGCATCCTGGATGGCCAGGATTTGTTCCCCCAAAACGGCGGTGTAGTGCTCGTAGGCGGCGGTGACAGCCAGCTCACGCAAGGCCTTGCCTCGTTCTGAGGAATTCGCCGAGAGCTTGCGAGCGATCTCGATGCGGCGCTGGATGCGATTTTGCAAATGGTTGACCAGGCCCTGCTCGGTCAGGATCTGGTTGAAGCGTGCATGCAAATGGCGATGCGTGGCCTCTTGACCGACAAAGCCTTTGATCTCTTTGCGAAGGGCGTCGTGCTCGGGCGTTGAAGGCAGCAAAGCCAAGCCCTTTTGCACCGCATCGATGAAGAACTGCTCGCCCATGGGAAAGCTCATGGACAAGGCATTGGCAAACGCGGTGCGAAAGGCGCTGCCGCCATTCCAGTGGCGATCAAAGGGTTGATTGAGGTCCACCAGCAAACGCCTCACCATCAGCATGTGGGTGTCTGTGGTGGGGGTGGTCTGGTCAAAGGTCGTGGTGGTCATTTGGATTTGGGTACTCTGCCCATCAGGTAGAACTCGGGGTTGGGCATCATGCCACTGAAACTGGCCATGCGATTGGAGAGGCCAAAAAAGGCCGTGATGGCTGCAATGTCCCAGATGTCTTCGTCATCGAAGCCGTGGGCATGCAGCGCGGTGAAGTCGGCCTCGTCCACCTCGTGGCTGCGCAGGCACACTTTCATGGCGAAGTCCAGCATGGCCCGCTGCCTGGGGCTGATGTCGGCCTTGCGGTAGTTGGTGGCGACTTGGTCGGCCACCAGGGGCTTTTTCTCATAGATGCGCAACAAGGCGCCGTGGGCCACCACACAGTAGAGGCATTCGTTGGCGGCGCTGGTGGCGGTGACGATCATTTCCCGATCGCCCTTGGTGAGGTTGCTGCTGCGCCCCACGGTCTCGGGCATCATGAGGGCGTCGTGATAGGCAAAGAACGCGCGCCACTCGGCAGGGCGGCGCGCCAAAGCCAGAAATACATTGGGGACAAAGCCCGCCTTGTCCTGGACCTCCAGGATTTTTTGGCGCAAGTCGTCCGGCAAGTCGTTGAGTTCAGCCAGTGGGTATCGCGTGCTCATGGGGGGGTCTCCGTGGCGCAAGTGTAGTGCGAGTGCAAAGCCCCCTCACTTCTATGAAAGAATCTCAACCTGACCGTGCGCTACCGCACACGCAACGCATTGCCCTTGAGGAGTAAACCCGTGAACAAAGTCTTTCCTTCCGCCGCTGAGGCGCTCAAAGACATCGTGGCCGATGGCCAGCTGATGGCGGTGGGCGGATTTGGCCTTTGCGGCATCCCCGAAGCACTGATTGATGCCCTGCGCGACAGCGGGGTGAAAAACCTGAGCGTCATTTCCAACAACGCAGGTGTCGATGGCTTTGGCCTGGGCAAGCTGCTCGAGACCCGCCAGATCAAGAAGATGATTGCTTCCTACGTGGGCGAGAACAAGGAGTTTGAGCGCCAGTACCTGGCGGGCGAACTCGAGCTGGAGTTCACCCCCCAAGGCACCCTGGCCGAAAAACTGCGGGCCGGTGGTGCAGGCATCCCGGCGTTTTTCACCAAGACCGGTGTGGGCACCGTGGTCGCCGAAGGCAAGGAATTGCGCGAATTCCATGGCGAGACCTATGTGATGGAGCATGCCCTGGTTCCCGATGTGGCGCTCATCAAGGCCGATGTGGCCGACCGCAGCGGCAACCTGCGCTTTAACTACACGGCGCGCAACTTCAACCCGGCCGCGGCCACCGCAGGCAAGATTTGCGTGGTGGAAGTCGAGCGCGTTGTGGCCATTGGCGAACTGGCCCCCGACGACGTTCACCTGCCCGGCATTTATGTGCACCGCATCGTGCACAACCCCACGCCGGAAAAGCGCATTGAAAAGCGCACCGTCCGCGACCGCAAAGTTTAAGGAGAACGACATGCCCTGGACTCAAGACCAAATGGCCGCCAAGGCCGCGTCCGAATTGCAAGACGGCTTTTACGTCAACCTCGGGATCGGCATTCCCACCCTGGTGGCCAACCATGTGCCCGATCACCTCGAGGTCTGGCTGCAAAGCGAAAACGGCATGCTGGGCATTGGCCCTTTCCCCTACGAAGACGAAGTCGATGCCGACCTCATCAACGCGGGCAAGCAGACCGTGACCACCATCAAAGGCTCGTCGATTTTTAGCTCTGACCAATCTTTCGCCATGATCCGTGGCGGCAAGATCAACCTGTCCATCCTGGGCGCGATGCAAGTCACCGACCAGGGCGACCTGGCCAACTGGATGATCCCCGGCAAGATGGTCAAAGGCATGGGCGGCGCCATGGACCTGGTGGCCGGCGTCAAGCGCGTGATCGTGCTCATGGAACACGTGGCCAAGAAAAAAGACGGCAGCGAAGACCTCAAGATCCTGCCCCAGTGCACCTTGCCCCTGACGGGCAAAGGCGTGGTGGACCGTGTGATCACTGACCTGGGCGTGATGGACGTGACCCCCCAAGGTCTCAAGGTGGTGGAACTGGCCGAGGGCGTGACCCGCGAGTTCATTCAGTCCAAAACGGGTGTGAAGCTCATCTTCTAAAGCCTCGGTGATCTGATGCCTCGTCACGCATGAGGTCTCAGAAACCACAAAGCCTCCGTAAGGAGGCTTTTTTCTTGGAGCGGGCGATGGGAATCGAACCCACGTTATCAGCTTGGGAAGCTGAAGTCCTACCATTGAACGACGCCCGCGTTACCAAAAATTCTAATCGAGCCAGGCACCCCCCTATACTCATCCGCACTCAAAGGCCCGACCATGAACTCACCCCTGCCGCTCTCTGGCGTGACCGTTGTCTCTTTGGAGCATGCCATTGCCGCCCCATTCTGTTCGCGCCAGTTGGCCGACATGGGCGCGCGGGTCATCAAGATTGAACGGCCCCAGGTGGGCGACTTTGCCCGCCACTATGACGACCGCGTCAAAGGCGAGGCCTCCCATTTCGTCTGGACCAACCGCTCCAAGGAAAGCCTGACGCTGGACCTCAAGCACCCCGAGGGGCGCCGCATCCTCGATCAACTCATTGCCAAGGCCGATGTGCTGTTGCAAAACCTCGCTCCCGGTGCGGCGGCGCGCATGGGCTTGTCGCATGCGCAGTTGCAAGCCACATGCCCACGCCTCATCGTGTGTGACATCTCGGGCTATGGGGCAGATGGTCCTTACCGGGACCGCAAGGCATACGATTTGCTCATCCAGAGCGAGGCGGGGTTTTTGTCGGTCACCGGCACGCCCGAGACCCCGAGCAAGGCGGGTTGCTCCATTGCCGACATCGCTGCGGGCATGTATGCCTATTCCAGCATCCTCAATGCCTTGCTGTTGCGCCACACCACGGGCAAGGGCAGCAGCATTGATGTGTCCATGCTGGAGTCGCTCACCGAATGGATGAGCTTCCCGCTCTATTACGCCTACGAAGGGGCACCAGCACCCACTCGCAGCGGGGCCTCGCACGCCACGATTTACCCCTACGGACCGTTCACTGTGGGCGGGGGGCGGCAGGTGATGCTGGGTCTGCAAAACGAACGCGAGTGGGCGGTGTTTTGCGAGCAGGTCCTGCGCGATCCTGGCCTCGCGCACGACGAGCGCTTTGCCAGCAACAGCCAGCGGCACAGTCACCGAGAAGCCCTCAAGCAGCTCATTGAGTCGGTGTTCGAGCCTTTGAGCGTGGAGGAGGTGGTGCAGCGCCTGGACGAGGCGGGCATTGCCAATGCCCACATCAACGACATGCACGATGTGTGGGCGCATCCGCAGCTTCAGGCGCGGTCCCGTTGGGTGGAGGTGGGTTCACCGGGTGGGCGCATCCCGGCGCTCAAGCCGCCAGGGCAGCATTCGGGTTTTGAAGCCCGCATGGACGATGTGCCTGTGCTGGGGGCGCACACCGAGTCCATCCTGGCTGAGCTGGGCTACGACGAAGCGACTGTGGCTCGCCTGCGCAGCGAGGGCTGCATTTAAGCCAGCGGCTTACTGGCTCACTGGCTCACTGGCTCACAAACGCGCGTTCGATCACGTAGTCGCCCGGCGTGGTGGTGTTGCCCTCTTTGAAGCCGCGCGATTCAGCCACTTCACGCAGGCTGGCGAGCATGGCGGGGCTGCCGCAAATCATGATGCGATCGGTTTGGGGATTGAGGTCGGGCAAACCAAAGCGGCGGTTCAACTCGCCCGATGCAATGTGATCGGGGATGCGGCCTTGGGTCTCAAACGCCTCGCGGGTGACGGTGGGGAAGTAATGCAGTTGTTGACTCACCAGTTCGCCCAGGAATTCATGCTGGGGCAGTTCGTGGGTGATGTAGTCGCGATAGGCCAGCTCGTTGACTTGCCGCACGCCATGCACCAGCACCACGTGTTCGAATTTTTCGTAGGTTTCGGGGTCACGGATGATGCTCAAAAAAGGAGCCAGCCCTGTGCCCGTGCCAAACAGGTAGAGGTTTTTGGCGGGCAACAGGTAGTCGATGAGCAAAGTGCCCGTCGGCTTGCGTCCCACGATGACCGAGTCGCCCACCTCGATGTGTTGCAGGCGCGAGGTGAGGGGACCGTCTTGCACCTTGATGCTGAGGAACTCCAGGTGCTCCTCGTAGTTGGGGCTGACGATGGAATAGGCGCGAAGCAGGGGCTTGCCATTGACTTCCAGGCCAATCATGGTGAAGTGGCCATTTGAAAAGCGCAAGGCGGTGTCGCGGGTGGTGGTGAAGCTAAAGAGGCGATCGGTCCAATGGTGAACCGACAACACTGTTTCGGAATGGGGATGACTCATGGATGAAATTGTAAGAGGGCGATGGCCCGTCTTTCGCTGACCTGAGTCAAGCCGTCAGGATCGCGGTCTGAGCCCCATGAGGAAGGCAATCGCCCAGGACACAAACCAGACCGTCCAAAAGGCAAACACCACATCGCTCAGGAAGTGGTCGCCCTGAACGATGCGGGCCAAACCGACCACACTGCCGGTGAGCACGCCCGCCACCAGCCAGCGGCGGCGGCGTGTGATGAAGTACACCGAGACAACGAAAAATCCCATGGCCGCATGGCCGCTCACAAACGAGCAATTGCCTTCACAGGCTTGTGCGGGTTGCAAGGCCGGCGAGTAGGTCTGGGGACCACCAAACTCTTGAACCTGATGTGGCCTGGCTCGCCCCCAGTGTTCCTTGAAGCCGGAGTTGACCGCCAACCCAGGACCGAGGAGCATGGCGATGAGCAGATAAGCCGCCCGATTGCGCAAGGGACCGCGCAAGGCCGTCATCAACCATTGGGGGAAAAATAGAATCGTCAACAAACCACCGAGAATGACCCAGTGAATTTGGCCAAACACGTCATAAAGACGCACCGCCCAGACTTGGTTCTTGAGATGAAATCCCAGGGTGGGGTCATAAAACCAGTTCGACACCGTCAAATCCAGGCCCGGCCAGATGGCAAACACCAGCAGGCTCAGGGCAAACAAGGCAAGTGAGATGACGGTTCTCATCAACGAATTATAGGAATGCAGTTTGAACGCGCCCACCAAGACAGCACACAGACCCCTTTGGCGCATGGTGGCCATGATTCTCATCAGCCTGGCCTTTGTGGGCTGGTGCGTGTGGCACCTGGACTGGTCCACGCTGTGGCAATCGGGCGCGCGGCTGGGGGCAGGGCAGTGGCTGGTGCTCAGCCTGGGTTTGTGGGCGACCTACGGCATTCGCGCATGGCGGCTTCAACAGGAGTTTGAAGGCCGGGTGGCCTTGTCCCTGGGGGCTTGGCTGCGCATCAGTCTCATTCACAATACCCTGGTGAATTGGTTGCCCTTTCGGGCGGGGGAGGCTGCCTTCCCGGTGATGCTCAAGCGGGAGGCGCAAGTCCCTTTGAGCGATTCACTCAGCAGTCTTTTTTGGCTGCGCTTTCAGGATGCTGTGGTGCTGGTGGGCCTGTCCTTGCTGTTTTGGCCGGGCTGGTCGTCCACGCAGCGCTGGGTCTGGGGCGCAGGCGTGTTGATCGTGGTCTGGGCGTTGCCGCATGTGCTGCGGTGGGCTCAGGCCAAAAGCCAAGGGCTGGCTGCGTCGGCCACATCGGCGCCGCGCTGGGTGGCCTGGCGGCAAGCCTTGCTGAGCGAACACCGCCACTCGCTGCGCATCTGGGGGCTGACCTTGCTCAACTGGATGCTCAAGCTGGCCGTGCAATGCGTCTTGTTGTCTTGGCTCTTGGACGGCAACTGGACCACCGCCTGGCTGGGTGCGGTTGGGGCCGAGTGGGCGGTGTTTTTGCCTTTGCAAGGCTGGGCAGGCCTGGGCACTTACGAGGCCGGGGCGGCCGCCGCCATGCGCTTTGAGGGCTTGGACTGGACCCTGGGCTTGCAATTGGCCCTGGTGATGCACGCCTGGGTGTTGCTCAACGCCACGCTCGCGGGCGCGTTGGCCGGATTGGTTACAGTGCGGTCTTCGCTGCGAAACGATTCCAGCGCCTCCTGAGATCCAATGCGTCTGTCATGACCCAGCCCAACGCCCCACTCACCGCCCCAGCCACTGTTGTGTCTACAGGTTCGCCCGCCTACCCGCCTTGCCCAGCGCACCGCTTGTCGCTGGTCGTGCCCCTCTACAACGAACAGGACAACGTCGCGCCGCTGCTGCAGCGGGTGCATGAGGTCTTGGGGTCTTATCCCCACCCCTGGGAAATCATCCTGGTCGATGACGGTAGCCATGATGGCACGCCCCAGGCCTTGCAGGCTGCCCAGCGCCAATGGGGTCGCCATGTGCGGGTGCTGGAGCTGGCCACGAATTTCAAGCAGACCGCCGCCATGCAAGCGGGCATTGATGCGGCCAGGGGCTCGGTCATCGCCACGCTGGATGGCGATTTGCAAAACGACCCGATTGACATCCCCCGCATGGTGGCTCGCTTGCTCAACGAGGACCTGGACCTGGTGGCCGGCTGGCGCAAAAACCGCCAAGACGGCTGGCTGCTGCGCAAGTTGCCCTCCTGGATCGCCAATCGGCTCATTGCGCGTGCCACCGGCGTGAACTTCAAGGACTATGGATGCAGCCTCAAGGTCTTCAGGGCGGACTGTCTGCGGCAGGTGCGCCTCTACGGCGAGATGCACCGGTTCATTCCCGCCTGGTTGGCCACGGTCACTTCCCCTTCGCGCATGGCGCAAGAGGTGGTGGAGCACCATGCCCGCATCCACGGGCAATCCAAATACGGCATCTCGCGCACGCTCAGGGTGGTGCTGGACTTGCTCTTCGTGTACTACTACATGCGCTTTCGCGCGCGGCCTGGGCATTTTTTTGGTGGCATGGGCTTGTTCATCGGTGCCTTGGGCGGCGCGGTGCTGGCTTACCTCCTGGGTCTGAAATTCTTCCTGGGCGAAAACATTGGGGGTCGCCCCTTGCTGCTGGTGGGTTTTTTCCTGGTCATTGCGGGCGTGCAACTGGTGACCACCGGTGTGGTGGCCGAGGTGCTCACCCGCATCTTTTTCGAGTCAGGCCACTCCCGTCCCTATCGCACCCGCTTGAGCGAGCAAGCCTTGGCCATGCCCGATGACCAGGGCTGGAAGCAAGGCCAGGCATGAACGCTGGGCAAGACGCTACGCGCCTGGACCGGCGCGAAGTCGTGGCCTTGGTGGTCATGCTCGCGGCGCTCTCGCTCATGCGCTGGCAAGTGGGCAGCCAGTTGCCCTTGTCTGAAGACGAGGCTTACTACACCGCCTGGAGCCTCACGCCCGATTGGGGCTACTGGACCAAACCCCCCATGATTGCCTGGGCCATTGGCCTGTGCCGAGAACTGTTTGGACCCACGCTGGAAGCGGTGAGGGTGGTGCCTGCCTTGGCGTTCTTCCTCTGCGGTGTCACGCTGTTTCGCCTGGTGCTGGACCTGGGCGGCAGCAGTCTGCAGGCGTGGGTCAGCACGGTGTTGTGGATGACCACGCCGCTGGTGAGTTTTTATGGCCTCATCGCCACCACCGACAGCATGCTCATGCTCTTTTGGCTGCTGGCCATGCGTTCGGCCTGGCAGGCCTTGCAAGGCCGCAGCGCCCATTGGATCTGGACCGGATTGTGGGTGGGTCTTGGCCTGCTCTCCAAATATTCCATGGTGCTGTTTGGTGTGGGCGTGGTGGCAGCCTTGCTGCACCCCGCGTGGCGTTGGCACTGGCGCAGCCCCTGGTTGTATGCGGGTGGGTTTGTGGCCAGCTTGATCTTTGCGCCCAACCTGTGGTGGAACTTCACCCAGGGTGCGCCCACCTTGCACCACACTGCACAAATCTCAGGCGGTGGCATTGGCTATGGCCTGCGCTGGATGAGTCTGCTGGAGTTCTGGCTGGCGCAGTGGGCAGTCACAGGTCTGGTGGCGCTGGTGGTGTGTGGGCTGTGGCTTAAGTCCAAGCCCTGGCGGTCCAACGAGGCGGGCACCGATCACGCCGCCTTGTGGATCGTGCATGCCGCCTGGCCCATGCTCTTGGTCATCAGCATCCAGGCCTTGTTCACCCGCGCTCACGCCAATTGGGCTGCCCCCGCGCTCATCAGTGTGCTGCTGGGTGCCGCCTGGTGGATGGTGCAGGGGCGTCACGTGAGATGGTTTCAGTTGGCGCTGGCCTTGCATGTGCTCTTCATGGCGGCGCTCTATGGCTATGACTTGTATGCCAAGCCCCTGAACATTCGACCCTCGGTCTTCAGCGATCCGTTTTGGACCTTGCGCAGCTGGCCTGATCTCAACCGCGCAGTGATCAACGCCTGGTGGACCCAGGCCTCGGATGTGCAAAGGGCCGATTGGCGCATCGCATCCGAAGACCGTGGCATCGTCGCGCAGGTGCAAGCCACCCTCAATCTGCCAGCAGGTCAAGCCCTGGGCTGGCAACTGGCGGATGCGCCCGACAACCATTTCGAACAGCGCTTCCCCATTCGATCGGGCACGCCATCGCAGCAGGTCTTGCTCATCACCCGCATGCCCGAGGCCACCGTGCTCCAGCGCTTTCCCCAGGCTCAGCATGCCCAGCACGTGATCATTCGCCGCATTCCGGATGCGCCTGTGGATGTGCAGTTCTGGTGGCTCAAGCCCTGATGGGTGTGGGCGGGTCTACTTCGCTTTGGGGTCATCGCCCCCCCGATAGAATTCACACGCCCTTGACGCACAGGGCTTCTCTTGAGCCCTCCTCAGTCACACCACGCTGTCTTCGTCATCCCACTTCGAGTCTTGCCGCATGAGCCCTTCGTCCCCCACTGCCGTGGATGCCTCCCAAGCCCTTGAGCTGGCGGTGGTGGTGCCCACCTTCAACGAGCGCGCCAACGTCGACGAGTTGGTTCGCCGGCTCAGTGAGGTCTTGCAAGGCCTGGCCTGGGAAGTGATTTTTGTGGACGACGATTCACCGGATGGCACGGCCGATCATGTGCGTGAGCTGGCTCGCGTGAATCCACGCGTGCGCGTGGTGCACCGCATTCAGCGCCGGGGCCTGTCCTCGGCTTGCATCGAAGGCATGATGTCCACCGCCGCGCCGTTTCTGGCTGTGATGGATGCCGACTTGCAGCACGATGAGCGCATCCTGCCCCAGATGTTGCAGGCCTTGCGTGAGCCCGGCTGCGACCTCGTGGTGGGCACGCGCTACATGGAAGGGGGTGGTGTTGGCGAGTGGGATGAGTCCCGCCAGTTCACCAGCCGCTTTGCCACTGCACTCAGCCAGCGACTGCTCAAAGTGAGTCTGCGCGACCCCATGAGCGGCTTTTTCATGATCCGCAGGGACGCATTCCACGGCGCCGTGCACCACCTCTCCAGCATGGGCTTCAAGATCTTGCTCGACATCGTGGCGTCCTCACCCCGCAAGCTGAACTTCACCGAAGTGCCCTACACCTTTGGCCTTCGCCATGCGGGCGAGAGCAAGCTCGACGCGCGCGTGGCCTGGGATTACCTGCTGATGCTGGCCGACAAAACCCTGGGGCGCTACATCCCCACCTCCCTGATTTCTTTTGGGGCGGTCGGGGGCTTGGGCGTGCTGGTGCACCTCATGGTCCTCTTCCTCGCGCTCAACGTGGGGGGGCGCGAATTTGCCCAGGCTCAAACCCTGGCGGTGCTGGTGGCCATGGTGTTCAATTTCTTCCTCAACAACGTGCTGACCTATCGCGACAAGCAGCTCAAGGGCTGGCAGTGGTGGTGGGGGCTGGCCAAATTCATGGCGGCCTGTGCCCTGGGCGCAGTGGCCAATGTGGGGGTGGCCTCGTGGATGCATGGCGGCGGCGAATACTGGCTGTGGTCAGGCCTGGCGGGCATCCTGGTGGGGCTGATGTGGAATTACGGGGCAACAGCCATCCTGGTCTGGCCCCAGCGGCGCAAGGCCTGAGCGCATGAGGGCGCTTGACCTGGCTTGGCGTGCGCCCTTGGCCGAGCGCAGCACCCGCTGGGCTTTGGGTCTGGCAGCCTTGCTGCATGTGATCTGGGCCACGAGCATGGGGCTTTCGCCGGACGAGGCGCACTATGCCTTGTACGGCCAACACCTGGCCTGGAGCTACTACGACCATCCGCCCCTGGTGGGTTGGTTGCAGTCCGTGGTGCTGTGGGTGAGCGATTCAGACCTTGCGTTGCGTTGGTGGCCGCTGGCGCTGTGGTGGATCACGGGCAGCCTCTTGCTGTCGTTCAATGACATGGTCTTTCCCTGGGTCAAGTCCTGCCGCTGGTGGGGCTTGCGGGTCGATGCCTGGCTGTGGCTGGGCAGCGTCTTGCCCCACCTGATGGGTTTGGCCATGGTGCCCGATGCCTTGCTCATGCCCTTGACCCTGGCCTTGATGCATCTGGTTTGGCGATTGGCTTTGGCCCAGGGCTCGCAGACCTCGAACTGGGGCTTGTGGCTGGCCTTGGGGTTGGGCTTGGGGTTGGCGGGCCTGTCCAAATACACCGCGGTCTTGCTCGCGTTGAGCGTGATGCTCAGCTTGCAGCTGGCCTTGGGTTGGTCCTTGTGGCGCAACAAGGGCTGGGGCTTGGCCCTGATCACGGCGGCCATGCTGGTGTCGGTGGTGTTCATCTGGAATGCCTTCAACGACTGGGCTTCCTTTCGGTATCAACTCGCCCATGCCAAAGGCGCAGAGCAATGGCATGCCTGGATGGCTTTGCGCTATGGGCTGGTCTTGTGGCTGGGCTTTGGCTTCATGTGGCCGCTCATGAAAT
>RGCL01000131.1 GCA_009919175.1 Betaproteobacteria bacterium
CGCGCCACTGAGTTGCACATCGGGAATGTCATCGGGTACGCCACCCTTGCTGCGATTGATGAAGTCCTGCTCGGCCGCGTCGGCTTGGGCTGCGTTGTGAAAGCGGGTGGTGATTTCCTTGGCCAGCATGACCTTGACCTCTTTGGGGTTGCGCCCCGAGGCCACCTCGGCCTTGAGCCGCTCAATGTCTTGGAGCGACTTGAAGGAGAGCAAGGTGTACCAGCGCCACATCAAGTCGTCGGAGATGGACAAGATCTTGGCAAACATGCTGTTGGCGTCTTCGGTGATGCCCACGTAGTTGTTTTTGGACTTGGACATCTTGTCCACGCCGTCGAGGCCTTCGAGCAAGGGCATGGTGAGGATGCACTGGGGTTCCTCGCCGTATTCCTGCTGCAGGTGGCGGCCGACCAGCAAATTGAATTTCTGATCGGTGCCGCCCAGCTCCAGGTCAGACTTGAGGGCCACGCTGTCGTAGCCCTGCATGAGCGGGTAGAGGAATTCATGCACGCTGATGGACTGGCCTGACTTGAAGCGCTTGTTGAAGTCGTCGCGCTCCATCATGCGCGCTACGGTGTAGCGGGCGGCGAGCTGGATCATGCCGCGTGCGCCCAGCGGGTCGCTCCACTCGGAGTTGTAGCGGATCTCGGTGCGGGCTGGATCCAGCACCAGGCTGGCTTGCTGGTAGTAAGTCTGGGCGTTGGCCGCAATCTGTTCCTTGCTCAGGGGTGGGCGGGTGGTGTTGCGCCCGGATGGGTCGCCAATCAGGCTGGTGAAGTCGCCAATGAGGAAGATGACCTGGTGACCCAAATCCTGGAGCTGGCGCATTTTGTTGAGCACCACCGTGTGGCCCAGGTGGATGTCGGGCGCGGTGGGATCGAGCCCGAGCTTGATGCGCAAAGGCTTGCCCGTGGTCTGGCTGCGTTGCAGCTTTTTGATCCAGTCGTCCTGGGGCAAAAGCTCGTCGCAGCCCCTCAGGCTCACCGCCAAGGCATGGCGCACCTCATCGGACATCGAAGAATTCGCTACAGATGCTTGATTCATAATGGAATTTCACGGGTTGTCATGCCAAAGTTTGCGGTTATACTCCCGCCCACTTCGGCGTAGAAGGTGGGATTCTATCGAGCCCCCCGCGCCAGTTGGCCTTGTGCCAGCGCCCATTTGGAGAACCCGGTTTGCAAAGCGAAACACTCAGCCTCGAGCAGCGTGTGCGTTCCTTTTACGCCAAGCATCGCTCGCGCCTGCACATGGCAGTGTGGGGCTTGGCCATTGGCGGCTCGGGCTTCTCTTATGCCGTGTCCACCTTTGCGCCCGATCCGGCCAACGTGCCCTCGCGCCTGGTGGTTGAAACCATTGCCCCCCAGATCCAGACCCCCGACCAGGCCTTTGAGGCCTTGCGCCTGCACCGCACCGAACTCACCCGCTCGGGCGACACCCTCAACAGCCTGTTTGACCGCCTGGGCATCGTGGACAACGAGGCCAGGCAGTTCATTCTTAAGGACAAAGCCGCCTCCCAGGCCTTGCTGGGTCGTGGTGGCCGTTGGCTGAGCACCGAGGCTCTGGCCGACCAGCGCCTGGCCCGCCTGACCCTCAAGTGGATGGAATCGAGCGACGACAGCCGCTTCCAGCGCCTGGTCATCTCCCGCACCCCCGAGGGCTTCAAGCTACAAAAAGAATCTGCCCCGCTGGAAGTGTCCATGCGCATGGCCTCGGCGCGCATCCAGTCGTCCTTGTTTGCCGCCAGCGACGATGCCCGCATCCCCGATGCCGTGGCCTCCCAACTGGCTGACGTGTTCTCTGGCGAAATCGACTTTCACCGCGACTTGCGCAAGGGCGATCACTTCAGCGTGATCTACGAAACCCTGGAAGCCGACGGCGTGCCCGTTCGCAGCGGCAAAGTCCTCTCTGCCGAATTCGTCAACAAAGGCAAAGCCTTCACGGCCATCTGGTTTGAAGACCCGGTGGGCAACAAGGGCAGCTACTACAACCTGCAAGGCGAAAGCCTCAAGCGTGCCTACCTGGGCTCGCCCCTGGCCTTCACCCGGGTGACCAGTGGTTTTGGCATGCGCTTTCACCCCATCCAGATGCAATGGAAGCAGCACGCCGGCACCGACTACGGCGCGCCCATTGGCACACCTGTGCGCGTCATTGGCGATGGCGTGGTCACCTTCGCTGGCGTGATGAATGGCTACGGTAACGTGGTCACGGTGCGCCACCGTCAGGGTGGTCACTCCACCCTTTATGCCCACTTGAGCCGCATCCAGGTTCGCAAAGGCCAATCGGTTTCCCAAGGTGAATCCATTGGCCAGGTCG
>RGCL01000132.1 GCA_009919175.1 Betaproteobacteria bacterium
CAGGCTGTTGAGCTGGCTCGATGTGAGGGCTTGAACTTGAGACGTGGTCAAGGCCACCAACTGATCGGTGGTCAAGGCACGCAATTCGGTCGATACCAAAGCCGCCACATCGGCGGTTTCAATGGCCACCAATTGGTCGGTGGTCAAAGCCGCGATTTGGGCTGTGGTCATGTCGTTGAGCTGCGTGGAGGTGAGCGAGACGACTTGGTCGGTGCTCAAAGCGGCCACTTGTGCGGTCGACAACTTCACCACTTGTGTGGTCGTCAAAGCCGTCAACTGCGCTGTGCTCAAAGCCACCACTTGGTCGGTGGTCAAGGCGCGCAGGCTGCTCGAGCTCAACACATTGAGGTCACCCGTCTCGATGGCACCGACTTGGTCGGTGGTCAATGCAGCCAACTGGCTGGTCGTCAGGTTGCTCACCTGCAAGGTGGTCAATGCAGCCACCTGGCCCGTGCTCAAGGCCACCACCTGGTCGGTGGTCATGCCACTGACTTGGGTCGTGCCCATCGAGGCCAGTTGCGTGGTCGTCAAGGCCACCACCTGGTCGGTGGTCAAGGCTTTCACACTCGCCGCGCTCAAGCGGACGAGATCATTGGTCTCCATCGCCACCACTTGGCTGGTGCTCAAGGCCGCCAATTGGCTGGTCGTGAGGTTGCTCACCTGCGAGGTGGACAAGGCCACCACCTGGTCGGTGGTCAAAGCCACCACTTGGTCGGTGGTCAACTTGCTCAAGGAGGCCGTGCTCAGGGTCGCCAAATCGGTGGTCTCCATCGCCACCAACTGATCGGTGCTCAAGGCCACCAACTGGCTGGTGGTGAGGTTGCTCACCTGGGCGGTGCTCAAGGCCACCACTTGCGCGGTGGTCAGGGCCACCACCTGGTCGGTGGTCATGCCGCTGACTTGGGCCGTGGTCATCGCGGCCAACTGGGTGGTCGTCAAAGCCGCCACTTGGTCGGTGGTCAAAGAGGCCACCGTCGCTGCGCTCAGCTTGACCAGGTCAGCCGTCTCCAAGGCCACGATCTGCGAGGTCGTCAAGGCCGCCAGTTGCGACGTGCCCATGTTGCTCACCTGCGCCGAGGTCAAAGCGACCACCTGGTCGGTGGTCAAGGCCACCACTTGGTCGGTGGTCAACTTGCTCAGCGAAGCTGTTGCAATGACTGCCAAATCAGCGGTTTCCATGGCGACCAATTGATCGGTGGTCAAAGACACCAATTGCGAGGTCGTCAGGTTGGACACTTGGGCAGAGCTCAAACCGGCCACTTGGGCCGTGGTCAAGGCCACGATTTGATCGGTGCTCATGCCACTGACCTGGGCTGTGGTCATGGACGACAGCTGCTTGGTCGTCAGCGCCACCACTTGATCGGTGGTCAAGGCCTTCACGCTGGCCGCACTGAGCTTGACCAAATCGGCCGTTTCCATCGCCAGCAGTTGATCGGTGGTCAAGGCCGTCAATTGATCGGTGCTGAGGTTGCTGACCTGTGCCGATGTCAAGGCCACCACTTGGTCGGTGGTCAAGGCTGCCACTTGATCAGTGGTCAGGGCTTGCAAATTGGTGGTGCTGATTCGGGCCAGGTCGCGGGTTTCCAAAGCCACAACCTGTGCCGTGCTCATGGCCGCCAATTGGGCCGAGGTCAGGTTGCTCACTTGTGCGGTGCTCAAGGCCACCACCTGGTCGCTGGTCAGGGCCGCCACTTGGTCGGTGGTCAAACCACTGATTTGGGCCGTCGAGAAAGCAGCCAATTGATCGGTGGTCAATGCCACCAATTGATCAGTGGACAGTGCTGCCGTGTTGGCGGCACTCAACTTGGCCAGGTCAGCCGCTTCCATGGCCACCAGTTGACTGGTGGTCAAGGCCACCAATTGGCTGGTCGTCAAATTACTGACTTGTGCCGTACCCAAGGCCACCAATTGATCGGTGCCCAAGGCCACCACCTGGTCGGTGGTCAAAGCACTCAGGTTGGTGGTGCTGAGCTTGGCCAAATCAGAGGTCTCAATCGCTGCGATCTGGGCGGTGCTCAGAGCCGTCACTTGTGCCGTGGTCAAGCTGTTGAGTTGCGCAGAGGTCAAGGCCACCACCTGATCGGTGCTCAAAGCCACGATCTGGTCGCTGGTCAAGGCCCGCAGTTCCGTCGAGATCAAGGCCGCCACATCAGCGGTTTCAATGGCCCCGAGTTGATCGGTGGTCAATGCAGCCGTTTGGGCCGTGGTCAGGCTGTTGAGCTGGCTCGATGTGAGGGCTTGAACTTGAGACGTGGTCAAGGCCACCAACTGATCGGTGGTCAAGGCACGCAATTCGGTCGATACCAA
>RGCL01000133.1 GCA_009919175.1 Betaproteobacteria bacterium
TCGGATGGATGCTCACATGAAGCCACGTGTCCCATTACCTGTTGTGCCCTCATCTGTGAATACGCTTGCTGCGTGTAGCGTTCGTTTGGACATGTTGCCCAAATTGGCCAGTAGCCTGCGGGACCTCATCAACCATCAGCCTGTTGCGGTGTGCGAAGACGGCCATGTTGTGGGTTACTTGGTAGGACAAGACATTGTTCAATGGCAGCCCCAAGAAAATGTGCCCAATGTGCGGCAGGAGACTGACAAATTTGTTTTGCCCGGTATGCGAGCCTGGGAAGAACAAGCCGAGAGAGTCTCCGAGCGAAACAGGGCTTCACCCAACTTCATCCGCTTTGACCAGTTGAGCCAGTGGTTGGTGGACCAGGAGGCCGATCGTGTGCAGCGCGGTGCCCTGGCCAAAGCCTCGCTGGACATCTTGCGCAATCGCCTGGACCGACACATCCTGCCTTGCCTGGGGCATCTGTGGGTGCATGAGATCACCCAAGAACACATCCATAAGCTGGTGAATCGGTTGAGCCAAGAAGACGCATCGCCCACCACCCTGTCTCAGTATCTGGTGATTGTTCGCAAAGCCCTCAAGCTGGCTGCAGCTCGCAAATGCATCAGTGAAATGCCCGAATTGCCCACCATTGCCATTCAGCACAAGCCCCGGTCAAATTTCAGCCTGAACGAATACGGCAAGCTCTTGCAGACCGCCAAACATTTGTGGCGAAGTCATGCCGAGGCGCCTCTGGTCAAGACCAGTGGGGGGGAGCGCAGCCGCTTTTGGATCACCCCTAAAAACCGCACCTTGCCGCCCGACATGTATTGGGTGATTGGCTTCATGGTCAATTCATTTGTGAGACCCACTGACATCAAAGTGCTCAAGCACAAGCATGTGCAGGTGGTGCGATCCGAGCAAACCTATTTGCGATTGACCTTGCCCGAAACCAAGAAACACGACAAACCCATCGTCAGCTTGCGCCCAGCGGTGCGCATCTATGAAGCCATTCAACGCAGGGCTGAGACGGCTGGGGGCTTCAATCCCGAGGACCACGTCTTTTTGCCAGAGGAAAAAAACCGCGAACAAGCCTTGGCCCTGCTCAATTTTTGGCTCAAGTGGGTGATGCGAACGGCCCGATTGCCCCTGACGGATAACCATGGCCATTCACGCACACTCTATAGCCTCAGGCACACGGCCATCACGTTCCGTTTGTTGTACGGGCAAGGCATTGACATGCTGACCCTGGCGCGCAATGCCCGCACGTCGGTGGACATGATCGAGAATTTTTACGCGTCCACCCTCACGGGTGAGATGAATGTCGGGATGTTGCAAAGCCGGCGTTCCCGAGCCAAGACTGCACATTACTAGACCTGCGAGGGCTCAGGCCAGGGCGGGCTCAGATGCGATGAGCGACCGTGGTCATGACTTTGGCAGCCATCTTCATGGCCCATTGCGCAGGCGCCGGCAAGGGCACAGCCCCTGCATGCTGGGCTGCACGGGCGTGCTCGGCCTCATCGGCTTTCATTTGAGCGACTACGGCGCGCGAAGCCGTGTCGTTTTCAGGCAATTGGCTCAGGTGGCCTTGCAGGTGCGCCTCGACCTGGCGCTCGGTTTCGACCACAAAACCTAGGCTGACCTTGTCCCCCCCTAGCTTTGCAGCCCCCCAGCCAATGGCAAAAGCCCCGGCGTACCAAATGGGGTTGAGCAAGCTGGGGCGAGCGCCCAAGGCCTTGAGTCGAGCCTCTGTCCAGGCCAAATGGTCGGTTTCCTCGGCGCTGGCTTCCAGCAATTGGGCTTTGAGCGCAGGGTTTTGGGTGGCCAGCGCCTGGCCGGTGTACAGGGCTTGGGCGCACACTTCGCCCACATGGTTGACTCGCATGAGCGCGCCAGACAAGGTTTTTTCCTCTGTAGTGAGCTCTGGAGCGGCCTGGCTCGCCCCGGGAAGCGGCCTGGCGGCATGGTGAGAGGCGAAAAGGGTGCGAAGCGCACGATCGGTCAGATTGAGCAGGGTGTCCATGGCCGTATTGTCCATCCAAGGTGTGTTGCAGACAGACAACGAACAAGGGCAAAAAATGACCCCGATCAGGCTTGCGCGGGGCTTTGTCTGGTGAAATACGTCCAACTTCCTTTTGGAGGTTGTTCCAGGTGGTCCAAGTTTGACAACAAACCCAAGCAACCTGGCTTTTTCAAACCTTGGAGAACTCCCTCATGAAAAAAACTCTAGTTGCTCTGGCTACACTGGCCGCAACCGGTGCATTCGCACAAGTCACCATCTCTGGCTCGATGAACGTCGG
>RGCL01000134.1 GCA_009919175.1 Betaproteobacteria bacterium
CCAAAATGACGTAGGCCAGCATGGATAAGGCCATGACCAGGGCAAACACCAAAGGGAGCCAGCCGCTGGGGCTCATCACATCCACACCAAACTCAGACATGGCGCAGCCCCCGGGCATTCAACTCGGGCACTTCACCACCGTAGACGGCCTTTTTGGCCAGGTAAAACACCACAGACACATAGGCAGACAGCAATGCCGCATACAGCGTGAGGTACATGGCCAAGGACAGCGCAATGTTGTGCGCCGGTACTGTGGAGGCGGCCTGCGCGGTTGTCAGTACGCCATACACCAGCCAAGGCTGACGCCCGATTTCCGTCACGTACCAGCCAGACACCAGCGCCACCCAGCCCGCAAAGGTCATGGCGACCAGCACCACTGCGGTGCGTCGGGATAGGGCCTTTTTGAATGTCAATTCATAGCTGGCAAACCAGCTCACTGCCAGCATCAACAAGCCCATGCCTACCATGATGCGAAAGGCCCAAAACACCGGCCCCACCGGCGGATGTTTGTCGCCAAACGATTTGATGCCCTGAACCTCCCCGTCCCAATCGTGCGTCAGGTAGAGCGATGCCAGCTTGGGAATCGCCACTTCATATCGGTTGGACTGTGTAACTTGGTCGGGGATGGCGAACAGGACGGCTGGAACGCCGCGCTGGGTTTCCCAAATGCCCTCCATCGCCGCGAGCTTGGCAGGCTGGTGATGCAAGGTGTTCAGGCCGTGCATATCACCCACCATGATTTGCACCGGGATCAATACCGCCGCCACCATCACGCCGGTACGCAGTGAAGCCATCACCTCGGGCGCGCGATCACTCTTGAGCCAGCGGTACGCGCTGATGCCAGCGAGCAAAAAGGAGCCGGTCAAGCCCGACGCCAACAGCATATGGGTCATGCGGTAGGGAAATGAGGGGTTGAAGATGACCTCCATCCAGCTCGTTACATGCGCCTGGCCATTGACCATCTCGAACCCGGCCGGCGTGTGCATCCAAGAGTTCAGCGCAAGTATCCAAAACGCCGAAGCCGTGGTACCCAAAGCAACCAGCCAGGTGGCCAGGGTGTGAACCCCTTCGCTGACCCGCCCCCGGCCAAACAGCATGATGCCCAGGAAGGTGGCCTCCAGAAAGAAGGCCGTCAGCACCTCATAGGCCAGCAGTGGGCCGGCCACGTTGCCCACGGTGTTCATGAACCCGGGCCAGTTGGTGCCGAACTGAAAGCTCATGGTGATGCCGCTGACAACACCCAGCGCAAACGTCAAGGCAAAAATCTTGACCCAGAACTGGTAGGCGTCCATCCAGTACTGCGCTCCGGTGGCGACAAAGCGGGTTTTGAAGAACAGCAAAAACCAGCCCATGGCAATGCTGATGGTCGGAAAAAGAATGTGAAAGGTGACGTTGGCTGCAAATTGCAAGCGCGCCAGTACGACAGGGTCCAAAGTGTCCATGTTGTGGTGGTCCGATAAGAAAGCTGTGCGGGGGCTCTATGCGGCCTGGTGCAAGGCTGCGCTCACCCAGCGCGCGATGTCCGGGGCAGACATGGCCCCTGCTTGTCGGGCGACCTCGCGGCCACCCGCAAAAACCGCCAGTGTGGGAATGCTGCGGATGTTGTATGCCGCTGCCAAGCCCTGTTCGTCTTCGGTATTGACCTTCACGAAGCGGGCGCGGCCGTGCAGGTCCTGGCTGGCTTTTTCAAAAGCGGGGGCCATCATGCGACAAGGGCCGCACCAGGGTGCCCAAAAGTCGACGACCAGCGGCAAATCGCTTTTCGCAAGCTGCGCGCGAAACGCCGCTTCGTTCAGGTTATCGGGGCGTGCACCCAGCAAAGCTGTACGGCATTGACCACAGTTCAACTCGGCTTGCAATTTGTCAGACGGCACGCGATTGGTCGTGTTGCAATGTGGACAGACCAAATGCAAAGTGTTCATATTTTCCTCGTGATGAATCTAACTGGAGTCCGCATGCCGCTGTGCCGCGGGCCTTCGGAAAAACTTTGTCGGGCCAGCCATACGCTGTTGCGCCCTTTTCCATGGACCAAAGCCAATGCACGACCTTGCCCTAAGTGCGTTGCCTGGGACACCAAAAACGCATTGGGCTGTTCGGTAAAAACACCGTGAGGCTTGGAAAACCTGTTGTCCCACATCGCTTGGGGGTAGGCGAATCCACGCATGTCACAGAGCGTTCAAAGGAATCTTGACGTAGGAGACACCGTTGTCTTCCTTGGGGGGCAACTCTCCAGCACGGATGTTGATTTGCACCGCAGGAAGAATGAGCACTGGCATTTCT
>RGCL01000135.1 GCA_009919175.1 Betaproteobacteria bacterium
AAGCATGCGGTGACGGGCTTGACCAAGTCCGCTGCTCTTGATGGTCGCAAGTACAACATCTGTGCTGGCCAAATCGACATCGGCAACGCGGGCACCCCCATGGCCAATCGCATGGCCAATGGTGTGCCACAGGCCAATGGCCAAATCGCCCCCGAGCCCTTGATGGATGTGAAGGTGGTGGGGCAGTCGGTGCTGTACATGGCCAACCTGCCCCCTGAGGCCAACGTGCTGTTTCACACGGTCATGGCCACCAAGATGCCCTTTGTGGGGCGCGGCTAACTGCGCATCAGGGCTTGCTGATCGGCGGTCCAGGCGCGATGCGTTGACGGGCTGGCCGTGGCGATCTGGTCGGCCATGCAGCCCATCTCAAACACCGCGTGTTGAGCTGCCAGCTCGGCCGTCAAGCCCTGCGCCAGAAGGGCGCCGATGAAGCCGGCGAGCACATCGCCGCTGCCCGCAGTGGCGAGGCGAGCATTGCCAGTGGGGTTGATCCAGCAATCCCCACGCGCTGAGGCGATCACGGTGCCGGACCCCTTGAGCACGGTGATGCATTGCAAGTGTTGGCTCAAGCGCTTGGCGGCCTGGGCTCGGTTGGCCTGGATGTCCTCGGTGCGGCACGACAAAAGACGGGCTGCCTCCAGGGGGTGAGGGGTGATCACCGTAGGCTGGTGCCTTTGTCCCCTGCGCGAGACGACCTGCGCGAGACGCTCATGGCGGGCCAAGGCATTGAGCCCGTCTGCATCCAGCACCAGCTGAGGGGCGCGTGCAAAGACGGTGTGCCAGAACGATTCGTCCACTTCGCCAGCGCCACAACCCGCCACCACCACGTCGCGCGCTTGCAGCTGCGTGGGCCATTCACGCAGGATCTGAATCGGCAGGGTGGGCAGATCCAGTGGCGCTCGATCTGGGCGGGCATGAAGATCAGGGGAGAACCGGGCCTGGTACGGGGCATGCCAGTGAACCACACCAGCGCCGTGGGTGAGGGCGGAGCGCGCAGCCAGCAAGGCCGCACCTTGCATGCCCTCTTGCCCACCCACCACGATCACATGGCCGTTGCGTCCCTTGTGGCTGTCGTGTGCTCGAGGCGGGAGCTGGGTCGCATGGACCAATTCAGCATCGGCGCGCGTGGGGCATGGCAGGCTGGATTCACTCAGCCAGACCTGGCCCGCGACATCCCGGCCTTGGTGGGTCCACAGACCCATGCTCATGCCCAGCATGGCCAAGGTGTAGCGAGGCCCCAGCCCAAAGGGCACCTCAGGCCCCAGCCAGGTGCCGGTGCTGGGGCAAAGGCCGGAGGGCACATCGGCATGGAGCATGGGGCCAGAGGCGTGGTGCAGGTGGCTGAGCCAGGCCAACACCTGATCCTCTGCTGTGATGCGACGGCTCAGGCCAATGCCATAGAGGGCATCGATGGCCAGGTCCCAATCCTGGGGCAGGGCGGTGATGCAGTGGGCGGCCATGGCCTTGAGCTCGTCGGGTGGCGAGTGCGTGGCACTGATGAGCACGGTCTTGCCCATGGCTTTGAGGGCGCTGGCCGCATGCCAACCGTCCAGGCCATTGGCGCCCGGGCCACAACACACCCAGATGCGCTGGGCATGGGGGTGCAAGGCCAGGCTCAGCCGCGCGAGTTGGTGACCCGCCTGACTCACCCAGTCGCGCTGGGGTCGCCCCGAGCTTTGAGCCAGGCTGTGCGTCCATTGCTTCAGGGACTCGCCCGACCACAGCCCATGCGACTGACCCGCCCGCACCAGACGGGGCGTGTTCAGCAAAGGAGCTTCAATGGGCATGGTAGTGCTGGGCTTGGAGGTCAGTGGGAGTGTGCGCCAGTTGTTGCGCCAGCAAGCGTGCGCTGCCCGCTGACAAAGCCCAGCCACTGGAGCCATGCCCCACATTGAGCCACACGCCCTTGACTGGGCTCGGGCCAATCCAGGGCACACCATTGGCCATCATGGGGCGCTCACCCCGCCAGTGTTGCCACGGTGTGGTGGGTTTGACCGCGCCCGGAAACCAGTCATCAAGGACTTTGTAGAGGGTTTGAATGGATTTGGGGTTGAGCCGGCCTGGACGACTGCCCAGTTCGGCCGCGCCCGCCACCCGCAGGCGTTGCCCCATGCGCGAAATCGCGACTTTGTAGCGTTCGTCCATGAGGCCAGCAACGGGGGCGTAGTCGGTGTGCTCGATGGGGGCGGTGATCGAATAGCCCGTGACGGGTTCGATGCGCAATGTCAAGGGCAGTTGCCGGGTCAGGCG
>RGCL01000136.1 GCA_009919175.1 Betaproteobacteria bacterium
GGCGCCAACGGCACCACCACCATCCCGACCGTCCTCACCGGCGCCGGCACCTACCAGCTCGTCCTCGCCGGCGCCGCCGCCAGCAACACCTCCCTTTCCGGCAACCTCGCCGGCTTCTCGGGCACGATCCAGGTCAGCGGCTCCTCCTTCAACAAGCTCAACACCACCGGCTTCACCGGCGCGGGCGCGACGATCTCCGTCGATTCCGGCAACACCCTCTTCGTCCCGGCCACGGTCGCGTTCGCCGGCCTGAACCTCGTCGGCGCGGGCAACGGCGAGAACCTCGGCGCCCTCCGCGTCGCCTCGGGCGCGACCCTCAACGCCCCGATCACGCTCGGTGGCGCCACCACCTTCAGCCAGGAAGGTGGCATCATCGCCGGCGCCATCTCCGCCTCCACCGGCTCCGCCCTGACCCTTGCCGGCACGGGCAACCTCTCCCTCACCGGCGCCATCTCCGGCCCGATCTCGATCGCCAAGAACGGCGCCGGCACGCTGACCTTCGCGGGTAGCAACACCTACACCGGCACGACCAACATCGCCGCCGGTTCCGTCAGCTACCTGACCGCCGCCAGCCTCGTGTCCGCGGGCACGACCATCGCCAACGGCCTCACCGCCAGCTTCAACGTCGGCGGCGCCGCCGAGTTCGGCACCGCGGATCTCGCCAACATCCTCGCCGTGACCTTCACGGGCGGCGCGTCGACCAACACCCTCGCCTTCAACACGCAGAACGCCACCGCGCCGGCGGCCTTCACCGGTGTCATCGCCAACCCGGCCGGCGGCACCTTCGCGATCACCAAGAACGGCGCCGGCACCCTCGTCCTCGCGGGCCTCAACACCTACACCGGGGTGACCACCGTCAACGGCGGCATCCTCGAGGCCAATACCATCGCCGACACCGTCGGCAGCTCGCTCGGTCTCGGCACCGCGACCGGCATCTCCCTGGCCACCGGCGGCACGCTCCGCTTCACCGGCGCCACCGGCACCTCCACCCGCCCGCTGAACGTCACCACCGGTTCGATCGACGTCTCCTCCGCGACCGGCGTCCTCACCCTCAATCCGGCCAGCGGCAACATCACCGCGGGCCTGACCAAGACCGGCGCGGGCGCCTTGGTCCTCCAGGGCAACCGTTTCACCGGCACCAACACCGCCACCGTCACCGTCTCCGGTGGCGCGTTGACGATGAACGGGACCAACACCTTCTCGGGCGGCACCTCCGTCGCCTCGGGCGCCTCCGCCACCGCCGCGTCCGTCGGCGCCTTCGGCACCGGCGTGGTCACCGTCGCCGCGGGCGGCACCTTCACCTTGGGCGCGCCGGTCGCCGCTACCAACACCTACACGCTCGGCGGGCTTGCGGGTGCGGGCACCGTCAACGTCACGAACATCGGCACCGGCACCAACACCGTCCAGTTCACCGGCACTCCGAACTACTCCGCCTTCACCGGCACGCTCAACATCGGCTTCAACGGCGTCGCCGGCGCTTTCACCGGCAAGTTCGCCGGCAGCAACATCGGCACCTCGGCCGCCACCATCAACGTCCTGCCCAACGCGACGCTGTTCACCGGCGGCAACGCCGCCACCACCTACCTGTTCGGCGGCACGACCTTGGGCGAGTCCCTCGGCCAGCTCCGTCTGGTCGGCACGAACACGGGCAACATCGTCCTGGCCGGCCCGCAGATCGCCGCCAACGGCTCCCTCGGCGGCAACGGCACCGAGTCCGGCGTCGTCTCCGGCAACATCTCCGAGTCGGGCCTCGTCCCGCGCACGTTGTTCCTCCGCTACGGCACCGGCGGCACGATCACCCTGTCCGGCACCAACACGTTCACCGGCGGCATCAACATCGGCAGCACCGGCACGCTCGTCGCCGCCTCCGCCGCCAACCTCGGCGCCGCCCCGGTCATCAAGGACGCGGGCGCCCTCACCCTCAACGGCGGCAACCTGACCCTCACCAACGCGACCGCGCTTTCCCTCGACCCGAAACTCGCCTTCGCGGTCACCGCGGCCGGCACCCTGACGGGCGCGGCGGGCAGCATCACCATCGGGGGCACCAGCACGCTCTCCAACACGCTGAGCCTGAACCTCAACGCGGGTAACCTCACGTTCTCCGGCAACGTCAATCCGTTCGGCCAGTTCAGCAATCCCCCGGGCGGCACCTTGGTCCGCAACGCCGTCACCAATTCGGTCGCCAACACCATCGCCTTCGCCGGCCAGACCAACCTCACCC
>RGCL01000137.1 GCA_009919175.1 Betaproteobacteria bacterium
CGGCGCGATCAACGCGGGCCAGGTCACCCTCGCCAGCGGTTCCATCTCCGCGACCCTCACCGGCTCCGGCACCCTCACCAAGAGCGGCACCGGCACGTTCACCCTCGAATCGGCCAATACCTACGCCGGCGGTACCAACCTCTCCGGCGGCAAGCTCGTGGCGGGTGACGTCGGCGCCTTCGGCAGCGGCACGGTCAATGTCACCGCCGGCACCCTCGACCTCGGCAACCTCGCCGTCGCGAACAACGTGACGCTGCAGGGTGGGGCGCTCCTCAACGCCGCGGAATACGTCGGCACCGCCACGGTCCCGGCCACCAAGGTGTTCACCCTCGACACCGACCTGGGCGGCACCCTCAACGTCCTCGGCACCGTCGACTTCACCGGCGGCAGCTACGAGGGCCTGACCGGCACCGGCCTCGTCAAGCGTTCCACCGGCGGCCTCGTCGTCCTCTCGACCCCGACGACTTTCGCCGGTACGTTCAAGATCCTCGCCGGCGGCTCCGTCAAGATCACCGACCCGGCCGCCCTCGGCACCGCCACCATCGCGCTGGCCGGCGGTACGCTCGACCTCAACGGCTTGTCGATCAGCAACACGATCACCCTCACGGGCGGCAGCACGGTCCTCAACCCGCCGGCCGACCTGGTCCTCTCGCTGGCCAACGGCTCCTACGTCAGCACCGACCTCGCGGCCGGCGTGAAGATCGGCGTGACCTCGACCGCGCTGCTCGACCTCACGAACGTCACCAACGACATCGTCTTCCAGGGCGGCACGCTGCTCAACCTGGCGGGCTACGCCGGCAACCTGACGATCGCCTCGGGCACCCTGGCGATGCCGGCCACCCTGAACTTCGCCTCGCTCACGATGACCGGCGGCGTCGCCGACTTCAACGGTGTGACCTCGGCCTTCCCGATCACGATGAAGGGCGGGGCGCTCGCCAACGCCGCGGGCTACTCCGGCGTCCTGACCATCGCGGGCAACGTCACCATGGCCGCCGGCGGCGCCGGCCTCGGTTCGCTGGTGATCGACCCGAGCGGCAAGCTGACCCTCTCCACGACGATCGCCAACGCCGTGACCGTCAACGGCGGCACCTTGGCCGGCGGCTCGATCGCCCTGAGCCAGGTCACCGCCCAGACCGGCACCCTGAACTCGGTCCTCACCGGCGCGACCGCCCTGACCAAGAACTCGGCGGGCACGCTGACCCTCGGCGGCGCCAACACCTTCTCGGGTGGCGTCAATGTCCAGGACGGCACGCTCGCCGTGACCAACGTCGGCGCCTTCGGCTCCGGCCCGGTCACCGTTTCCGGCGGTGTCCTCAACCTCGGCGGCCTCGCGGTCACCAAGGCACTCAACCTCACCGGCGGCGCGCTCGCCGGCGCCGGCGCCTACGCGGGCACGGCCACCATCGCCGCCGGCCGGGCCTTCACCCTCGATGCCGCCCTCGGCGGCACCGTCGCGGTCGCCGGCACCCTCAACACCGCCACCGGCGCGGCCTTCACGGGCGCCACGGTCAACATCGCCGGGGGCGCGACCCTCGACGCCACCGCTTCCGCCGGCCTCGTCTTCGCGGGCAACAGCCGCCTCAACCTGACCGGCGCCGCCGTCACCGGCGCGGGTAACACGCTGACCATCGCCCCGGGCGCGACGCTGGCTTCCGTCAACGGCGCCGTGACCGGCAACCTCGCGCTCGCGGGCTCCTTCGCCGCCGCCCTCGGCGCCCCGGGCACCCTCGCCGCGCCGAACGCCGCCGTCCAGCTCACCGTCGACGGCGACCTCGCCCTCGGCGGCGTCCTCAGCCTGACCAACGCCGGCGCCGCCGGCGCCGGTTCCTATCGCCTCCTGACCGCCACGGGCGCCACCACCGGCGCCTTCGCCTCCGTCGCCGTCCAGGGCATCAACACCGCGGCGCTGCACCCGGCCGTCACGACCGAGGCCGGCGTCACCCGCGTCGACCTGTTCCGCGTCGCCACCGCCACGGGCACGATCCCGACCACCGTCGCCTTCGGCAACGTCCGTCCGGGCGCGGCGCTCACCAGCACGCTCACCTTCGCCAACGGCGCCATCGCCGACGGTTTCAGCGAGCAGGTCGTGGGTACGGCCACCGGTCCGGGCACCGGCTTCGCCGCCATCGCCCCCGGCGCCTCCGGCACGGTCACCTTCGCCTTGGACAGCACCCTCGCGGGCGCCAAGACCGGTTCCTCCGCCGTCTCCATCGAATCCGT
>RGCL01000138.1 GCA_009919175.1 Betaproteobacteria bacterium
CCGCCGTCTCCCTGGTGCTGCCGGGCACCATCGCCCCGGGCCAGACCGGCAACCTCAGCCTGAACGCGGCCTCCCTGACCAAGGCCGGCTCGATCGACGCGGTCATCTCCTTCGACTTCATCTCCCGCGCCGTCGCCGGCACGGGCCTGGGCGACGCCAACCTGACGGGCGGCACGGTCAACGTCTTCGGCGCCGCCTACGAATATGCCCGCCCCGCCGTCGCGACGGCGCTGTCCCTCGGCAATGTCCGCGCCGGTTCGAGCGTGACCCGCACCCTGGCGGTCGCCAACACGACCATCACCGACGCCGCCTTCCAGGACGACCTCCGCGTCACCGCGACCTCCACCAACGCCAACCTCGGCCTGGCGAACCCGCTGCCGATCGCGGCCGGCACCAGCCGCAACGTGATCCTGACCCCGGGCGCGGCCACCGCCGGCTCGCTCAACTCCACGCTGACGTTGGCCTTCGTCTCCGACGCCCGCGGCATCAACGGCCTTTCGGACCTGACCTTGGCCTCGACGACCGTCGCCGTCACCGGCTCCGTCTACGACCTCGCCCAGCCGGCCTTCTCCGACGCCACGCTGGCCTTCGGCAACGTCCGCAAGGGTGGGGCGCTGGCCGCCCGCAACGTCGCCTTCGCCAACACGGTGAAGACCGCTGCGGCCTACCAGGACAGCCTCGGCGTGCTCGCCACGAGCTCCTCGGCCCGTCTCGCCCTGACGAACCCGGCCCTCATCGCCGCGAACACCAGCGCCAACCTGGTCGTCACGCCTTCCACGGCCGTGGCCGGCTCCCTCGCCTCGGCCTTGACGGTGAACCTGACCTCGAACGCCAACGGCGTCGCCGGTCTCTCCGATCAGGCCCTGACGGCCGGTGCGATCGCCGTCACCGGCGGCGTCTACGACCTCGCCCAACCGACGCATGTCGCGGCCCTCGCGCTCGGCAATGTCCGCGTGAACGCGCTCGCCAACCTCGCGGTCACCAACCGTACGCTGAGCGACGCGGCCTACCAGGACAGCCTGGCCGTCGCCGCGACCGCGGCCGGCACCCGCCTGACGCTGGCCAACCCGGGCCTCGTCGCCGCGGGCGCCGCCGGCAATGTCGGCGTCACCGCCGCCGCGGCCGGTTCGCTGGCCGACACCCTGACCCTCGGCTTCGTCTCCAACGCCAACGGCGTGACGGGTCTGTCCAACGCGACGCTCACCTCCGGCACGGTCGCCGTGACCGGCGCGGCTTATGACCTCGCTTCGCCGAGCCTCGCTTCCGCCACCTTGGCGCTCGGCAAGCTCCGCGTCGGCGCGACCGGCGCCGTCGCCCTGACCAACGTCGTCCAGACCAACGCCGGTTACCAGGATAGCCTCGACGCCTCCGTCGCCGCTTCCAACGCCAAGCTCTCCGTCGCCGCCCCGGGCAACCTCGCGGCCGGCGCCTCCGGCAACGTGGTCGTCACCGCCGCCAAGGCCGGCGTGCTCACCGACACCCTCGCGCTCGGTTATGTCTCGAACGCCAACGGCGTGACGGGCCTGTCCAACGCGACCCTCGCCGGCGGTGCGCTCGGCGTCACGGGCACCGCCTACGATTACGCCAGCGCCTCCGTCGCCACGGGCCTCGGCCTGGGCAACCGCCGCGTCGGCGAGGCTGCCAACCTCGTCGTCGGCAACGCCGTCATCACGGCGGCGGCTTACCAGGACGACCTCGCGGTCGCGGCCACGGGCGGCAACGCCAAACTCACCTTGGCCAACCCGGCCGTCATCGCCGCCGGCGCCACCGGCGCCGTCGTCGTGACGCCGATCGCGGCCGGCTCGCTCGCCGACAGCCTTTCCCTGGCCCTGACCTCCAAGGCGCTGACCGGCACCGGCTTGTCCGACCTGAGCCTCGCGCCCAAGACCGTCGCCCTCACCGGCGCGGCCTACGATTACGCCAACGCCAGCTACGCCTCGGCGATCTCGCTCGGCAACGTCCGCAAGGGCGCGGCGGTGACCCGTTCGATCAGCAACGCGGTGCTCACCTCGGCGGCCTACCAGGACAACCTCCTTGTCACCGCCTCGACCGGCGCCACCGGCCTGACGGTCGGCGCGCCGGCCACCGCGATCGCCGCGGGCGCCTCGGGCGACCTTTCCTTCGCCGTCTCGGCGGTCGGCGTGCTCTCCGCCAACGTCGCGCTGGGCCTCGAGTCCGTCGCCCTGGCCGG
>RGCL01000139.1 GCA_009919175.1 Betaproteobacteria bacterium
CGCGTCCGTCGGCGCCTTCGCCGGCCTCCAGACCCTGAACCTCTCCGGTTCCGGCATGTTGCTCGCCACGGGCAACTCGACGATCGGCTCCGGCGTCCTCCTCAACACCGGCGGCGCCATCCCGAGCTTCCTGGTCGCCCCGGGCGCGACCCTCGACGTCAACGGCTCCTCCTTCAACACCACCTTGGGTTGGCACAAGGACTTGGACGGCACCCTGCGCTTCAACGCCCAGCAGTTCGCGGGTACCGCGGGCTGGACCTCCCTGCAGGGCGGCACCGTCGTCCTCAACGGCGGCACCAACACCCTGCCGACGAGCACGTCCCTGGTCGTCAACCCGGGCGCGACCTTGGACCTGAACGGCAACGCCCAGACCTTGCTGATTCTGACCGCGACCAACTTCATGGACATCCCGGGGTCCGCGGGCAACGTGACCAGCGCGACGGCCGCCAACCTCGCGATCGCCCAGTCCGACACCGCCAACCGCGCCTACAGCGGCACGATTTCCGGCGCGGTCAGCTTCACCAAGTCCGGCACCGGCGGCATCATCCTCACCAACCCGAACACCTTCACCGGCGCCTTCACGGTCAACGGCGGCTCGGTCTACCTGAAGAACCTCGGCACCATCGAGGGCGCCAGCTCGATCGACGTCAACTTCGGCCGCCTCGGCATCGAGAACCACGGCTACTACGCCGTGGCCGACCGCGTCCCGGACAACGTCGACATCAACCTGCTCGGCGGCTCGCTCTACCTGTCGAACAACGCCAACGCCGCCTCCGTCGAGAACGTCGGCCGCATCGTGCTCAAGGGCGGCATGAACTTCGTCTACACCTCGCTGCAGGGTGGTTCGGGCGTCAACATCAACTCCGTCGACCTGATCGCCAAGTCGCTCGTCCGCACCCCGGGTTCGGATGCGGTGGTCGACTTCAACGGCGCCAACGCCGCCATCGGCAACGCCGGCCGCGTCCAGTTCCAGACCCCGCCGACGCTCACCAACAACATCATCGGCGCCTGGGCCATCAACCAGCGCAACTGGGCCTCTTACGTCAACGGCATCGGCGTCAATTCCCTCGGCGCCGCCGGCTACCAGATCTACTCGTCGACCTCGGCGAACATGCAGACCTCCGTCGCCACGGACAACGTCTTCCTGCAGAACCAGAACGCCACGCTGGCGGGCAACCGGACGATCAACACCCTCAACATGTACGCGTCGGGCGCCAGCACGCCGTACACCCTCAACCTCGGCGGCTTCACCCTGAACTCGGTGGCG
Source organism: Betaproteobacteria bacterium (assembly GCA_009919175.1). Classification (GTDB taxonomy): domain Bacteria; phylum Pseudomonadota; class Gammaproteobacteria; order Burkholderiales; family Burkholderiaceae_C; genus Limnohabitans. The sequence continues at coordinate 1,268 of RGCL01000139.1, forward strand.
GGCGGCCTGATGTTCGGCCAGAACGGCGACGGCTCGCACTACACCGTCAGCAACGGCAACCTCACCGCCGGCACCGCCGGCGTCGGCGGGGACCTGCACGTCTACAAGCTCGGCTACACCGCCGGCAGCGCCACCGGCCGCGCCCTGACCATCGGCGCCAACGTGGTCGACAACGGCGCCGGCCCGGTCCGTCTCCTCCTCAACAACTCGGACACCCCGGGTTCCGCCTACTTCGCCAACAACACGACGACGATCACGTCGACCGGCAACACCTACACCGGCGGCACGGTGCTCAACCACGGCAACGTGATCCTGAGCGGCGCCGGCAACCCGACGACGGGCGTGATCCTCCCGGCCGGCGCGTCGCAGGCGACCTTCTACAACCCCAATGTCCCGGACAGCGGCAACCAGTATGCCACCACGGTCACCGTCGCCAACGCCTCGGTCTTCAAGGTCGGCCAGGCCGTCTCGGGCGTGGGTATCCCCTCCGGCACCACGATCACGGCCATCGACGCCACGGACCCGGCCAACCAGCTGATCACCCTCAGCAAAGCGCTCACCGACCCGATCCTCGGCGGCTCCATCACGGCCAACTCCACCGTCACCCTCAACGTCGCGAACCTGACGGTCGGCACTCAGGGCCAGATCAGCCCGGCCAACCGCGTGATCCTCAACGGCCAGTCCACCTTCGTCCTGACCGGCACCAACACCCTCGCCGGCCTGACCCTCAATAACCAGGGCTGGAACGAAGGCGGTTGGAACGGCTCGACCTTGGCCACGACCCCGACCGGCGGCGTCGTGAACGTCGGCACGGGCCTCCTGACGCTGACCGACACCCTGGTCGCCACCAGCCAGAACCCGGCGACGATCTCCACCATCACCGGCT
>RGCL01000140.1 GCA_009919175.1 Betaproteobacteria bacterium
CACATCTATCCAGGCATCTTTGGAGTAGGTCGTAAAGGGACGGCGATCCGAAAGTACAATCGCGCTGGCAGCAACGGCGCCAATAATGGCGGTTTCGATACAGGCCGTGAGTTGCGTTGAAATGCACACGGCCGCAAGACTCATCACGATTGTGCGTTTGGCATTGAGCTTCATGCCTCTTCTCCGAGTAACGAGACATCGATGCCATCACACAGGGCGTGGATGATGGTCAGGTGCGTTTCCTGGGTGCGGGCTGTGCGATCCGCTGGGGCGCAGAGATGCACATCGCCATCGCGCAGCATCTCACCGATCTGGCCACCACCTTTGCCGGTAAGAGCGATCACTTTCATGTCATGGTCGTGCGCCGATTTAATGGCTTCAATGACGTTCTTGGAGTTGCCGGATGTCGAAATCGCCAGCAGGATGTCCCCTGGGTGACCGAGTGCACGTACCTGCTTAGAAAACACCACGTCGTACGCGTAGTCGTTGGCAATGGCGGTAAGAATAGAGGTGTCGGTCGTCAGCGCAATCGCTGCCAGCTCCTGGCGTTCGCGCTCGAAGCGACCAACCAGTTCGGCGGCAAAGTGTTGTGCATCACCAGCCGAGCCACCGTTGCCACAGGCGAGAATTTTGCCGCCGGCAATGAGTGCTGCAACCATGGTGTCGATAGCGGTTGCCACTGGCGCGCTGAGTAACTCTGCGGCGCGCAGCTTGGTTTGGGCACTATCTTCGAAATGACGTTTAACGCGGGCTTGCAAATCCATGAGGCTGCTCCGTAAGTGGCTGACCAGTAAGCCATAAAATATGGCGCGATCTTAACATGTCCGGCCCAAGGGATTGAGGGTCAAGCCGTTTAGTCTGAAAGCCGGACGCTGATCTCGAAGCGCAGTCGCCGCCAGGGTGACTCTTCGGGTCTCAGTGCAACTACACGGGCCACCAGTGGGTCGCCGCGATCCATGGCACGGGCGACAGCTTTGTTTTCCCGGCGCGGTACAAAGCCCAGCATATGGCCCTGCCACAGCACCTGAATGGCGTTGCTGTCGTGCGGGTTGGTGGGGTCGCGCTTCAGTGTGAGGGTGTCGCCTACCTTAATTTGTGACACCACATCGGGTAATTCATGGAATTGGCTGCCCGCAAGCGGTGACGATTGAATCAGCAAGGTCGCCTGGCCGCGTTGTTTTGCGGGGACCTCGGGGCTTTGCTCTAGAGGGGTGGCAGCATGCGCGGCACCAGCAAGCGCTAGCGCCAACAATGGCGCGCCCAGAACGTGCCGCCACGCTGGGTTGCTTTGGCACTTAGTCGGCTTGGAAGGCATCTTTAATCCACTCCAGTTGATTGGCATCCAGGCCATCCAGCAGTACACAGTCAAACCGACACGCACGCTCTGCTTGTCGTGGATAGCGTTGCAGATAACAGCGGGCGGCATGAATGATGCGTTGCTGTTTGCGGGCGTCGATGCTGGCCGCTGCGCCGCCGAATCGGGCATTGCGTCTCAGCCGGACTTCCACAAAGACCAGTGTCTGGCCGTCCAGGGCGATGCAGTCAATCTCACCCCCGCGTACGCGGTAGTTGCGGGTGAGTATGCGCAGCCCCGATTGTTCCAGATAGGCAGAAGCCAGCGCTTCTGCCGCATTGCCGGCCACTTGCTTGGGTGTGAGCGTGGTATCTTGGTATGGCATCCGATTCTTTAATCAAGACGATTTATCTAACTGCAATGGCTACTCTAACCCAAGCACCGGAAAACAGCACGGCGACCCTGTATGTGGTGGCCACGCCTATTGGCAACCTGGAAGATCTGACGCCGCGTGCGGCGCGGGTGCTCCGCGAGGTTGCAGTAGTGGCAGCGGAAGACACGCGGCGCACGGCAACCTTGTTGCGTCATGTCGGCAGTGGTGCGGCGATGCTGGTGGCCGATGAACATCACGAACAACGGGCTGCACAAAAGATTGCAACGCATCTGGCGGCGGGCCAGTCGGTGGCGTTAGTGAGTGATGCCGGCACGCCGGCAATTTCCGACCCAGGTGGCCGAGTGGTAGCTGCTTTACGTGCCGAAGGCTGGCCCGTGGTCGCTGTGCCCGGTGCATGCGCTGCGGCCGCGGCCTTGTCGATTGCCGGTTTAACGCATGCGGG
>RGCL01000015.1 GCA_009919175.1 Betaproteobacteria bacterium
CCTGCGCCTCAAACCATGGCGCAGCCAGCGCCCGCGCCCGCACCACCCAGCGCTACAGTGCGCGCCAACCCAGCTGTTGATGCCCCTGTGGCGATGTCTCAACGCCCGGCACTTGCCCAAGCTGCACCATTGCCCAGCCCACCGGCAGCCCATCTGCAATTCGCCAATCGTCGCGCCCTGGTGATTGGCAACGACAACTACCGTTCGGTTGATCCCCTGAAAAATGCCGTGTCAGATGCCAGAGCCATGGCAACAGCACTGGAGAGATCGGGCTACAAGGTGAGCCTGCACCTGGATCTGGATGAGAAACGCTTCAAGCAGGCCCTGCGCACCTTCCGCTACGAAGTCCAGGGCGGCGACGAGGTGATGTTCTTCTTTGCGGGTCACGGTGTGGAAATTGCAGGCGCCAATTTTTTGCTCCCTGTAGACATCCGCGTGTCAGGCACCGATAACGACAAGGACCGCGATCAACTCAGAGAGGACTCGATTGATCTCAAACGCTTCATGTCAGACTTGGAAGAGCGCAAAACCAAATTCGCCCTGGCCGTCATCGATGCCTGCCGAGAGGACCCCTTTCCCAAAGAGAAAGGCAGCCGGTCCATCTCGACCAAAGGAGGCTTGGCTCAGACGACACCCGCAACAGGTCAAATGATCATCTTCTCTGCGGGCGCTGGGCAATTGGCCATCGACAGCCTGGGCGCCAACGATCCGTCCAAGAATGGATTGTTCACCCGGGTGTTTTTATCGGAGATGGACAAGCCTGGTGTACCGGTGGACCGGGTGCTTAAAAACGTTCGTACCGAAGTCAGCCGTTTGGCCAAAACCATGGGTCGCACCCAAACCCCCGCGATCTACGATCAATCCGAGGGGGATTTTTATTTCCGGCTTCGGTAGACCGCGAAGATGGAGGATGTCGTCAAGCCTTTGATGACGAATGATTTCAGCAATGTGGCCAACACGCTGGTCATTGCTACAAAACCTGCCAGCAACAAAACTTTTTTTGACCTTCATCCTGATGGCGCGCCTACAGACGCACTCCTGAGCAGGTGCTGCTTGAACGCCTGCGCAATCGGTGAGAGATTTTTTGCTTTGGGATGAACCACATGCCAGACCGATGGTATGGGAAACCCCTTGACAGCCATCACTCGCACGCCGTTTTCACGCTCGTGCCCATGAAGTGCATGACTTGAAATGACTCCCAAACCCAAACCAGCTGCCACCGCCTCTTTCACCGCCTCATTGCTGCCCAATTCAAGTCTGACATGGGGCTTGAAGCGAAAGCGCTGGAAAAATTGGTCCACTGCCATTCGTGTGCCAGAGCCCTGTTCCCTCAGGATGAACGAGCGGGCTTTCAGATCCGAGAGGGTGAGCTTGGCTTGTCTGGCCATCGCATCGGCGGTGGCCGCAATCACCACAATGGGATTGGTGATCAGAGGATCGTCCATCAACTCGATGTCTTGCGGAGGCATGGACATGATGTAGAGGTCATCCATGTTGTCGCGCAATCGCTCCACCACGCGATCCCGGTTGAGGATTTCAAGGGCCACATCAATGTCGGGATATTTTTTGCAAAACGCCCCCACCAATTTAGGCATGAAGTACTGAGCAGTACTCACCACAGACACCTTGAGTTGCCCTCGATTCAATCCTTTGATGAGATCGAGCTCCTGCTCAAAGGCCTGCCATTGCTGCGTCATGGATCGGGCAGTCTGCGCCAGTTGTCGCCCAGCTTCAGTCAGATAAATCTTCCTGCCCACCACTTCATATAAAGCCACGCCAGTGGCTTGGGTGATTTCCTTGAGCTGCATGGAGGCCGTGGGCTGCGTCACATGCATCATCCGTGCAGCTGCGCTCACGCTGCCCGTTTCGGCCAACGCCAAAAAAACCTTGAGTTGCCGAAAAGTGATGTTCATCGATGAAAGCTGATGGATATGTAACTAATTATTGATTTTACTTGATGACTCATTTCCCCTACGATTTCTTCAATTCATTCAAGACTACCCTCTCATGCAAAACCTCATCGATCCAGCCATCCTGTTTTTTATCTTTGGTGTGATTGCCGGATTGCTCAAGTCCAACCTGGAAATTCCACCCGCCATCGCCAAATTCCTCTCGCTCTATTTATTGATGTCCCTGGGACTCAAAGGCGGGTTTGCTTTGGCTCAATCCGGCCTGACGTCTGAAATTGCCTGGGGTCTGCTCGCAGCCTTGATCATGGCTTTTTTGGTGCCCATCGTGGGCTACAGATTACTCAAACGATGGATAGCCAGCTTTGATGCGGCGGCCATTGCAGCGGCCTATGGCTCCGTGAGTGCAGTGACCTTTGTCACAGCCACTCAATATCTGGAGCGGGAAGGATTGACACCCGGTGGACACATGGCAGTCGCCTTGGTGCTGATGGAGTCTCCCGCCATCATCATGGCAGTGTTGTTTGCCAACTCCATCCGCCACAAAGCATCGGCTGTGGCTGCGGTTACCTCCAGCAGTGGCTTGCCCGCGGGTGTGACACCTCTGCCCTCGGGTCCCTCGCTCGGAAAAATCCTGCATGAGTCGTTCACCGACGGGGCTCATCTGCTGCTGATTGGCGCCATGATCGTCGCCTACATCAGTGGTGAAACAGGTCAATCCACCATGAAGCCATTCTCTGGCGATTTGTTCAAAGGCATGCTGTCCTTCTTTTTATTGGACATGGGCTTGCTGGTGGCCAGAAACTTTCCTCAGGCACGCCATGCCTCGCCCGTGCTCATGGCCTACGGCATCCTGGGGCCATTGACCCACGCGGCCATCGCACTGGGCCTGGCCATGGCCTTTCGATTAGCCCCGTCAGATGCAGCCTTGTTGATGGTGTTGTCGGCCAGCGCCTCCTACATTGTGGTGCCCGCTGTGCTGCGCTATGCCATCCCCGAGGCCAATCCAGCCCTGTATTTTGGGCTGAGCCTGGGCATCACCTTTCCCTTGAACATCTTGTTTGGCATCCCCGCCTACACGGCGGTGGCCATCTGGGTGTTGACTTGAGCATGGCATCGAGGGCTTGCCCATGAAACCCTATCAAGGCCAACGACTGAGTCTGCTGACCCAACATGGCAAGGAGCAGGTGATCAAGCCTGTGCTTGACCAATGGTGCGGCAGCGAGGTTGTCCATACCCAAGCCTTTGACACCGACACTTTGGGCACCTTCACCCGAGACGTTGAGCGATCAGGGACTCAGCTGGATGCGGCAAGAAAAAAAGCCCGGATCGGCATGGCCCTGACGGGTTTAAAAATGGGTTTGGCCAGCGAAGGCTCATTTTCTTCAGACCCTTGCACCGGCATGTTCAGTTGGAACTATGAACTGGTCATCTTGGTCGATGAAGTGCGACAGCTTGAATTGCACTGGGTTCAGTCGGCTCCATGCATGGCATTGAACGCCTGCGTCAACCACTGGGAACAAGCCCTTGAATTCGCCCAACAGGCGAAATTCCCTGGCCACCATCTCGTGGTTCGCCCCGATGGGGCAGACCATCCCCAATTTCAGAAAGGCATCGCCAGCCCCGAGGCTTTGAGGGCTGCATTTGACTGGGCCAAGGGCATCTCGCACGAGGGCGTGGTGTTCATCGAGAACGACCTCAGAGCCCATGCCAATCCAACGCGCATGCAGACCATCCATCAGGCCACCACGGTGCTCGCCCAGCAAATGAATTCATGCTGCCCTCAATGTGGATCTGCGGGCTTTTGGGTCAGGGATGTCATTCGAGGTCTGCCCTGTCGATGCTGTGGTCAACCCACGGCATTGCCTTTGGCCAAGCGATGGACTTGCAAGCAGTGCGATCACCACCAGGATGTCCGATCAGATTCTGCTCAATGGGCAGATCCGCGCTCCTGCGAGGCTTGCAACCCTTGAGGCCAAGCCATGGCGCGCAGGCCTCTATGGCATTTCACGCGCCAGGCGAAATCCCGTGGCTGTGCCTCGATTGCCCTCGGAGGCCTTGCCACGATAGGCGCTGCGCGCAAAGGAGGCAGGCAAATCCCAGCCGCCACCTCGCATGGACCGGCTGCGGCAATTGAGTGGTGCAGCTTGATCCGGGTTCTGTGGCAATTGAGCCTGCCAACAGTCCCCCACCCACTCCATGACATTGCCATGCATATCGTAAATACCCCAGGCATTGGGGGCAAAGCTGCCCACGGGTGCAGTGAAGGCAAAGCCGTCCTTGCACGATTGAGCGGGCAAGCGTGGACGCTGTTGAACCAGGGAGGCATCTGCCGCATTGGCTTGCGCACAAATCCCTTGAGGCTCCTCTTTCCAGGCATAAGCTGAAGGTGAACCAGAGCGGGCCGCATATTCCCATTCACTCTCTTTGGGGAGTCGATAGCGTTGGCCGGTCTTACGGCTCAACCACTCTGCGTAGGCTTGCGCATCCAGCCAACTCACGCACACCACGGGATGCTGATCGGTCTGGGGATAGCCAGGATTTTGCCAATCGGCATTGGGCAGTTTGTTGTACCCGTCACCTTCCCAGTTCAAACAACCGGCAGCTGCGCGGTGGCCTGTTTCTGCTTCGAATGCACGCCACTGACCTCGCGTGATCTCTGTCTGGCCGATGGCAAATGTGGTCATGCTGAGCTTGACCATGGGCGACTCGTCAGCGTCCCGGCCTTTCTCGGTTGCAGAAGAACCCATCACGAATGAGCCCGATGGCAACTGGATCATGAGGGGGCAATCTGCACAATCGCGAAAAGACCTGAGGGCTTTCTGAGGTGCCACTGCAGCGACCTCGCTGGGTGCAGCGGGTGCTGGCTTGGCCATTTGAGGGGATTCGCTGGTTCGGGTTGAAGGCGCCTTGGCGGGCTCTTGAACTGGCGGAGATGGTTTGGCTGCGGGCGTTTGAGCCACAGTTTTGGGTGCAGTGTTGACAGCGGCGGGTGTGGGTGAGGACGCTTGAACTTGCGTGCCGGCTTGAGGCGCAGTCTGTGCAGGCGATGTCGTTGGCAGCACAGGCGCTGGCTCAGATGGAGGTCCAGGTTCAGGTGCAGGGGCAAGTGCGGGCGCTGGCTGAGCAGGCGCAGAAGCCGTCTGGTTGGACGAGCCCGTCAGGGAATCCGCCAGCCGATTGAGGATTTGCTGACACCCACTCAGCACGCACATCGCTATCAGCGTGAACGCCAAGGAGCGCAACAGAGTCAGCAGGCGCATGGGGCGCACCGAATTCAAATGGCCTGGATGAACTTCTGAAAGCGAGCCTGTCGGGTCGGGTTGGGCTTGTCCGACGGACGTGGCAATTTGTCAATGCCCGACTGCAACAGCATGTCCAAACGCTCCGCTGGCGACGGATGGGTGGAGAACAACAGCTCCGCCCTGGGGTCATTGCCTTTGAATCGTTGGAGTTTTTCCAGCACATTGATGGCCGCCACAGGGTCGTAACCGGCGCGGGTCATGATCTCCACGCCCAAGCGGTCGGACTCAAATTCAGCCGATTTGTCCAGACCGCGCGCATAGATTTGCCCGCTGGCCTGAGCCAACTTGCCCGTATCGCTGTCCTGAGTCACCGCTTGCAATCCTTTGGCAGCCTGATCAGCGAGTCGCTGACGCTGAACCACCTGATAGTGGTGACGACGGGTCACATGCGCCACTTCGTGAGCCAGAATGAAAGCCAGCTCATCTTCACTCTCCAGCGATTTGAGCAAGCCGGAGGACAAAAGCACATAGCCACCCGGCATGGCAAAGGCGTTGATCGCATCGGACTTGATGACACCAAAATGCCATTTGTAATTGGCACCCGAATGCGCAGACAGCGCCTGACCCAGCACATTCACATATTGCTGAGCTGCATCGGCAGCCACCAAGGGTGCAGCGCCCAGAACCTGTGCCGCAGCCAGTTTGCCCACCTTTTCTTCATCGGTTTGCGCCATGGCCGTCAGACCCAGGCTCAACGCCAAGCCACCGACCAGGCTGTGTTTGAAGTTACCAGTCATCATTGCCTTTCTTTTTGGCATCGCTTGGAGCCGAATTGGAAGAACCGCCACCAGCCGCTGCAGGCGCAGCTGGTGCAGCGGGCTTGGGCACGGTCAGTTGAATTTTGTCTTTGATGGGGGTGATGCCGCCTGCCACCAAAAAGGCTTGCACAGTCTGAGGCTCCGCCGTGAGCCCTTCGAGCTTGGTGGCTTCATTGAGGTTGGGTTGACCGCTGATCAAGTCCTTGGCTGAAAGGCCTCTGGCTGCCGAGGTGGCCACGATGTTGCCCGTTCCCAAACGACCGGTGTCAATGGCTGTGGCTCCACCGGTCGCACCAGCAAAGTTGATTTGCGAGACCTTGAGCCACCCCGTTTTTCCGGAGGCATCGACCTCGACCCAAAAGCCTTGGCGCTTGACCGTTTTGACAGCCGCACCCGCACTGAGTTTGATGTTGGTGGGTTTGCCCTCAGGCTTGTCCAGCAACACCGCTTCTTCTCGAACGGTTTGAGCATGCAGGGCAAACGACAAAAGCCCCAGGCACACAGCAAGGGCATGGCGATGAAAGCGATGGAAAGTGCTCATGTTCAATATTCTTTGGAATAAGCGCGAACCTTAAAGCCACCACCGTTGGCATCGGTGGATGGTGCAGGGCTGGCAGGCGGCGTGGACGCGTTGGGCAAAGAGGGCAAGGCCGACGCACTGGGTGATGTTGTCTCAGGCGGGGCTTGTGGTAGTGGGGTGGCAGCCACAGGCGGTGGAGAAGACGCCACGGTCTGGACCACACAATCGGGCTTTTGCTTTTTCAGGCGTATCACCACCTCCATGGATCCCGAGGATTCATACGAATGGATCAGGTTTACACCCTGAAGACTGACCTCCAGGCGCTGATTGGGTTTGGGTGAGAAATTGCAGAGCCAGTGACCTGCCATGACGCTGGCGCGATTGATCAGCAGTCGCTCCAAGGCCTGAGTGGCGCCACGACGCTGATCCATCACCCGAACATAGATTTGCCCATCCAACTCCGTGACTTGATTGGCGGGCAAACGATTGAGCAAATCGGGTGACAAAGTAGCTTGCGCTGCGACCACTCCAGGCAAAAGCAAAGCAGCACCCACCAGGAGCAGTCGATTCATGTCAAACCCGTCAAGCGCGGTGATCAGAAGTCACGCGACACAGCACCCTGACCCGAATTCGAGTTACTGGTGCGAGGCGCAGCTGTAGGAGCACCGCCGCCAGAGGGCGCAGCAGGGGTGGCGCCACCACCTGAGTTCATGCGGTTGACCGCCTCGCCCGTCTTGGCACCGCTGGCCTGATTGAAGACTTTCAGCTGGCCAGCCAATTGGGCTGATGCAGCCTTCCACTCCATGACCACACCCACCACAGGACCGTTGTTGGCCGGATGCAGCGATTCCCATTGCCATGCTTCCTGCATGCCCTTGATGGGGAGTTTCTCGGCAATGGCAGAGACCTTGTTGCGGTTTTGCTCTTCCATTTTGACTTCGCTGGATTCGTCCTCAAACTCGGTGGACTCCTCTTTCTGAAGCATGTCGCTGGTGGAGGCAATGGCCTCACCCAAGAAAGCACGGATCATTCCCTGTGCTTGCAGACGTGCCATCTTGTAGGCCAGGTCTTTGCTCTGCTGGGATTTGGATTGGGGCTGAGCTTGCGCGAAGGCCAGCAGCACGTACTCGCCTTTTTCATTGCGAACCATCTGCGTGCCGTAGGTCGACAGGAGGGTCAGATTTTCTTTGGGGATGTGGTTGTCCACAGGAATACCAGGCTCACCCTTGGGAATCAAAGCATAGTTGCCAGTGATCACCGCATCCGCAATCTCGTGCAGCTTGCGCGTCCAAACCGTCACCACGCCAATCTGTCCTTGACCATTGGAGGGGTTCTGTTCAAAGGAAGCCAAGACCTTGATGCCTGTGCAACGAGCACGCGCAGTGGCGCGAGTCTTGTTCTTGAAGCTCGAGGTGTTCAACACTGCTTTGACCTGCTGCTCAGAAACCGGCTTGTTGGGATCGATGCCCTTTTTAGCCAGCTCTTCCTTCATTTTGTTTTCTAGGATTTTTTCGCCATAAAGGCCTGCTGTCTGAAGCGATGTGGGTGCATTGCGGGCTTTGACGTCTGAGTTCATGGCCTTGGCCACCTGGATGGCACCCTCTTGGGCCAAGCCCTCACGCTGCAAACGGGCCGCATCCGCAGCGGCACGCTCGGCACCGGGCGAGCCCATGTCCTGTGTCATTTCGCTGGAAACACGCGTCTCCATGAATTCAGCGCATTTTTGCTTGACGTCCAGCATGGCTTTGTTGAAAGCAATGTTGCGAGCCAGCACAAAGTTCTTGTCAGAAGGCGGTACTGAGATGGTGCCCTTGCCCAGCCAAACCAGAATGCTGCGACCGCCCTCTTCGTTTTCACCCTGACGCAATTTTTGCGTGCGCAAAAAAGCCTGCATGCGCTGATCGACAGTTTCGCGACCATCAATGCTGTTGGGCAAAGTGGGCAATGGCTTTTGCTCCATTTCAACCTTGGCTTCCTGAGCAAGACCCGTGCTTGCAAATGCAGCGATCAGAGCACCACCGAATAACCATTGGGTGGCCTGCTTTGTAGAGAGTTTTTTCATGATGTGTGCTTTCATGTGTTTACCAGTCGTCGTTGTCTTTGGACTTGGAAGAGCCCGATCCTGATGGACTGCCCATGCCCGGGAGCTGAGGCAAATTCACCTGGACCTTCAAGGGTGCATTGGGCTCGTCAGGCAAAACCCGAGCCAATACAGAACCCGATTGGAATGGAGAGGGCAACCTGCCTGAAACGATTTTGGCTGTGGCCGTGCGATCGGTCACGCTGGTGATCTCGGCGCGCCCAACTTCACGCTCCTCTTGACCCAGGGACTCCTTGGTGTAGGGGTCCACCAGGTTTTGACCCAGGCTCACCAGGCGGTAGATGCGACCCACTTGCACCGTGTCCCCGCCCTGATTCAAGGTGACCTGATCGCCATTGGCACCCACCACGGCAATGGGGTAGATGGCCATGTTGATGACCTGCCCGATGTCGGTGCCGATGTCGTTGGCGTACTCGCTCAAGGAAGTGTTGCTGTTCAAGCGGCCGGGGTTGAGGTAGGTCTGCGCAAACTTGATCTGTCCGGTGGCAATGTCAATGACGCGCACATCGATGGACACCGGTGCAGAGACCCGGGTCACCACGCGCCCCGTGACCCTTTGCTGCTGAATTTGCTGGGCAGAAAACTCCTTGAGTGCGGCCAGCACCATGTAATCAGCCCCCACCCGCATGCCCACCTTGACGGTTTCCTCGATGGGCGCATTGCGGGAATTGACGCGCGAGAGTTCTCTGCTACTTGTCTCGGTGTAGCGTCGGTCAATCATGGCGAACTTGCGCGTCTGGGTGAGATAAGCCTCCAGGGAAGATGACACGCTTTCGGCAAACGGGATCGCGTCGGGCTTGCCACTGGCAGGACCCACCAGGGTCAACGGCATGACGGCCAATTTCAAGCGCTTGAGCTGCTCGGATTGCTTATATGTAGGGATCACAGCCTTGATCTTGACAAACGCACGTCCCGAGCCCGGACTGGTGCCAGATTCCAGCACCGAGTAAGACTTGACCACCCCGCGCGTGAGACGCTCGATGTTTTGCTTGAAGTCTTGCTCCAGCGTGGTGTTGCCACCCTTGGTGACCTCACTCATGGACATGGTGGTTGCGCTCGACAGCTTCATGCCCCCGACTTGACCAATCGCGTTTTCAATCGCATCGATCATGGCGGCCGATGGATCCCCCCCATTGCCGGTCGCCACCACTTCCCGATAAACGATTTGGGCGTGAGAAGGCATGACAAGCGCCCCAGCCAGCAGCGCCGCTGACAACAGGCAGCGATTCAATTGGAGGAGGAAGGCCTTCATCACTTGAGGTTCAACTGGTTGACCACCACATCGGCAGCCACCTTGGCAGCATTGGCCAAGGCAGCACGACTGGCATCGTTGAGTTTTTCTGCACGACCGCTGAAGGTTCGATTGGCAGAACCAATGCTGCGGGCAAAGCGGCCAGTCAGGTCATAGGCCGTGATGTTCATGTTGCCAGTGGCCAACCACAAACCGGTGTTGGGGTCCGAGCGGTAACCGTCCACCTCAATCGAAGCGAGGATGAATTTGCTCAATTGGCATTCTTTGATTTTCTTGAAGGTATCGGTCCGGATATTGGAAGGTAATTGCCCCGTTTCGGATTCTGCATACATCTTGGAGAAGGGATCGTTGTCTGACACCCCACAGTTGCTCACCAATTCTTCCCAGGGCACAGTCTTGATGTTGTTGTTGGTGAGGGTTTCACCCACGCGGTTTTGCAAGTCATCGATGTTGGCCCAGGCCACATACTTGATGCGATCGCGTTTGTTTTCTTGTGACCCGCCAGTCACAGTCTTGGAAGTTTGGGTCACAGAAACCGCGTCTGCCGAGGCCTCGGCAGAACCTGAGCGATTGCTGGCCGATGCATCGGCGCTGGCGGAAGTCCCGCTGGTGCCCACCGTGGCCTCTGCACGCTTGGTGACCTTGGTGTCAAACGAAGTTTGGGAGTCCGCCACGCGAGCCATGACCAAAAAAGCGATGTCATCGGCATCAGAGGTCTTGCCGCCGCCAGAGGATTTGGCCGTTTGGCGCAAGCGGCTTTCCACCATGGATTCGTTGATGGCCGCCTTGATGCTGATGGTGCAGGTGGAAGAAAAACCGGAAGTGCACTTCTCATCCACCACCGTCACGTCCACCACATAGGAGTTGATGTCGTCCAAGAAGGTTTTTTCGTTGGAAATGATGTTGTCCAGCTTGGCGCCAGACAGCGTGCCCAGATAGTTTTTCCAGGCCGCCACCTTGGCCTTGGTGAGCGCCGCTTCCTTGCCGGAGTCGGTGGCCTGGCCACGCACAAATTTTTGTTGCGCCATGGCCATGGAAGAACCCAAGGCCAGTGAGCAGATCAGGACGGAGTGAAGAAACAGATTTTTGAGTTGAGGCAGGTTCATGATGATTACCCTTGAGTTTTGGCACACAGTTCGGCAAGTCGGGGCAAGGCAGGTGCAACGACACTGAGCTTGACTTCGACTGAAGCCAAGGTGTTTTCGTTGCGCGTGATCAGGCCCTTGAGCAAGTTGGTGAGTGTCCTGGTGATGAGCCGGTCATAGAAAACCATGTCCCGCTCAGGTGTGTCGTCTTCTGTGGACTGCAACGGGATCCTATCCTCACTGGTTGACATGGCCAGGACATTGAGCAACTTGTTTTCAGGCAGATTGGAGAACATGTCAAACACCAGCAGGCGAATGACGGCGGTGCGCTTGACGATGGTGACCCCGCGCTGAGAGCTGTGCACCACCTGCTTGTCGAGGTCCCGCAGCACAATTTCAAAGCGCAAATCCGAATCGGGGATGTCGATCAACTGCTGGGCAGCAAGGTCGTCCGAGAATTTGACGGCATATCGCTTGGCCAGCGCATCGTTTTCCTGGAAGGGCAACAGCGGGATGTCCAGGTTGTCGCAAATGGATGAGCTGGTGGAAAAGCCCAGCAACTCCGCATTCAAGACCTTATCGATCTTGAATTCCACCAATTTGGCTTTGGCGTCCTTATGGATGCTCGATCCGGTGACACGCGCAAAGAAGTTGCTGCTGAAGCCCTTGTCCCATTTGTTGAAGCGTCCCAGGAAATGCGAGAAGGCCTGGCCATAGCTCACAAAAGCCTGATCCATCACACCCAGGGCCTTGCCGCGCAAGTCCTTGAGGTCGCCACCCGGTCGTTCCATGCGCAGCATGAAGGGGAAGGAGGACAACACCCGCCAGCCTGTGCTTTTGGAGTAGGTCAGGATCATGCCCACGCCCGACATGTAGACCAACAGGGTGTTGGCGTTTTGACCGTCCTTCTCCAGGCGGGCACCCACATAGGTCTCATAGTCATGTGCAAAACCCAGCAACAAGTCCTCTCCAAACTCCACCGAGTTCTTGAATTGAACCTGAGCAGCATTTTGTGCGCTGAGTTGGCGCTTGAGGGGATCACGCATGAACGCAAAGGCGTCGCTGCTGGTCAGGTCGAGGTTGTATTTTTTCTTGACGAAGTCGCGCGTCAGATCAAAGCGAGCCTGCCCTGCCCCGCCATTGAGTCCAAACCCCGTCCACACTGGAGGCGACTTGGGTCTGACCTTTTGTGCAGCAGGCTGTGCAAAAGCCCGCCAAGGCATAGCCAGCAGAGCCATCAATGCAGATGCCACAGTGCGGCGGCCTGGGTTCATGTGAGATGCCGTCACGATCAACCTCAGTCAGTGTATTTCTTGCTCAGATCAGCCACCGCTGTTTCAGCTTTCTTGGCTTCAACTTTGGGGATATCTTTGGCCCTCATGGCTTGCTCCCACTTGGTAGAGATCACGCAACTCTGAATCAAAGCGTTCATGGATTGGGTCAACGCAGGTTTGGCCGCCAGCATTTTCCCGATGTCCCCGCTCATGGCGGTTGCAACCATGGATTGGGCAATTTCAGAATAGGACTGGGAGATGATGCCCTGGGCCACAAGGCGCTTTTCCTGAGCCTGGATCAGCATTTTTTTCTGCTCTTCGTCCACGGTGCCGACCTTGGCAAACATCTTGATCTGCATGGCCTGAACTTCAGGGCTCACGTCCTCGAACACCGGCTTTTCACCTGGGGCGCTCTCGCGCAAGGACTTGAGGCTTTCAATTTGGCCGGCAAGCTGGTTGCCGCCTTGGGTCTTGCGAATGATGTTGTTGCCAATCTCGATCGACTCTTGGTTGATTTTGTTGGCCTCAGCGTACATCTTGCCCACTCGGGTGTTGGGCAACTGGCGTGCGTAGGCTTGCTGAGCTTGCTCGATTTGCATCCCGGATTGTGCTGGCCCTTGCCACTGCTGGCGATAAGGCATGTTGGGTTCGTTGAAGTACAAATCCCTGGCCGTCGCAAGATGAATTTCCTCGTAGTTTCTGTCGTCAAACTCTTTTGGAGCTCCGCCATCGGTTTGACGGTATCTGGATTTCAAGTTACCCGCTGTGACAAGGTCGCCCGTGGCCTGGTTGAGGTTTTTAGGGCCAAATTCCCCATAGGCATTCAAGCGCGCACGGAACACCAAAGCAGTGAAGTGCTCGGTTGAAATTGCCTTTTGATAGAGCTCGCGCCAACGGTCTTTGCTTACCGACAATTCTGGTGCCTGCAGGTGCAGAAAAACCAAGGCCATGAGGGCATCCGAGCGTTCTTGCTGGTCATTGGCACGTGAAAGCTGGATCAGTGCAGCCAGGGTGTCTGGCTCAGGGAAGGCCAGGAAGTTGTCGTAAATGGCCCTGACTTTGGCGGTCTCAAACGAAGCCTGAAAAAACTTGGCATTGGGGAAGGTCTTGCTGATGTTGGCTCGCCGGAATGCTTTTTGAAACTCATCCTGAAGCGACTCCAGATCTGCAACTTTGAATTCGCTGCCAATCACCCCCTTGTCAATCTTCATCCGCGCCAGCACACCGGCCTGTTCATTGCACCATTGATCGCTGGGCTTGAGGCCACCGCCTTTGCCGCCACCCGATCCACCCATGCTGGGCATTTGACCGCCGCCTCCCTGATTGGGCACTTGCATCTTCTGAAGTTGCTGGAGAAGGTTGCCAAATTGGGCTTGAGCGGCAAACGGGGCTGCACTCAACAACGTGACCAACAGGAGTGGCAAAGGCTTGATGTGTTTCATGACTGCTTTTCAATGAATGGACGACAGTTATCATATTAAAGATATTTGTAGATCATTTGATTTTTCTAAATAATTCGCCTTGATTTTTGCGCCCATGCTTGAAAGCATGAGCCACCGCGTTTCTACCAAGGCCAGAGGCATGAGCACCCTGCATAGCCCCTGGGTTGTCCTTTAGTACTCAATCCAATCGTGACGCGCGGCGCTGTGCCAGCGCAAGGCAGGCCCCTCACCCACTGCGCCATGTCGCCTCATGACCAGCGCTCACGCCCACCTAGGAGAAACACGGGGTGAGCCCTCTGACGTATTGACTTTGATGGAGCTTGCACCGAGGCTCAGCGCCTGATCGAATCCAAGGACCCTCACATGGCCACACCCACCCCACTGATTTCCATCACCAAGTCCTGGGCCTTGCTCATGGGTTCTGTCTTGGCACTGACCCTGAGCGCACCGAGCTGGGCTCAGACCTGGCCAACCAAGCCCATTCGATTGGTGGTCACTTTCCCCTCTGGCGGAGCGCCAGACATCCTCGCGCGCCTGTTCAGCGAAAAAGCGCAGCTGGGGCAACCCATCGTGGTGGACAACAAGGCCGGGGCTGGCGGCAACATCGGCGCCGATTTCGTGGCCAAGTCCGCAGGGGACGGCTACACCCTGGTGCTGGGCACGGTGGGCACGCATGCCATCAATGGCGCCTTGTACGACAAGATGCCCTACGACATGGTCAAGCACTTTGCGCCCGTCTCGCTCATTGCATCAGCGCCCAATTTGCTGGTGGTCAACAACACTTTGCCCGTCAAAACGGTCCCCGAGTTCATCGCCTACCTCAAGGCCAATCCCAACAAACTCTCATTTGGTTCACCCGGGGTTGGCACCTCGGTCCATGTGTCGGGCGAGTTGTTCAAGTCCATGACGGGTACCAGCATGACGCATGTGCCCTACAAGGGGCGACAGTTCGCCATCCCTGACCTCATTGGCGGCAGCATTCAGCTGATGTTTGACAACATGCCCTCGGCCTTGCCCATGGCCAAAGAAGGTCGCATCCGCGCCATTGCCGTGACCACGGCCAAACGGTCTTCGGCAGCGCCCGACATCCCCACCATTGCAGAAACCATCCCAGGCTTTGAAGCCACCACCTGGTTTGCCCTGTTTGCGCCCGCAGGCACACCCAAGCCGGTGATTGATCGGCTCCATGCGGAAGTGATCAGAGTCTTTCGCCTGCCTGAAGTTGGCGACAAGCTCAAGACCTTGGGCTTGGAAGCCCTGCTCTCCAGTCCGGAGGAATTGGCCAGTTACCAGGCCTCGGAAATCGTGAAATGGACCAAGGTGGTCAAAGAGTCTGGTGCGCGTGCCGAGTGAGGTCACACGGCCACTTGAGAGCCAAGGGGGCAAACCTTGTGACCAGTCTCTAGCCTTGCTGCGCTAGCAATGCTTGGGTCTGAGCCCAGGTGGGCATGCCCCCAATCGCACCGCGACCGGTGACCGACAACGCCGCAGCTGCATTGGCATGTCTGGCCGACGCCACCCAACCCATGCCTTTGGCGAGAGCCGCCGCCAAGGCACCTGTGAAAGTGTCGCCAGCGCCCACGGTGTCCTCAATGTGCGCCACAGCAAGACCAGGGATGTGTGTGCATTGCAGCTGCGGGCCTTCGCGATGCCACAAGCCACAGCCCTTTGCCCCCAACGTCACCACCAGGGCTTTCAAAGCGGGCAAACTTTGCATGATGCGAGCGGCGACCTCATGGAGATCGTCGGCATCAGAAGCCCCCATCATCGCCCGCAACTCATGCTCATTGGGTGTGAGCACATCGCAGCAGGCCAACAACTCGGCACTCAAAGCCTGAGCCGGGGCGGGGTTGAGCAAGGTGATGACACCCTGGGGTGATGCCTTGGCCAATTCAAAGGCCTGCAGGCGTGCCGACTCGGGCACTTCATTGCTGGCCATGACCACGCTGGCACTTTGCAGGAGATCGCGTCTGTCCACCAGATGTCGAGCGTGCAGACCGGCGCCCGCCCCTGGCGCCACGGCAATGCTGTTGTCGCCATCGTCATAAATGAGGATCTGAGCCACGCCACTGCGCTCTCCCGGCGCAACCACCACCGCCGTGGTGTCAATGCCCTCGCTTGCCCACAAGGAGAGTCCATTTCGCCCAAAGTCATCGTCACCAATCCGCGCCACGATGGCGGTGCTCACACCTTGGCGTGCACAGGCGATGGTCGCATTCGAACCCTTGCCACCCGGCCCCTGTTCAAACCCGCTCCCCAGCAGGGTTTCACCTTTGCGCAAAGGCCTGGGAATGCGAATCGTGAGGTCGGTGTTCCAACTGGCTACACACACCACCTGGCTGGGCATGGCAACGCCCTACCCTGCCAAAAAGCCAGTGGGTTGATAACCAAAGGTTTTGGGCAACCACAGGATGACATCGGGAAAGAGGGTCATCAAGGCCAGGGCGATCACCAGACCAATGAGGAAGGGCAGGATTTCCTTGATGATTTCCACCAGAGGGATGCCCGTCACGCCATTGATGACGAACAACACCACCCCATAAGGCGGCGTGATCAGCCCAATCATGCAATTGACCACGATCACCACACCAAAATAAACCAGGTCGATGCCCAAGGCCCTACAAGTGGGCACAAAGAGCGGAATGATCACCAGGATGATGGTGGAGGCATCCAGGAAGCAGCCCAGCACCAGCAACAAGAGGTTCACGCACAGCATGAACACCATGGGTGACATGTCAATGCCCTTGAGCACACCCGCCAACAACGCCGGAATGCCTTCTGAAGCCACGACATAGTTCAGGATCAGCGCACCCGCGATCACCAAACCCACTGAGGCCGAGGCGCGCAGGCTCTCGAGCATGACCCCATACAAGGCACTGAGTTTGAGTGCGCGATAAATCACTGCGGAGGCAAAAAGGGCATAGACCGCAGCCAAGGCGGCAGCCTCAGTCGGGGTGGTTGCCCCACCATAAATGCCCCACAACAAGATCACCGGCATCAACAACGCTGGGAAGGCCTTGACGGTGATGCCAGGGATTTTGGCCATGGGCACCTTTTCGTCGGTGGCAAAGCCGCGACGCTGGGACATATAGGCGTTCATCACCATCAGCATGATGGCCATGAGCAATCCGGGACCGACACCACCGAGGAACAAATAGCCAATCGAGGCATCTGACACCAGGGCATACAAAACCATGGGGATGGAGGGCGGAACAATGGGACCGATGGTGGATGCCGCAGCGGTGATGGCGGCGGCATAGCCCCGGGTGTAGTGACCGCTCTTGACCATCATCTCGATGATGACTTTGCCTAGCCCCGCAGCATCGGCCACAGCCGAACCCGACATGCCCGACATGATGAGGTTGGCCACCACATTCACATGACCCAAGCCCCCCTTGAATCGACCCACCAGCGCCACACAAAAGTCCAGCAGCTTCTCGCTCACCGTGCCCGCATTCATGATGTTGGCCGCCACGATGAACAAAGGCACCGCCAACAACACAAAGCTGTCGTAAATGCCGTAGATGACCTGCTCACCTGCAATGCCCAAATCCTGACCCGATGCGGCCAAATAAAGGACTGAGCTCAAAATGGTGGCGTAAGCGATGGGCATACCAATGGCGGCCAAGAAAAACAAGGCCCCCGCGCACAGTAAAAAGGCAACGCTCATGCACTCACCTCGTCGTCATGACCAAACTGGGGGTTGCGCAGCACCGCCCACAAACGCACGCCATACATGGCAATCACCCCCAGCATGAACACGATGTAGATGGAAAACACATAGGCCAGAGGAATGCGCAGACTGGGGCTTTTCTTGATGGTGAGGAAACTCACAAAGTCCCAAGTGCCTGGCAAGGCAGCCAGCATGCCCAACACCATGCAAGCCGCACTCAGGCCCGCAAAGATGCGGCGTGTACCAGGGCGCACATGGTTATAGAGGATGTCGAAACGGACATGATCTTTGTCGCGCAGACAAAATGCGCAACCCCAAAACACCGTCCACAACCAGGTGGTCAAACAAGCCTCCAGCGTCCACTCGATGGGGCTGTTGAAGACATATCGGGAGGTGACTTGTAGGACAAAGGACAAGAACAAGGCGGTCATCAGCAAGACGGCCACATCGTTTGCTCGCCTTTGCCACCAGGAAGAGGTGTGGTTCATGGTGTTCAGGGGTTGCAGTTCAGAAGTCAAGTGACATCAAAGACCGTTGATCTTGTCGAGGATGCCGCTGTCCCATTTTTTGGCCAGATCAGACTTCAGGTATTCACCCTGAACATGCTTGCGGAATGCAGCCAGGTCGGGGGTGTAAACCTTCAGGCCTTTTTCCTTGAAGAAGGCCACCAATTCGTCTTCGAGCTTGAGCTGTCTTTGACGGGCTGACTCAGCTGCATCGTCTGCTGCCTTTTGCAAACGCTTTTGCTGATCGGGCGTGAGCCTGTCATACACCTTCTTGCTGATGGTGAGGTAGTTCAGGTCCACCAAGTGGCTGGTGAGCGCGATTTGCTTGGTCACTTCAAAGAACTTGGCGTCCTTGACGGTGGGCAAAGGATTGTCCTGGCCGTCGATGGCACCCGACTGCAAGCCCTGGTAGATCTCGGTGAAAGCCATGGGCGTGGGGTTGGCACCCAATGCACGACCCAAGAACAACCAGGCTTCCGAACCGGGCATGCGCAATTTCACACCGCTCAGATCGGCGGGGGTGTTCACCGGCTTGTCAGTGCGCAAGTTCACATGGCGACGACCCAGGTACATGACGGTCAAGAGCTTCACGCCCAGCTTGTCTTCCACCTTTTTCTTGTAGGCCTGAAAAAAGTCGCTGTTGAAGACTTTGACCTGGTGGGCTGCATCACGGTGCACATAGCCCGCCGAGAAGACGCTGAACTCGGGGAAGAACTCAGCCAACTCCTGGGCAGAGGCAATGCTCATCTCAAGGTTGCCGCGTGAGATGGCTTCCAATTCTGTGCCTTGCTTGAACAGGGAGGCATTCCAGTGGCCTTCAAACGCTGCAAAGTCTTTCACAGCAGGACCAAAGACCTCCAGCATGGCCACCGCACGCTGGTCGGTGGGACTGGCAGGCGAGGACAAGCGCAGTTTGACCTGGGCTTGAGCAAGACCCGCGGTCAAAGCCAAAGAACTGGCCACAGCAGCAGCCATCAGATGGCGGCGAAAGGCAGAAAATGTCATGGTTGTCTCCTGTTGACGCATTGAAAAAACGATCGATTCACTCTAGCACAAGGGTTCCAGGCTCGCGGGCTTGATCCGGCTGATCAAGCCCGGCTCAAGTCCATCCCAAGACCTTGCCACGCCTTGGACAGCGCAGCATGCTCAGCCGTTGACAAAGCCACCAGAGGCGCACGCACGCGAAGCCACCGGGGATCCTGGGTCAGGTGCGACATGATGCCCTTGAGGGCAGGCATGAGGGAATAGGGGCGAACCATGTCCAGCACCCGCGTCACCGTCGCCACATCCTGCGCGATGTCTGGCCCGCTGTGCGACTTGACCATGCGACGCACGGTACGCGGCAGAAAGTTGGCCAGGCCGCTGATGGCGCCCGTGCTGCCCATTTGACCCAGGGGCGGCAAATCCAGTTCATTGCCCACATACACCGTGATCCCGGGCATGAAGGCCGAGGCCAGTCCCACGGAATGGGCGCGCTCACACGAGCTGTCTTTGATGCCCACGATCAGCTCGGGGTAGCGGTCGATGAGGGTGCGGATCACATGCTGCGACAAACCCACGCCCACCACTTGGGGGATGTGATAGAGGTACATGCGCCATCCCTTTGCCGGCAAGGCATCCATGACCTGGGTGTAACAGTCGATCACGCCCTGGTCACTCACTCCCTTGAAGAAGAAGGGCGGCAACATCAGGCAGCCATGCACGCCCCGGTCGATGGCGTGGCGCGTGAGCGCGAGGGTCTCGGGCAAGGCACTGCAACTTGTGGAGACCATGATGCGCTCGGCAGGCACCCCGGCAGCAATGAGCTGATCCACCGCCTCTTGCCGCTCCTGAAGCGAAAACGAAGGCCCCTCCCCGGTGGTGCCAAAGGCGGTGACGCCACCGCAACCCTGCTCCAGCAAGCGCAAGGCATGGGCGGCATAGGCCGTATGATCGATGCGCAAATGCTCGTCCAGCGGCGTGAGCATGGCAGGCCAAATGCCATCAAAGCCATTGCGGGGGTTGATCCAGGTGGGGCTCATGTGAGAACTTCTTTCAAGTGATTCAAGTGGAGTAGGCCAAAGACGGTGACGAAGCTGCGGCGCGCGACACACGCTGGTCGCGCCCCAGCACCCGTTCATGGGCGCTGTGGATGTGGTGCTGGAGGGCTTGTGCGACCTCGGCAGGATCACGCGTTTTGAGGGCTTGGATCAGGGACAGGTGCTCCTGCATGGCGGGCAACAGGATCTCTGCCGACAGGGTGGAGCGCTCCAGATGGATCAGTCGCACGCGCAGGCTGTTGATGCGGTAGGCCTGGGAAATCAACTCATTGCCCAGGGCATCGATCATCTGGTCATGCAGCCCCCAATCAACAGAGGTGGCATCGGTGAGCAAATCGTCGGAGATCCCTTGCGTCTGAGCGCGCTCAACGATGTCGAGGTGCGCGGCCTCAATGGCGCTCAACTCCGCATCGCTCACCACCTGTGCAAAGTGCAGGGCTGCCTCGCGCTCGAGCACGCTGCGCAATTGAAAGGCGTTGTGAATGAGTTTGAGGTCCACATGGGCGATTTGCAAACCGCGCTGGGGCACGGTGCGCAGCAAACCCTCGGTCTCCAAACGGGGGATCAATTCGCGAACCGCCCCCAGCGGCATGTTGAGCAATTGCATGAGCTCGCGCTGAGAGACAAATTGACCCGGCCGCACATTGGCTTGGAGGATTTGCTGGCGAAAATTTTCATAGGCGCGCGCGCGCAAACTCTGCCCACCTTGATCAGGGTTGCGCTCAGCCATGGACCACCAAACCCTTTCGCAGAAGGATGTTGGCGTAGGTGCGCTCGTCTCCCGTTTGAACCACCACATAAGCCGCTTTGGCCTGCTCGTAAAACGCAAAGCGTTCCAGGGTCGCCACCTCGCTCATGCCCTGACGCTTCAACACCGACTGGAATTCGGCCACAGCGTCAGGGACGCGGTGCGCATCGCCCATGACCTGCATGGTCCACGCACACGCACTAGCCGAGTCATCCAGGGGCAACACCTGCAACACAGCCTCCAGAACCGCCGTGGCACTGAGACCGGGCAGGCGCACCAGCCGATTGAGGCCTTGTTGCGCCACACGACTGGCGGGGAAGTGGGCATCCACCAAAGCCACCTCGTCGCCATGACCCATGCTGGCCAAGGCATGCAGCAGGTCCGGGGTGAGGATGGGGGGTAGATTTTTCAGCATGAATGACTAACATGTTAGTCATGCATAGCCCCAGCCACCGACCGGGAAAACCCGCTGTCCCCCCGACCCAAGCAGCCCACGCGCCGGCCTTTTTGCCTTGCCTGGACCAGACCCGACTGGGGTTGGGCGGCGCGGCACTGGGCAACCTCTATCAGGCGGTGAGCGACGAGGAAGCCCAGGCCTTGCTGCATGCCGCCTGGGAGGACGGTTGCCGCAGCTTTGACACCGCCCCTCACTATGGGCAAGGCCTGTCCGAGCAGCGGCTGGGCCAAGGCCTGGCCGGCAAGCAGCGGTCAACGTTGAGGCTGTCGAGCAAAGTCGGACGAAGGCTCAGGCTCGATGCGACCGCCCCGCGTGCCCAAAACGGCTATGTCGACACCCTGCCCTATGCCCAGTACTGGGATTTCTCAGCCCAGGGCATGCGCTTGAGCGTGGAGGAAAGCCTTGCTCGATTGGGTTTGGACCGGTTGGACTCCGTGTTCATTCACGACATGGATGCCCACACCCAAGGTGCCAACGCCCACGCCGTCTTTCAACAGGTGCTGGACGAGGCCTTGCCCGCCCTGCATGCGCTCAAAGCCCAAGGCTTGGTGACCCACATTGGCCTGGGGGTCAATGACCACGACATCGTCTCTCGCGTCTTGGCCCATGCCGATCTCGATGTGGTCCTGCTGGCCGGGCGTTACACCTTGCTCGACACCTCGGCACTGCCAGGCCTGCTGCCCTTGCTGTCCTCACGCGGCGTTCAGCTCAGCCTGGGTGGGGTGTTCAATTCGGGCATGTTGGCCACCCGCATCGATGGGCAGCGCAGCCTCACCTTCAATTACGCGCCCGCACAGGCGCACTGGGTGAACAAGGCCCTGCACATCCAGGCGGTGTGCGATCGGCATGGCGTGCCCATCCAGGCTGCGGCCTTGCAATTGGTCCTGCACCATCCGGCCACCCAGCTGGTGTGGCTGGGTGCACGCAGCGTGGCCGAGTGGGCGCAGGCCCGCCAAGCCGCGCGCTGCGCCATCCCGCCTGATCTGTGGTCCGAGCTCAAGCACTTGCAACTCCTGGACGCGCAAGCCCCCACCCCATGATGGATGCCCACTTTCATTGCTGGCAACTGGATCGTGGCGACTATGGCTGGCTCACGCCCGAGTTGAAAGCGATTTACCGGGACGTGCGCATCCAGGACTGGTGGCAGCATGCCCGTGCGCACGGCGTGACCGCTGGCCTCTTGGTCCAAGCTGCGCCCACCGAGGCCGAAACCGAGTTCCTCTTGAGCCAAGCCCAGACCCATCCCCAGGTGCTGGGCGTGGTGGGTTGGGTGGATTGGCTGGCCAGCGATGTGGACCAACGCATCGCCAGGCTCGCCGCACACCCCAAGCTGGTGGGTTTGCGCCCCATGTTGCAGGACTTGCCTGAGCCGCACTGGATTGCTCAGGATGCGCTCCATCCCGCACTGGCCGCCATGGCGCAGCAGGGTCTGGTCTTCGATGCCCTGGTGAGGACTGAACACCTGCCACACCTTGATCGCATGATGCGGGCTCATCCTGATCTCAAGGTGGTGGTGGATCACGGTGCCAAGCCCTCCCCCTCGCAAGAGCTTGCCGAGTGGGCGGCGGCGCTGCGCCACCTGGCGCAGTCCCATGGCCCGCATCGTCTGGTGTGCAAGGTCTCAGGCCTTTGGACCGAGCTGTCTGATCCTCAGGACACCCGACGCTTGCAACACTGGTGGGAGACCCTGTTCGACATCTGGGGCGCGCAGCGGCTCTTGTGGGGCAGCGACTGGCCAGTGCTGGAGCTGGCCTCCGACTTCGATCAATGGCGCCGCTTCAGCCTGGAACGCCTGGCCTTGCTTTCACCCGCCCAGCGCGACGCTGTCCTGGGGGGCAATGCAATACGCTTTTATGGACTCTGAGGGGGTGAACCTCAAAGGCACCAGGGACCACGCTCAGGTGTAGAAGTAGCGCATCAAGCCCAAGCTGATGATGGGGAAGATGAGCAGCAGCACCAGGCGCAAACCGTCCCACACCAAAAAGGGCATCACGCCTTTGTAGGTCTCGCTCATGGGCACGTCTTTGGCCATGCTGTTGACCACGTAGACGTTCAAGCCCACAGGCGGCGCAATCATGCCAATGCTCACCGTCATCAGGACCAGGATGCCAAACCAGATGGCTTTGTCCTGACCCATGAGTCCCATCAGGTCCAGCGACATGATGGCCGGGAAAATCACAGGCAGGGTGAGCATGAGCATGGAGAGTTCATCCATCACGCAGCCCAGCAGGACATAGAGCAACAACACGGCCACCACGATGGCCATGTCGGGCACTGGCAAGCCCGACAGCCAGGAGGCCACCAGCTTGGGCATTTCCGTCAAAGCCAGGGTGGCATTCATCATGTCTGCGCCAAGGAAGATCATGAACACCATGGCCGATGTTTCGGCCGTGCCCATGAGCGCCTCGGTGAAATTGGCTCGGGTGATTTCCTTGCGGATCAGGCCCAGGATCAGGGTCAGGGTGGCACCGATGCCAGCGCCCTCGGTGGGTGAAAACACGCCGCCATAAATACCGCCAAACACAATGCCAAACACCAGGGCAATGGGCCACACACCCAGGATGGCCGACCATTTTTCAGACGGAGAAATCAGCTGGGTCGCAGGCGCGAGTTCGGGCTTGGCACGAACAATCAGCCAGATCACCACCAGATAGCCAAGCATCGCAAGAATGCCCGGCACCATGGCCGCTGCAAACAGCTTGGCGATGTTTTGCTCGGTGAGGATGGCGTAAACCACCAGGGGCACAGACGGCGGGATCAGAATGCCCAGCGTGCCACCCGTGGCGAGCGTGGCCGTGGTCAATCGACCGCTGTAGCCGTGCTTGCGCATGTGCGGGTAAGACACTTGGGTGATGGTGGCGCAAGTCGCCACCGATGAACCGCACACCGCCCCAAAGGCGCCCGCTGACAACACCGAGGCCATGGCCAGGCCGCCGCGCACCTGCCCCATGATGGCCGCCGCAGCGCGAAACAAGTCGCGGCTGAGGCCACCGCTGGAGGCAAACTGCCCCATGAGCAAAAAGAGTGGGATCACGCTCAGGTCGTAGACCGTGAGGCGGGCGACGGCACTGCCCTTGAGGAAATTGAGGGTGGTGTAGGAGTCGGTGAGCATCCAATACCCCACCACACCCGGCAAGAACATGGCCGCAGCAATGGGAATGCGAATGGCCATGAGCACCATCATGGCAATGAACAGGCTCACCCCGAGGGTGGAAGGAGACATCATGAGGGAGTCGCTTGAGGTGCTGAGGCACCAAAGGATTGCAACAAAGCGATCAAGCTGGCCAAAGCCAGACCGGGCGCCAGACACGCATAGGCCCACCACATGGGCAAAGAGATGATCATGGTGGTTTCGCCGGCCTCGCGCACCGAGACGGCACCGGCCGAAGTGCGCCAGGCCAAAAAGGCGTAGATCAAGGCCAAGAAGAGACTGCCCATCCCATCGAGGACCCTCAGCCTGCCACTGCTCAGGTTTTGGGTGAAGAAGTCCACCAGGATGTTGGCCTTGCGCGCCTGGCAATGCGGCAAGCACAAGGAAATGGCCAGGGCAATGACCATCTGGGTGATTTCGACGTCACCTGCAATGGGCTGGTTCCAGATGGCTCGCGACAAGACGCTGGCCGTGGTCAGCAACCCCGCGCCCAGGGCAACCAGGGCGCCCAGGGCTGCAAACCACGAACTGAGCCTCAGCAAAGGGAAATAGAGAAGCGTCATGTTTCGGCTCAGGGCTCACCACATCACTTGCTGTATTTGGTGATCAGATCACGTGCGTCCTGAAGCATTTGCTTGCCCGGCAAACCTTTTTTGTCCATGTCGGCCACCCACTCGTCATAGAGGGGCGCAGACACCTTGATCCAGCGATCGGTCTCGGCAGGGGTGACTTTGACAAACTGGTTGCCACGGTCCATGGCGGCCTTGCGACCCACGGCAGTGGCTTCATCCCAGTAGCGGCCAATCGTGCGCGAGAGTGCAGGGCCACTGTTCTTGTCGATCACGCGCTTGAGGTCGGCCGGCAAGCTGTCGTACTTGGCCTGGTTCATGGCAAACACAAAGGATGCCGTGAACATGGAGGGACGGCTGGACTCGATTTCGGTGTGGTACTTGCTCACCTCGTGCAACTTGAACGAGGGGATGATTTCCCAGGCCGTCAAAAAACCATCGATGGTGCCTTTGGACATGGCGTCAGCCACAGGCGGAATGGGCATGCCCACGGGGGTTGCGCCCAAGGCAGTGAGGAGCTTGGAGGACTGGCGCGAAGCCGCGCGGATCTTCAAACCCTTGAAGTCCTCCAGCTTGCTGATGGGCTTGTTGGAGGTGCTCACAAAACCTTCATCGTGAACCCAGGTGGCCAGGATCTTGGTCCCAGGGAATTCCTTGGTGGCGTACTTGTTGAAGTAATCCCAGGCAGCTGCTGAAGCGACTTCAGCCGTGTTGGTCATGAAGGGAAGTTCGAAGGCTTCCATGATGGGGAAGCGACCCGGTGTGTAGCCAGGCAGGGTCAACACGATGTCATCCACGCCGTCCTTGACGCGATCCACCAATTGGGCGGGCGTGCCACCCCCGGTCATGGCGGACAGGATCTGGCAACGCATGCGGTTGTTGGATTCTTTGGCAATGGTTTCGCACCAGGGCTCCACCACGCGCTTGTGACCCATGGCCACGGTGGGCCAAATGTGGTGAACCTTGAGAACAACCTCCTGGGCATACGAGGTGGCCACAGACAGCATGCCAATGGCGCTGACGAGGACCGATTTGGCAATTCGATGGTGATGTTTCATGGGAGTCTCCTTTTGAATGGTCGTATGTTAGTGGGAATCAATGGGGGTTAATTCAAGGGTTCTTGTAGCCACTGGCGAAATTCAGCGGCCAATTGATCGGGGTTTTCCATGGGGAACATGTGCCCCACCCCTTCGAGCACCTGGAGGTGCGCCTGGGGCAGCAAAGCGGCCATGGCCTGGTGTTGCGCCACATTGGCCCAGGCATCCCACTCGCCGCACAGCACCCACACCTTGCGCTGCCAGCCCTTGAGCACAGGGGCTGCATCGGGGCGGTTGAGCAGCGCCTGAATCTGACCCTCGAAGTGGGCCACGCTCTTGCGCGAGCACATGTCCAAAATGGCGCTGATGAGCGTGGCATCGCTCAACCGGCTGGCCGGGACCATGCCCTTGACCCATTCCTGCGCCATGGCGCGCACCCCCTGGCTGCGCGCGAGGTCCACAAAACCCTGGCGCTTGCTGCGTTCAGCTTGGCCCTGTTCACCAGCGGCCAAGGGCGCATAGCCCGACCCCAGCAACGCCACCCGGCCAATGCGCCCAGGCGCCAATCGCATCATCTCGAGCGCCACACGTGCCCCCATGGAGTGACCTGCAATGTCCAGCGCACCCTCGTGGGCAGCGAGCGTGCGCTCGGCCATGGTGGTGAGTGAATCGCAAGGACCGTAATCGGCCACACGGGCTTGCACATGGGGCGGCAGCAAATGCATCACCGGCTCCCACACCGAGTGATCGCACATCAGGCCCGGCAGGAGCACGAGGGTGCGGACCTCACCGTGGTGCTCAGTGGGCATGTGCGGCCTCCTCAGGGCTGGATTGAGCGGCCTTTTCGGCCTGGATCAGGCGGTCGATGACGCGGCGCGCCTGAACGCCGCCCGCATCGATGTTGAGCATGAGCAGTTTGCGCTCGGGGTCAAGGCTCAGGTTGCTTTGCTGGTGCTCGAGCATCTCCAAATCTTCGGAAAAGATCTTGCCCTGACCATCACGGATGGCATGGGTGAGCGCGCGGTCTTGCACCTGGAAGCGACGCGCCATGCCCCAGTGGTACCAATGGGAGGTGGCGGTCTCGGGCGTGATGAAGTCCACCACGATGCTGTGCGCCTTTTGGTCGTCCGGTGCCGAGATCCCGCCCTGACCCGCCATGGCCACACCCACCTCGATCAACACATGCGAAGGCGGCGTGAAGCGGCAGATCTGCCAACGGTCCACCTTGGCCAGGGGATCGAGCCCCTGGGCTTGCATGGCACGCTGCCAGAACGGCGGCGCCTGAATGCCACTCATGAAGCGGCTGGTGGTGACTTGCTGGCCTTCGATCTGGGTTTTGCAGGGGGTCTCGTCGATCTCAGGTTGCCCAATGCTGGTGGCATGCACATAGGTCTCATGGGTGAGGTCCATGAGGTTGTCGATCATGAGGCGGTAGTCCGCCTGGATGTGATAGAGGCCGCCGCCATAGGCCCAGTCTGGGCTTTCAAGGAAGGGGAAGTGGGGCATGAGCGCCGGATCGGCCAGTGCCGCATCGCCCGGCCAGACCCAGACAAACCCATATCGCTCCAGCACCGCATAAGAACGGATGGCTGGAAAGGCATGAACACGCTGCCCCGGCATGGACACCGTTTTGCCATCGCACCCCATGACCAGGCCGTGGTAGCCACACACTAGTTGCCCCTCGCACACGCGCCCCAGGGACAAGGGTGCGCCACGGTGCGGGCAGAAATCCTCCACGCAGGCGAGCTGATCATTCACACCCCGAAAGAAGGCCATGCGACGACCACAGATCGTGCGCCCCAGGGGCTGATGGGATTTGAGCTCTTCGACCGTGCAGGCCACATACCAGGCATTCATGACAAACATGATGGGACTCCCTCAATTCACAGTGAGCGCCGCTGCCTGCGGCAGCGGTGCATCGATCAATGCCGCACCGGGCACCTGAGCCGATGCCAAAGACACGTCGTACAAATTGCGTTGCGCCAGACGCGAGTGCTCGCGCATGAGCGCCTCGGCGCGAGCGCCCTCGCGCGCCTCGATGGCCCCAAGCACCTGCCAATGCTGGTCTTGGGCAATGAGCAATCGCGCGCGCGCATGGGTACTGGCGGATTGCGCCGTCACAAAACCGTTGGGCGAGGCAAACGGCAAGGAGCACACCCGCTCCATTTCCTTTTGGATGGTGGCCGACGCGCAGGCCTCACTCAACCATTCGTGGAACTCATGGTTGAGCAGGACATAGTTGGAAAACACCTCGTCGCTGAAAGGCTCACAGGCCAGCACGGTGTCCAGGCGCGTGAGGATGTCCTTGGCCTGCGCCAGACTGGCCGGCTTGGCCCCTTGCTCGGCCAGCCGCCGAGCCGCCCAGCCTTCGAGCAAACCGCGCAGTTCGATGGCATCGGCGGCCTCGGCCACAGTGAAGCGCCGAATGGCATAACCGCCACTGGCATAGGGCTGCAACAAGCCTTCTTGTTCCAGGCGCATGAGCGCAGCGCGGATGGGGGTTCGCGATGCACCGAGCTTGTCGACCAGGGCCATTTCAGTGATGCGCTCCCCTGCGGGCAAGGTGCCCGCCAGGATGAGGTCACGCAGGCGGTTTTGCACCTTGACCGCCTGGGTGGTGCTGTCTGCGAGGTCCCCTTTGGAACTGGGTCGGTCAGCCAATTTCATGGGTTCATTGTATACATTGACCCCAAAATAAGCCCAATAACCCCCGTAGATACGGGTTTAAATGGGCTTATTTGTATACATCGAAATGCACAGCTTGCCCCGTCTGAGCCGACTCGCGCACCGCCCAGGCCACCTCCAGCGCCCGCAAGCCATCCTGGGCTGAGCACACCGGCTGGGCCTGCCCACGGATCACCTCCACAAAATTGAGCAGCTGCAAAAGGTAGGGGCTTTGCGCCATGGGCAAAGTGCGCGTGACGGTGATGGGGCGCTCCCAATGGCGCTCGCCCTCGTAATGCCAGAAGTCCAGCCGGGGCAGCGACAGCGACCCCTGGGTGCCACTGAAAAAGAGCGCCCCCACCTCTTGCTGGGGAAAGCGGATGGTCTCCTGCGCGGCCAGGTCGTAGTTCCAGGGCGCAACGGCGGTGTCGGACAAGGTGAAGGTGCCCAGGGCGCCATTGGCAAAGCGAAAGGTCATGACCGCCGTGTCTTCCACCTCAAAGCCACGGGTGGCGTTGGACACCATGGCCTGCACGCTCACGATCTCGCCGAACAGGAAGCGCATCAGGTCCACATCGTGGATCAGGTTGATGAGCACCGGTCCGCCCACCAGGGTTCTGCGCCAGGCGGGCTCGAAATAGGCCTCATCCTTGTACCAGGTGGACATGCCGGTCACGCACACGGGTCGCCCCAGGCGCCCTTCCTGAACCATGGCCTTGGCCTGGTGCATGATGGGGTTGTGCCGACGCTGGTGCCCCACCAACACCGGTCGCCCGGTTTGCTGGGCGGCGGCTTGAATGGCTCTGGCGTTGGCCAGGGTGTCGGCAATGGGCTTTTCCACCAAGGCCGCGCATCCGGCCTGCAACACCTCCACCGTCATGCTGGCGTGCAAGTCATTGGGGGTGGCAATGACCACGCCATCGGGCTTGAAGCGTTCGAGCAATTCGAGGTGGCTGGAGACACAGTTGAGCCCCTGCGCCTTGACCCAGGCCACAGCGGGGGCATGCGACTCGGCCACGCCCACGACCTCGATTTGCGGGCATTGCAAGGCATTGAGCAGGTGGGTTTTGCCAATGGTTCCAGCGCCGATGACGGCCAAGCGACAGGGTTTCATGGGGTGTCCTTCAAAAGGGATGGCGGGTGAAATGGGTCGGCCCATCAGGTCGCTGATGCGTGGCCTGGCTGGGGATAGAAAGGGTGTCCCAGCTTGTCGCCCCAAGCCTTGAGGGCGTCCACGGTGGAATCGGCCAGCTCCACGCCGCTGGCGAGTTGCTGTTTCATCTGCGCCAGCCCGCGCTCGCCGGGCAATCGAACCGGCTGCTGGGGGTCAATGGGTCGATTGGCATGCACACGGTCCGAGACCCACGCCATTTTTTGGGCGAAGACCTCCCGCCCGGCAAAAAAGTCCGGCTCGATGATTTGCAAGAACAAGGTGCCCATCCAGGGCAAGCTGGGGTCGTCGCGCCCATGGCCACTCAGGCCTGCGGTGAGGGCTTCCACGGTCAGCGCCAGGCCGTAGCCCTTGTGGCCGCTGTCCTTGCCCCCCACGGGCAAGACCGTGCCCTTGCGTTGCATCACCGTGGGGTCGTTGGTGGCTCGCCCCTGGTCATCTTGCAGCCAGGGGTGTTCGAGCAACTTGCCATCGCGCGAGTACTGGATGATCTTGTTGTTGGTGGTCGATGAGGTGGACACATCCACCATCACGGGCTGGTGGCCATCGCCATAGCCAAAACCCAGGGGGCTGGGCGAGAACAAGGCTTCGGTTCCACCAAAGGGCGCGACGGAGCCGCCCAGCGGCGCCGAGGTCATCATCAGAAGCACCTGCCCATTTTGCGCCACGTGGCGCGCATAGGGCGCCAGCGCAGCGATGTGGTGGGTGCGCTTGATGCACACCGCCGCCATGCCCTGCAGCTTGGCCCGCTCGCTGGCCCATTCGATGGCCTTGAAGGTGAGCCAGTGTCCCGGCAGGCAACGCCCATCCCACAAGGCCACGACGCCGCGTTCGCTGATCACTTCGGGATCGCCCTCGAGCGTCATGCCCCCCGCCTGGATGTGCTCCAGGTAGGCGGGCAAGAGGCGAAGTCCATGGGTCCAGTGACCCAGCAAATCACCTTCGACCAGCACGTGCGCCACCACGTGGGCTTTGTCCTCGGGCATGCCCACTGCCTGCAGCAATGCAATGGCATGTTGGGTCAGGGTTTGGGCATCGCAACGCATCCTGGGTACTCCTGATGACAGCGGAAAAACAATTTGATGGCGGGCTTGGGGCTTATCCAGACTGCTTCTGATGGGCCTCGTAGCGGGCTTTGTTGGTGGCATTGGGCGGATAAAGCCCCGGCAGGGCAGCGCCCCCTTCGACCTCGCTCATGATCCAGCCTTCGAGGCGCTCTTGTTCGACGGCCAAGGGCACCACCTCATTGACCATGGCCCAGGGAATGACCACCACGCCATCGGCATCGGCCACGAGCAAATCGCCCGGAAAGATGGCCACACCGCCGCAGCCAATGGGGCGCTGCCAATCCACAAAGGTGAGGCCTGCCACCGAGGGCGGCGCGGCCACGCCGCTGCACCAAACCTTCAGGCGCGAGCGCAAGACGCCGTCCAGGTCGCGCACCACGCCATCGGTGATCAGGCCGGCAATGTCTTTCTTGGCCATGCGCGCGCACAGGATGTCGCCAAAGATGCCCGCGTCCTGCACGCCCATGGCATCGACGATGGCCAGGCAGCCCAGGGGCATGGCCTCGATGGCCGCGCGGGTGGAAATCGGCGAGGACCAGGACTCTGGCGTGGCCAAGTCCTCGCGCGAGGGCACGAAGCGGAGCGTGAATGCGCGGGCAATCGTGCGCCCGTAGCCGCCCTCGAGCGGGCGCGCACCCCGGATCCACACATTGCGCAAGCCCTTTTTGAGCAAGACGGTGGTCAGCGTGGCGGTGGTCACAGGCTGGAGTTGCTCGACGATGCGGGGGTCCAGGCTCAGATCAAAACTGGGGGGCATTGGGGTTTCTTGGTTCATGGGTGACATCTGAAAGGGTTATTACGGTTTGGAAAGCGCATGCAGGATGCTAGATTCTGACGCGGCAAGGCACACATGACCATGTCCTGTCTGTCATTTGCAATACATGTCTTCACAACTCAGCGTAAACCCTTGGGAGATCCACATGCGTTTCAAACATTGGCTGGCCATCGTCGCGGTTCTGGCCTCTGCAGCCACCCAGGCTCAAAACATTTCCATCGCCACGGGCGGCACGGGCGGCGTGTACTACCCGTTGGGCGGCGGCTTTGCAGCGGCCTTGTCCAAGCACGTGCCGGGCATGCAGGCCACGGCCGAAGTCACGGGTGGCTCGGTGGCCAACCTCAAGCTCATTGCCACCAGCAACGCCTATGTGGGCATGACCATGGTGGATGCGGTCAAGGATGCAGCCAACGCCGAGGGCAAGTTCCAGGGTGCCAAGGTCAACGTCAAAACCCTGTTGGTGCTCTACCCTAACCGCATGCACGTGGTGACCACCACCAACACCGGCATCAAAACCTTGCAAGACCTCAAGGGCAAGCGAGTCTCGGTGGGTGACATCGGCTCGGCCACCGAAGTCATGGCCAGCCGCATGCTCGAAGCGGCCGGGGTCGAGGTCAAGCGCGAACGCCTGAGCGTGGCCGAATCGGTCAACGCGCTCAAAGACCGCAAGATCGACGCCTTTGCCTGGGTGGGCGGGCTGCCCACAGCGGCAGTCGCTGACCTGGCCAACACGCCGGGCCTGACCATCCAAATGGTGGATCACGCTGAGGTGGTCGGAAAGATGAACGCCAAATACGGCAACCTCTACTACGCCGACACCATCCCCAAATCCACCTACAAGGGCATGGCCAACGACAACAAAAACGCCTCCATTGCCAATGTGCTGGTCACGTCGGGCGACATGTCCGATGAAACCGCTTACAAAATCGTCAAGACCCTGATCGAAAAGCGCGAGGAGCTCAAAACGGTTCACCAGGCAGCGGGTGAAATCGCAATGGACAAGCAAGTCCAGGCCGCGTCGCCCGTGCCCTTCCATCCAGGCGCCCTGAAGTACTTCGCCGAAAAAGGTCACAAGATCAACTGATCCCGGCACACTTGACGAACACCCCTTGGACCTCTTCGCGAGGTCCTTTGTTTTGGAGCTTCCATGAGCACCCCCACATCTTCCAGCAACCCACAAGACGATGCCGCACTCCAACAGCAACTCAATGACCTGATCGCCGAAGAAGAAGGCACGCAAAGCCAGTTTGGAGGTTGGTGGGGCGTGTTCATCACCCTGGCCTGCGTGTTCATGTCGCTGGTGCACCTGTACGCGGCCTACGACATCGTGCCCACCTCCACCATGCGCCCCTTGCACGTGTCGCTGGTGCTGGCCATGACGTTTTTGATCATGCCCATCAGCAAGCGTTATGTGAACCGCATCATGTGGTGGGATCTGATCGCCGCTGGCCTGGCCATCGCCGTGTTTTTTGTCATCGTCAGCGGGGGCGAGGACTTCCTCGAGCGCAACACCAACCCGATTCAATCCGACATCGCCTGGGGCGTGATCCTCATCCTGCTCATCCTTGAAGCCTTGCGCCGCACCAACGGCTGGATCCTGCTGGTCATCACCGCCGCGTTTCTCGCCTATGCGCTGTTTGGCAACTACCTGCCCGAGCCCTGGACGCACAAGGGCTACAGCATGGGGCGCCTGATTGGCCACATGTACATGACCCTCGAAGGCATTTATGGCTCGGCGGTGGATGTGTCCTCCACCCTGATCATCCTCTTCACCATCTTTGGCGCCTTTTTGCAGTTCACGGGGGCGGGCAAGTTCTTCATCGACTGGTCCTACTCGGTGCTGGGCGGCAAGCCCTCCAATGTGGGTCGCACGATTGTGTTGTCGTCGTTTTTGCTGGGGGGTCCTTCGGGCTCAGGCGTGGCGACCACCGTCACCGTGGGCTCGGTGGCGGGCAAGATGCTGCAAGACGTGGGCTATGAAAAAAATGCGGCAGGAGGCTTGCTGGCTGCCGGGGGTCTGGGCGCCATCATTTCGCCACCTGTACTGGGTGCGGCTGCGTTTTTGATCGCCGACTTCCTGGGCATCACCTACCTCGATGTGCTGGTGATGGCCACCATCCCCACGGTGCTGTTCTACCTGGGCCTGTTTGTGATGGTGGAAATCGACGCTCGCAAATACAACATGTCCGAGGGCATGCGCGACAAAGTGGAAAGCGCCTGGAAATTGGCCAAAACCTACTGGTTCCATTTTTTCTCGCTGGTCTCCATCGTCGCCTTCATGATGTGGGGCTTTTCGCCCGTGATGGCGGTGTTTTGGGCCACGGTCCTGTCGGCCTTCTCGAGCATGCTGCGCCCCGAAACGGCCATCCTGCCCTGGGGCTTGTTCACTCGCCAGGTGCCCTTCTGGCGGGGCATCTATGAATCCAACCTCATCAAGGCGTTGTCGGGGGGCACCACTCAGGTCCTGTCGATTGCCGTGGTGTGCGCCAGTGCCGGCCTCATCGTGGGTGTGGTCACGCTCACCGGCCTGGGTCTCAAGTTCTCCAGCATCGTGCTGGACATGGCCGGTGGCAGTCTGGTGCTCACGGCCGTCTACACCGCACTCATCGTCTGGATCGTGGGTTTGGCCGTGCCCGTCACAGCCTCCTACATCATTTGTGCGGTGATTGCTGCGCCCGCCCTCATCAAGCTGGGCGTGCCCGCCTATGCCGCGCACATGTTCATCTTTTATTACGCGGTGCTCTCCGAGGTGTCACCGCCCACGGCACTCTCGCCCTTCGCCGCCGCCGCCATTTGCCGAGGCAACCCCTACCTCACCACCTTGCAAAGCTGGAAGTACGTCACGCCCGCCATCCTGGTGCCCTTCATGTTTGTGCTGGACCCAGCCGGTCAAGCCTTGCTGCTCATGGGCTCCTGGGCCAAGCTGGGCGACGCCAACTTTTACCAGGTGGCCGAGGTGACGCTCACCGCCATTGTGGGCATCGTGGCCCTGGCCGGCGGCTTGCAGGGCTGGTTCATCGTCAAGACCAACTGGGTGGAGCGCGTCCTCATGGTGGTGGGCGGCCTGCTGCTCACCTACCCTGGCTCGCTCACCGACTGGATTGGCGCAGCCTTGTTTGCGGTGGCCGTGGCCATGCAGTGGGCGCGGCGCAAAGCCGCTACCGCCGCGGCCTGATCAGTAACGGTAAAAGCTCAGAAACACCCCGTCGGGCTTGCGCACGCCCGTGCCCACCATCATGGTGTGGTTGAGCCAGTCGTAGGCGGCGTGGGTGGACTCCATGCGCGGCTGGCAGCGAAAGTACACGGCAGCGGGGTCCACCGCCTGCCCCTGCATGATGCGCAAGGCGTTTTCTTTGGTGGTGTATCGAATGGCTGTGTTGAACACAACAAGGCGCACGCCATCGTGGGTTTCGATGACGTAGCGCGCATCCAGGTGTGACAGGGTGCCATCGGCCACGATGAGCTGGTAATCGGCACCGCCTGGCACCACCCGCCCCTTAATCAGTGGCCCTTGGACCTCGCCGCCGGTGATGGGGATCATGCGGCGCAAGCCCATGGGGGTGTTGCCGATCTCAACCGGGGCATCGATGCGCACGGCCAGGTCGCACACATGCTCCAACGTGGGCAAGGGAATGGTGAAGGGGTTCATCGGCGTGACAGTCCTAGGGTTTTCATGGTCGGATTGTGAGGCAAGCGCCGTGCATTTGATGCCATGATTCCACCCTTATGGAAGTCTCGTTCCATCAGGAAATCGAATCGCTGCGTCTGGGGCAAGGCCACACCTTTCATGGTGAAGGCATTTTGGCCATCACCAAGGCGTTGCTCGAATCGGGCGTGGCCTATGTGGGTGGCTATCAGGGCGCGCCAGTGTCCCATTTGCTGGATGTCATGGTGCAGGCACGCGAGCTCATGGGCGAGCTGGGCGTGCATGTCGAAGCGTGCAGCAACGAAGCCTCGGCCGCCGCCATGCTGGGCGCCTCCATCCACTATCCCCTGCGGGGCGCGGTGACCTGGAAGTCCATCGTCGGCACCAATGTGGCTGCCGATGCCTTGTCCAACCTGTCTTCTCCCGGCGTTCGCGGCGGGGTGCTGGCCATCATTGGCGAAGACTATGGCGAGGGCGCCTCGGTCATCCAGGAGCGCACCCACGCCTATGCCCTCAAGTCCTGCATGTGCCTGCTCGATCCGCGCCCGCATCTGCCCAAGATGGTCGAGATGGTCCGCCAAGGCTTTGAACTGTCCGAGGCCAGCAGCATGCCCGTGCTCATGGAACTGCGCATCCGCGCCTGCCATGTGCGCGGCAGCTTCGAGGCCAAAGACAACCAGCCCTCCCCCATCAGCACCCGCGCACCCATGTCCGAGGCCGCGCCCTTTGACTACGCCAAGCTGGCTCACCCGCCCGTGACCTTTGGTCAGGAGGTGAGGAAAGTCACCGAACGCTTGCCCGCAGCCCAGGCCTTCATCGAAGCGCATGGCCTCAACGAAACCTTTGCCGGCAGCGATCAGCGCCTGGGGCTCATCGTCCAGGGCGGGCTCTACAACACCCTCATCCGGGTCTTGCAGCAGTTTGGCCTAGCCGATGCCCAGGGCAAGAGCCCCTTGCCCATCCACGTGCTCAACGTCACCTATCCGCTGGTGCCCAGGGAGATCGAG
The DNA here is from genome assembly GCA_009919175.1 of Betaproteobacteria bacterium. GTDB lineage: Bacteria > Pseudomonadota > Gammaproteobacteria > Burkholderiales > Burkholderiaceae_C > Limnohabitans. The sequence goes on from RGCL01000015.1 coordinate 36,155, forward strand.
CGCTTTTGCCGCGCGCATGCGCACGTGCTGGTGATCGAGGAAGGTCAGCCCGAGTACATCGAGCAGGACCTGGCCTTGCAGCTCAGCCGCGCCGGCGTGCACGTGCACCTGCATGGCAAGGATGTGCTGCCGCGTGCGGGCGAGTACAGCGCCGAGGTGTTGGCCACGGGCTTGCTCAAGCTGCTCGAGCAAGTCGCGCCCGATCTGGGCGATCAGGCGGGCGTTCGCGCGTGGCTGCAGGGCAACCAGGACCGCCGCCAAGCCGCCAGCGCACACTTTGCCCAGCAAAGCCATCCACTGCCAGCGCGCCCACCCAGCTTTTGCATTGGCTGCCCCGAGCGCCCCGTGTTCTCGGCCATCGAATTGGCCCGTCAGGCCTTGGGTCCCATCCATGTCGCGGCTGACATTGGCTGCCATGCCCTGGGCACCTTTGAGCCTTTTCACACCGGCCACACCATCCTGGGCTATGGCATGAGTCTGGCCAGCCGCGCCGGGGTCTCGCCGCACCTGCAACAGCGCGTGCTCTCGCTCATGGGCGACGGCGGTTTTTGGCACAACGGTTTGCTCACCGGCGTGCAAAGCGCCCTCTTCAATGGCGACGATGCGGTGCTGGTGATCTTCAAAAACGGCTACACCTCGGCCACTGGCACACAAGACATCGTCTCCACGCCCAGCGAACGGACCAAGCAGCAATCGGCCAATCCGGCGCAAAGTTTGGCGCACACCAACGCCACCATCGAACAGACCTTGCAGGGCCTGGGGGTCAAGTGGATGCGCACGGTGTCCTCCTATTCGGTGGCGCAGATGAACGCCACCCTCATCGAAGCCTTTGACTCGCCATTCAAGGGCCTCAAAGTCATCGTCGCCGAAGGCGAATGCCAACTCGAACGCCAGCGCCGCCTCAAGCCCTGGCGCGATCAGCGGCTGCACTCGGGTCAGCGTGTGAGCCGCGTCAAGTTTGGTGTGGACGAAGACGTCTGCAATGGCGACCATGCCTGCATGCGGCTGTCGGGTTGCCCCAGCCTCACCCTCAAGGACAACCCCGACCCGCTCAAAACCGACCCTGTGGCCACGGTGCTCGACACCTGTGTGGGCTGCGGCCTGTGCGGCGAAAACGCCCATGCGGCGGCGCTGTGCCCCTCCTTCTACAAAGCCGAGGTCATCCAGCACCCAGGCTTGCTCGAATCGGCCTGGCATGGATTGAGAAGCCGCCTGGCTCAATGGATGCAAACCGCATGAGCACGACCCGCCGCCCCATCACCTTGCTGATTTGCGCCTTGGGCGGTGAAGGCGGTGGCGTGCTCACCGACTGGCTGGTGCAGGCGGCGCGCCTTGCCCGCTTGCCCATGCAGGCCACCTCGGTGCCGGGCGTGGCCCAGCGCACCGGCGCCACCACCTACTACCTTGAATGCCAGGTGGATGTGTCTGAGCAGGACCACAGCGCCTCGCTGGTGTTTGGCCTCAACCCTTTGCCGGGGCGCATCGATTTGCTGGTCTCCTCTGAGTTGCTGGAAACCGCCCGCCAGGTGCAACTGGGCATGCCCAGCGCCGAGCACACCTGGGTGCTGACCTCCACCCAGCGGGCACTGACCGTGGCCGAGCGCATGCGACCCGGCGACGGGCGCATGGATGAGCAGGCCTTGCTGCAACTGGTGCAGACGGATTGCCGCCGCTTGGATGCGGTGGACTTCACCGCCCTGGCCAAGCAAGCCCACACCATGGTGAGCGCCGTGCTGCTGGGCGCCATTGCCGCCACCGGGGTCTTGCCCCTGGGCAGGCCGCATTACGAGGCGGCCATCCGCGGTGAGCGCGATCCCCAGTCACCCGGAGTGCTGGCCAACCTCAATGGCTTTGCGCTGGGGTGGATGAGCCTGCAAGGGGCGGCCACAGACCAGGACACTGAGGCCGCCACGCCCCAGGCCGAACATGGCGCCGACAAGGTGCTGGCCTTTCACCACCTCATGGAGTCCACCGCGCAGCGCATGCGCACCTACCAGAACGCCGCCTACGAGCGCCTCTTTCGCGAGCGCATGCAGCGCATCATCAGCGCCGAACACCGCAGCGCCGAGGCCGCTGCCATGGGCTACCCGATTGCGCCTGCGCTCATGCCCTGGCTGGCCCTGTGGATGATGCACGAGGATGTGGCCGAGGTGGCCAGGCTCAAGTCACGGCGTGAACGCTGGCAGCGTGTTGTTCATGAAACTGGGTTTCAACCTGGGCAACTGCTCAAGGTGGAGGAATTCCTCAAGCCTGGTGTGCCCGAGCTCAGTGCCCTGCTGCCCTCCCCCCTGGCCCGCATGGCTTTGGCCTGGGACCGACGCCGGCAATTGCGCGGCCTGCCCGCCTGGTCCAAGGCCATCCGGCTGCAAACCCACACCCCCACGGGCATGCTCACCTTGCGCCTGCTCGCGTCCTTGCGCTGGCTGCGCCCCCTGGGGCATGAGCACCGGCAAGTGCAGCGCGACATCGAAACCTGGTTGTCCGCCGTGTTGCAGGCCATGGCGGTCTCCACCGAACTCGCCCTGGAAATGGCCCGCCTGGGTCGCCTCATCAAAGGCTTTGGCACAACCCATGCGCGCAGCATGTCCACCTTTGAGCATTTGCTCCAGCAGGTGGCGCTCAACGAAAGCCTGTCGCTGCGCGAGCGCACCCTGGCCTTGCGCGCGGCCTTGAAGGCCAGCTCTGCCGAAGCGGGCGTGCGCGCCCTCAACGCCGCCTTGCAAGCGCACCAGGCACCGACCCTGGCGCCCGTGGCCCAACCCATTCGCTGGATGCCTAGATCAAAGACACCCGGCACCGCTTGACCCCCGATCATTCAACCCAAGGAGCCCTCATGTCATCCACCACTTTTCAACGCCTTGCATTGCCTCTGCTCTCCACTTTGCTCATGAGTGTGGGTCTTGGCCTGAGCGGCCAGGCTCAGGCGCAGGACAAAGCCGTCAACCTCAAATTCTCGAGCTGGGTGCCAGGTCAGCATGCCCTCAACCCCTCACTCAAGGCCTGGGGCGACAGCCTCAAGGCCGCCACCGATGGCAGCCTCAACTTCACCCTCTTCCCAGCGGAACAATTGGGCAAGGCGGTGGATCACTACGACATGGCCAAGGACGGCATCACTGACTTTGCCTACGTCAACCCCGGCTATCAGCCTGGCCGCTTCCCGGTGTTTGCTGCGGCTTCCCTGCCCTTTTTGATTGCCAACGGCAAGGGTGGCTCCGCTGCCGTGGACGCCTGGTATCGCGCCTATGCCGCCAAGGAAATGAAGGACGTGCACTACTGCTTTGCCTTTGTGCATGATCCCGGCGCCTTGCACGCCAAAAAGAAAATCGTCAGCCCCGATGAACTCAAAGGCATGAAGATCCGCCCGGCCACCTCGGTGGTGGGTCAGATGGTGACCCAGTTGGGTGGCACCAATGTGCAGTCATCTGCCCCCGAAGCCCGCGAGATCCTCGAACGCGGTGTGGCCGACGGCATCACCTTCCCCTGGGGCTCCATCCTGCTCTTTGGCATCGACAAGGTCACCAAATTCCACATGGACATGCCCTTGTATGCCACGCCTTTTGTGTGGGTGATGAACAAATCGCGCTACGAAGGCCTCTCGCCCAAACAGAAAGCCGCCGTGGATGCCCACTGCACCACCGAATGGGCAGAGAAGGTCGCCACCCCTTGGGCAGACTACGAGGCAGCTGGCCGCTCCAAGATGGCAGCCATGAGCGACCACACGGTCTACAAACTCACACCCGAGCAAACCGAGGCCTGGCGCAAGGCGGTGGCACCGGTGTTCAGCACTTGGGCTGAGGACGTGAAAAAACGCGGCGAGAACCCAGACGCCATCCTCAAGTCGCTCAAGGATTCCTTGAGCAAATACAAGTCCGGCATGTGATGTCTTGATTCAGAGGTCCAACCATGCCCACCCCTGCAAAGCCTGGCAAGCACCCGTTTGATCGCATCATCGACACCATCGAGTGGACGGCAGCGTTTTTTGTGGGACTGGTTGCCCTCAATGTGTTTGTGGCGGTGCTGCTGAGGAAAGTCTTCAGCACCTCCATCCCCGACAGCTACGACATTGGCCGCATGCTGTTGGGCATCCTCATCTTCTGGGGCATCGCGGCCACCAGCTATCGGGGTGGCCACATCACCGTGGACTTGCTCTGGAGCGCGGCCTCTGCCCGATACAAGCGCTGGATCGATGTGTTTGCCACCCTGGTGTTGCTGCTGGTGGTGACCGTGCAAACCATCATGCTGTTTGACAAGGTCGCCCTCACCCTGGCCGACGAAGTCAAGACCTACGACCTGCAAATCCCCGTCTGGCCGTTTTTTGCCGTGGCCTGGCTGGGGGATGCCTGCGCGGTGTTGCTCATCGCCATTCGCACCTGGCGGTTGCTCTTCCAACCCGACGCCATCGAAGAACACCCCGAAGCCAGAGTCAGCGAGTAAGCCATGGACTTCAGCCCCACCCAAGTTGCCATCATTGGCTTTGTCGTTTTGTTTGCCCTCATGCTCTTGCGCGTGCCCGTTGGCATGGCCATGGGTTTGGTGGGGGTCTGCGGGTTTGGTTATTTGTCGGGCTCAGGGCCGGCGCTCAAACTCATTGGCCAGACCTCCATGCGCACCGTCACCGACTACAACTTCGGCGTCATCCCCATGTTCATGCTCATGGGGTCTCTGGTCACGGTCTCAGGCATGAGCCGTGAACTGTTTCGTGCGGCCAATGCCCTGATCGGCCATTTGCGTGGCGGCCTGGGCGTGGCCACCATCCTGGCCTGCGGTGGTTTTGCCGCTGTGTGTGGCTCATCGGTGGCCACAGCAGCCACCTTCTCCACCGTGGCCTATCCCGAGATGCGGCGCTTCAATTACCCGCAATCGTTTTCCACCGGGGTGATCGCTGCGGGCGGTACCCTGGGCATCATCATTCCCCCTTCCACCGTGCTGGCGGTCTACGCCATCCTGACCCAGCAAGACATTGGCAAGCTCTTCATTGCGGGCGTGATCCCCGGCATCCTGGCGCTGCTCATGTACATCCTCACCATCAGCGTGATCGTGTGGTGGCGCCCCCACCTGCTGCCTGCGGGTGAAGTCAAACCCTGGAGCGAACGCATGGCCGGGCTCAAAGAGGTCTGGGGACCGTTGACCCTGTTCCTGTTTGTCATGGTGGGGCTTTACTCTGGGCTTTTCACACCCACCGAAGCGGGGGGTGTGGGTGCAGTGGGTGCCTTCCTCATTGGTTGGGTGCGTGGCAAGCTGGGCAAGGCCGAGATGCTCGAAGCCCTGCTCTCGGCCACCCGCACCTCGGCAGCGGTCTTTACCGTGCTCATTGGCGCGCTGATTTTTGGCTACTTCCTCACCATCACCCAGGTGCCACAAAACGTCACCGAATTCCTCACCGGCCTGGGTGTAGGCAAGTACGGGGTGCTGGCGCTCATCATGCTCATGTACCTGGTGCTGGGCTGCCTCATGGATGCCATGGCCATGATCATCCTGACCGTGCCCATCATCTACCCCGTGATCCTGGAGTTGGGTTTTGATCCCATCTGGTTTGGCATCATCGTGGTCATGGTGGTGGAGTTGGGTCTGATCCATCCCCCCGTGGGCATGAACGTGTTTGTGATCAAGAGCGTGATCAAGGATGTGAGTTTCAGCACCATCTTCAAAGGCGTGATCCCCTTCATTGCCATGGACTTGCTCAGGCTGGTGATCCTGATTGCCTTCCCCGCCCTGTCGCTGTGGTTGCCCAGCCAAATGGGCTAAGGCCATGGAAGTTGCGCGCCGTTTCAGTTCAGTGTGTCAGCCATGAAAAAAGCCCCTCGCGGGGCTTTTTTCATGGCCCTGACCCAGTGATGAGTCAGGGTTGCAGGGGCTGTGGATTGGATCAGCGAACCACAGCGAGGTCAACGGGGTTGCCACCGCGATAGGTGCGCAGGGTCAAGGCACCGTTCTTGATGTCGCCCTTTTCGTCGAAGGCGATGGTGCCAGTCACGCCCTGGTGGGTGATGGTGGCCAGCTTGGGCAGGTAGTCAGCAGGCTTGGTGGAGTTGGCCGCTTGCATGGCGCTCACCATGGTGTTGACTGCGTCATACACGTAAGGGGCATAGATCTCCACTTTGGTGTTGAACTTCTTCTGGTAAGCGGCCTTGAAGTCGTCAAGGGCTTTCTTGCCAGCTTCGTCCACACCACCAGCCTCGGCGCAAATCACCTGGTCATCGGCCATGGTCTCGCCAGAGAGTTTGTACAGAGCGCCCGTGCAAATGCCGTCGCCGCCCATGAACTTGGCGTTGATGCCCAGGGACTTCATCTGCTTGATCATGGGGCCGGCCACAGCGTCCATGCCACCAAAGAAGATGATGTCGGGGCTCTTGCCCTTGAGGGTGGTCAAGATGGCGGTGAAGTCTGTGGCTTTGTCGGTGGTGAATTCACGACCCACCACGTTGCCACCAGCGGCCTTGACTGCCTTTTCGAATTCTTCAGCCACGCCCTGGCCGTAAGCGGTGCGGTCGTCGATCACGGCAATGCTCTTGCCCTTGAGTTCGGTGACAGCGTACTTGCCCAGGGTGCTGCCCAATTGGGTGTCGTCAGCCACCACGCGGAAGGCGGTCTTGAAACCTTGGCGGGTGTACTTGGGGTTGGTGGCAGAGGGAGAAATCTGGGGAATGCCTGCATCGCTGTAGAGCTTGGAGGCGGGGATGGTGGTGCCGGAGTTGAGGTGACCGATGACGCCATTGACTTTGGAGTCCACCAGTTTTTGCGCAGCGGCCGTGCCCTGCTTGGGATCGGCTGCATCGTCTTCAGCGACCAATTCGAATTTGACTTTCTTGCCGCCGATGGTGATGCCCTTTTCATTGAGTTCATCAATGGCCATGCGGGCACCGTTCTCATTGTCCTTACCCAGGTGGGCAATGGCACCGCTGACTGGGCCGACGTGACCGATCTTCACCACGTCAGAGCTTTGGCCGCAGCCGACTGCAACGATTGCAACAGCGGTCATGAGAAGGGAGACTTGAAATTTCATGAGATTCCTCGTGTCAAAAAATGGAAAGGGGAATTTTGCACTGAAACCCTGGATTTATTTCAATTCCTGAGGGTCTGAGGGTTTACCAGTATCCGTGGGGCTGGGCTGAATTTCACTCATCACCTCATGCACCAGATCGGGCAACAGAGAAGCAATGCGAGCCTGAACCCGCTCTACCACTTGATTGGCCAGCACCTGGTGCTCGGCCTCCGATTGCAGGTCCTTGGCCTGCTGGGGATGCACGGCGGTGGCTTGCAAAACCTGATTCACCAATTGTTCGATTTCAAACTCGGCGGACTGATCCGCCGCTTGGCGCTGGAGGTCGGTTTGCGCCTGGAGTTCACTGGCCGCTGAGGGCACGCCATCGGGCGCAGCAATGGCGGGCTGGAATGAGGACTGGGACTCATCCTCGGACAGGGCGGCACCTGGGCCAGCCCCCCATGGCGCTTGCAGCGCGGTGGACTTGGCCGCGTCCGGCATGGGCGCGCGCTCGGTGACCCAGGGGATTTCGAGTGGGTGGGTTCGCCAGTGGCTGGGCACGGTTTGATGCAGGGTGGGGATTTCCACATCCGGTGGAATGGGCTGGCTCATGCCGACTCCTTGGCCACGGCCAGATCCAGCCGCTCGATGGCAAAGCCTCGATCGGCATAGCTCTTCCAGCGCGCCCTGGCCCGCTGGCGGTCGTCCTCTTCGGTGCTGACGATTTCAATCACCCGCTCAAACGCGCCAAAGCCATTGATCACCTCGTCGCACAAAGAAACCAGCACCTCGTGATGGGGCGAGGCCTTGAGGTCGTCTTGCGCGGTGGCCAGCAAGACGGGGGAGCGGCTGATCACCTCTGGGGCAGCGCCAAGGCGCGCATGGGGAATGAATTCCTGAACAAAATGCACCCACAAGCCTTGGTCCAGGCGGGATAAGAGCTCGGCGGGTGCCACCATCACGATGCGCGCCCCCAGCCGATGGCCTTTGCGCATGACCTTGAGGGCATGCTCGACCTTGTTGGGCGCATTGAAGTGAAAACTGATTTCGGTCATCGGCGCGCAGCGGGCTTATGAACCTGGTTGAGCAAATAACCCAGCAGCACGCTCACTGGGCGGCCAGTGGCCCCTTTGGCCGCGCCGCTTTTCCAGGCGGTGCCGGCGATGTCCAGGTGAGCCCAGGGGGCTTCGGGCGCAAACCGCTGCAAGAACTTGGCTGCAGTCACCGAGCCAGCAGCGCGGTCTGCCACGTTGGCCATGTCGGCAAAGTTGGACTTGAGGCCCTCGGCATAGGCGTCATCGAGAGGCATGCGCCAGCACAGGTCGTCCCACTCCTCGCCCGCCTTGAGCAGTTGCTTGGCCAGCGCCTCGTCGTTGGCATACAGCCCCGAGCGCACATGCCCCAGGGCAATCACGCACGCGCCCGTGAGGGTGGCGATGTCGATGACCGCGCGGGGCTTGAAGCGCTTGGCATACCACAAGGCATCGCTGAGGATCAGCCGGCCTTCGGCATCGGTGTTGAGGATTTCAATGGTTTGCCCGCTGGCGCTGGTGACCACATCACCCGGCTTGACGGCTTTGCCGCCCGGCATGTTTTCACAGGCGGGGATGAGGCCCACCACATTGATCCTGGGTTGCAGATCAGCCAAAGCCCTGAAGGTGCCCAGCACGCTGGCTGCGCCGCACATGTCGAACTTCATCTCGTCCATGCCCGCACCCGGCTTGAGAGAAATGCCGCCGGTATCAAAGGTGATGCCCTTGCCCACCAAGACGGTGGGTGCCACGCTGGAGGATGCGCCCTTGTAGTGCAACACGATGAAGGCTGCGGGTTGGGCTGAGGCCTGGGCCACGGCCAGGAATGCGCCCATGTTGAGCTTGGCAATTTGAGAAGGGTTGAGCACCTCGCACGAGATGTTCTTGAGCTTGCCCAGGGCCTTGGCCGCTTCGCCCAAGTGCGCAGGCGTGGCGTGGTTGGGCGGGCGATTGCCCCACTCCCGCGCCAGGGCAATGCCCGCGAGGGAGGCTTGCACCGACTTGACCATGCCCTTGACCTTGGCCACATCGGAGACCAACAGGCTGACATGGGCAACATGGGCCTTGGCTGAAGGCTTGGTGTGGGTGTAGGTGTAGAGCCCGTCGCTCAGGGTTCGCAGCACGGCCACCCAATCGGTGAGCGACTTGGGATCCAGGCACCAATCGACCTGGGTCACCGACTTGTCCTTGATCCAGCCAGCCAGTTTGAGCGCCGCGCTGCGCCAGTGGGCAGACGTGGCCTTGCCCACACCCAGGAGCAAGACTTGCGAGGTGGCCAAACCGGCTGGCTCCCACAAGGCCAGAGTCTGGCCGGGTTTGCCCTCGAAAACTTTGCTCGCCACGGCCTTGGCCAGGGTTGCACTCAGGGGATGGGATTTGGCCAAGCCCGCCTCGGGCACACTGACCACCAGAAGGCCCGAATGGATGCGATGCAGGGGGTGCTTGGAAATGGGTTTGAGGTCAAAGTTCATAATGCAGGTCTGAGTCTTTTGATCATGATATTTCAATCTGCCCTGCGGCAAGAGTTGGCCCGCCAATTCCTCGCAACCACCATCGTTTTGGTCACCATCGTGTTGACCGTGATGCTCATCCGCACTTTGGGGCAAGCCTCCAGGGGGCAGATCGCGGCCGCCGAGGTGGGGTTGGTGCTGGGATTTTCTTTGCTGGCCAATGTGCCGGTGCTGCTGGTCATGAGTTTGTTCATCGCCAGCGTGAGCACCCTCTCGCGCCATTACGCCGACAGTGAAATGGTGATCTGGTTCAGCTCGGGTCAAAGTTTGTCGACCTTCCTCAAGCCCTTGCTGATGTTTGCCCTGCCCTATTTGCTGCTTTGCATGGTCATGATGCTGTTCGTCTGGCCATGGTGCAACCAGCAAGTCTCGGAGATCAAGCAGCGCTTTGAACAGCGCGGCGACTTGCAGCGGGTGTCACCGGGCGAGTTCCAGGAATCCTCCAACGGCAAACGCGTCTTCTTTGTGGACAAGGGATCCAGCCAAAACCAGGGGCAACAGGTCTTCATCTCCACCCTAGAAAACGGTCGACAAACCTTCACCACAGCCCAGTCGGGCGTGCTGAATCTGGTGGGCGAGGACCGTGTGCTCTCGCTCAACCAGGGGCAGCGGCTCGACATCGATCAACAAAGCAAAGAATTTCGCCTGAGTGAATTCCGTCAATACGACGTGGTGGTGGGACAGTCCAGCGTCAACTTCGAAACCCGCCAACCCAATGCCATCCCCAGCCTGGAGTTGATCCAGCAGCGCACGCCCAAGCACCTGGGTGAATTGAGCTGGCGCCTGGGTTTGTTTTTCACAGGCCTGAACCTCATGCTGCTGTCCTTGCTGCTCACGGGCGGCAGCCAAAGGCGCAACCGCAACACACCACTGGTCTTGTCCTTGCTGGCCTTCATCGCCTACTTCAATTTCCTCAACCTGGGTCAGGCTTGGATTGCGGTGGAGCGCCTCTCCATCCTCCACTGGATGCTCCTCTTTCACGGTGGCTCGTTTGCCGTGCTCTTCATGCTGCTGTGGGCCAAGAACCGCCAATGGCGGCTGATCCCCCCGCTCAAGCGATCCCTGGAGGCCTCCGCATGAGGGTGGTGACTCGCCTCCTTTACCGGGAGATTGCCCTCACCGTGGGCTTTGCCACCCTGGGCTTTCTGGGTTTGTTTTTCTTTTTTGACCTTGTCGATGACCTCAAATGGGTGGGTACGGCACCCAACCGGGGCTACACGGTCATCGATTCGGTGATTTTTTGCGCGCTGGGCATCCCCGGCCACTTGCATGAGCTCCTGCCCATCACCGTGCTCATCGGCACCATCTTTGTCCTGGCGCGCATGGCGCGCAACTCCGAGTTCACCATCCTTCGCACCAGCGGTCTGGGACCCATCGCCACGGTGCGCATCCTGCTGGGCATCGGGTTGGCCTTTGCCGTGCTCACGTTTTGTGTCGGGGACTACCTGGTGCCCCAAGTCGATCGCATGGCGCAGCTGCACCGCTCGCAATCGTTTGGCGTGATCTCCAAAGGCAGCACAGGCGCGTGGCTGCGCGAACAGCAAGGGCAGCTGCGCTCCGCGGTCAACATCGGCAGCCTTGAGCCCAACGGCAACTTGCGCCGCGTGCAACTCATCCGTTTCCAAGACAACGGCATGTTTGCCGAATTCATCGTGGCCGAGCATGCACAGCCCTCTGCCAAAGGCGATGGCTGGGTGCTCCAGCAAGTGCAACGCAATGTCTTTGGTACACCTCAATCCACCTCGTCCACCACCGCATCGACACCCATGGTGCGCACACAGCTGCCTGAACTGATGTGGACCACCGACATCCTGCCCTCCATGGTCGAAGTCGCTTTGCTCAAGGCCGAGCGCATGAGCACGATTGACCTGTTTCGTTTTTACCGCCATCTCGAGGCCAACGACCAAAACAGCCAACGCTATGAAATTGAATTCTGGCGCAAGCTCTTCTATCCGCTGAGCTGCCTGGTGATGGTGGTCATGGCCTTGCCTTTTGCGTTCCTGCACTTTCGCAATGCGCACATCAGCACCCAGGTGTTCATTGGCGTTTTGGTGGGGATTTCGTTTTTTCTGCTCAACAACGTGTTTGGCTTTTTGGGCAACCTCACCACGTGGTCCCCCTGGCTGTCGGCTGCCGCGCCAGGGCTTTTGTATTCGTTGCTGTCGCTGGGCGCCTTGGCCTGGCTGGTTCTGAGGCATTGAGAGGGGAGCATGAATCTTCACCAATTTCGTTTTGCACAGGAAGCCGCCCGGCGAGGCCTGAACCTCACCGAGGTGGCCAAGGCCTTGCACACCTCTCAACCGGGTGTCTCCAAAGCCATCCTGGAGCTGGAAGAAGAGCTGGGCGTGGACATCTTTAGCCGCCACGGCAAGCGCCTCAAGCGGGTCACCGAGCCTGGGGAGCAAGTGCTCAAGAGCATCGACATCATCATGCGTGAAGTCAACAACCTCAAACGCATTGGCGAGCACTACAGCCGTCAGGACTCTGGCACCTTGTCCATTGCCACCACGCACACGCAAGCGCGCTACGTCTTGCCGCCTTCAGTGGCCAAGTTGCGCCAGGCCTATCCCGATGTGACGGTGAGCCTGCATCAGGCCGAGCCCAGCCAAGTCGCGCGCATGGTCATCGACGAAGTGGCCGATGTGGGCATGGCGACCGAATCGCTGGCGCGTTATCCCGAGCTGGTGACCTTGCCCTGCTATGAATGGCAACACATGATCGTGATGCCCAAAGACCATCCCCTCGCGCAGATCGACACCTTGCGTTTGCAGGATCTGGCCTCGCAAGCCCTCATCACCTACCACCCTTCGTTTGCGGGGCGCACCCGCGTGGACCAGGCGTTTGAAGCCAAGCAACTCACGCCCAATGTGGTGCTCGAAGCCATCGACTCCGATGTGATCAAAACCTATGTGCAACTGGGCATGGGCATTGGCATCATTGCCGAGGTGGCCTTGCGTGAAGCGCTGCCGCCTGAGTTGGTGGCCAGGCCTGCCGGTCACCTGTTTGGCACCAACATCACCCGCATGGCCTTCAAACGTGGCAGCTACCTGCGCAACTTCGTGTATGAGTTCGCCCAGTTGGTGAGCCCGCAGCTGAGCCGCGAAGCCATCGAGAGCGCGATGAACACCGAGCCAGCCGAACAACCCGAATCCAGCAAATCCCCATGAGCACGCCCGTACTCGAGACCAAATTACCCCGCGTGGGCACCACCATCTTTGCCACCATGTCGGAGCTGGCCACGCAAGTCAAAGCCGTGAACCTGGGGCAGGGTTTCCCGGATTTCGATTGCGACCCTGCCCTGATCGATCATGTGAACCAGGCCATGCGCGATGGGCACAACCAATATCCGCCCATGCCCGGTGTGATGCCGTTGCGCCAGGCCGTGAGCGACAAGATCGCCAGCCTGTATGGCAAGCGCTACGACCCGGCCAGCGACATCACCATCACGGCCGGAGCCACGCAAGCCATCATCAATGCGGTGATTGCCACGGTCAGGCCGGGCGACGAAGTGCTGGTGCTCGAGCCCTGCTATGACAGCTACCAGCCCAACATCGAGATGGTGGGTGGCACCGTGGTGCGTGTCCCGCTGGACCCAGGCAGCTTTCGCCCCAACTTTGCAGCGATCGCCAACGCCCTCAGCCCCAAAACCCGGCTGATGATCCTCAACACCCCCCACAACCCCAGTGGCACGGTGTGGACGGATGAGGAGATGCGACAGCTCGAAGCCTTGCTGGCCACGACCAACACCTTGCTGGTGAGCGACGAAGTCTATGAACACATGGCGTTTGCGCCCCATGTGCACCGCAGTGCAGCGTCTTACCCCGGTTTGGCAGAGCGCACGTTTGTGGTGTCGAGTTTTGGCAAAACCTATCATGTCACTGGCTGGAAGGTAGCCTATTGCGCCGCCCCTGCCGCCCTCACGGCCGAATACCGCAAAGTGCACCAGTTCAACGTGTTCACCGTCAACTCGCCCATGCAGCACGGCATAGCCCGCTACATGGCCAACCCCGAGCCTTATCTGGGTCTGTCGGCTTTCTACCAACGCAAACGCGACGCCTTTCGGGCTGGCTTGGCCAAGACCCAGTTTGAACTCCTGCCCTGCGAGGGCACCTATTTCCAAAGCGTGCGCATCGACGGGCTGGGCGTACCCGAGAAAAACCTCAGCGAGTCCGACTTTTGCTACTGGCTCACCCGGGAAATCGGCGTCGCCGCCATCCCCATGTCCACCTTTTATGCCGATGGCTTTGACCAGCGCGTCATTCGCTTTTGCTTTGCCAAAAAAGAAGAAACCCTGCGTACGGCACTGGAGCGACTCTCCCGCTTGTGAGGCCTAGGGCAGCCGGCAGCTTGCGCCTTTGAGGATTGCAGGGAAAGCCTGACCTCAAAGGCCTTTTTTTGATGATGTTGTAATTAATTTACATTTGATGATAATTAATAAGCTTTTAATAATCAAAAACTTGCAAAGCCTACTCAATCTGTAAATTAATAAGAATGGCAATTTGGCCCCATATTCAAAGGCGAATTGACCATTTTTTTAGTATCGAAGTGCAAAATTGATCTCAATTCTTCAGTGAAAAGAACTATTTCGCTCGAGATTGGGTCCTTCAAACTGCCTTTGCAAAAGAGTCTCACATGCGCATCAAGATCATCAAAAAGAACATCAAGCATCCCAATGACAAGATCATCGACGCGACAGGCGATCGCTTCGTAGACGTGTCCGTCAGCTCAGGCGACCGGTTGGTGATCGAGGCCCAAGGCCAAACCACAGTCATCACAGCCAATGCCAACCAGCTGGCTCAAGGGGCCATCGAAAACAGCCAGGGGCTTCAATTCAAGCGCTTGAACTTTGACTTGTTGGTGGGCAATGGCGAGACGACCTATGTCCGCATCTCGCGCTTCTACCTCATGTCGGATGTCCAATTGGAGTCGGTGTCCTGGAATGGCCAACTGCTGAACGACACATTTGTTGGACAACTCAACACATGGCAGTACGGCTCCATGGTGGCAGAAAGCCCCATATCGGTCAGTGACCCCGGCGCGTTTGTTGGCGTCTCCAATGTCTCAGATACCGTGGCGATGGGAAGCGCCACCACAACGCAGGTGGCCAGCGTCGGTGGGTTTTCACCCATCGGCTGGGTTGCATCAGTGCCTGCGACGGCCGCCGGTGCTGGAATCAGCATGACCGGAGCAGCGGTGGTGGGCGGCGGCGCTTTGCTTGCCAGTGCTGCAGCA